>SVPQ01000036.1 GCA_015065845.1 Oscillospiraceae bacterium
CCCGCGACAACGCGTTGTTTAATAGAATGCATTTGAAACGAAACTATAAACTATAATTTATTGCACTCGATTAATTTATATTTATAAAAAACTAACTCCCACTACTCGCGGGCAACTAAAAGTCTGCCCCTACCATAGTGGGAGTTAATTTTTCGTTTCATTTATAATGCAACGCAGTTCCGAAATTATTCATTATTCATCAGCATTAGCGACTTCATTATTCATTTCAAAATTTTTAAGAACTCTCCACCACCCAAGGAAATTTTTATTTATAAATACAAATTCACACTCGCTTGAAAGTATGCGAAAACTAGAAAAACAACGAAATGGCGGTCCCCCTCTCTTCGAAGAGAGGTACGCTCTTGCAATCACTTTTTCATGTCATTTATTCTTTATTATTTCTTCTTTAAAATAATAAGTTCTATCACTTTCATAAACCGAAAATGATAGAACTTTTCTTTTTTATAATACTAGCCAACCAGCCATACTAGCAACTAAACTGACCACTGGCACAAATGATAGGATAAATTCATTTTTAGAACTCTATTTCCTATTTCCTAATTCCTATTTCAAGACGCTTTTTCCATATCAGCGACTTCGCCACTCAGTCCGTCTGCGACTTCGAGCATTGTTTCTGCAAAAATGCCATAACCGCCTGTCGGGTCATTTAAAAAAACATGAGTTACTGCACCTACCAGTTTACCATTCTGTATAATAGGACTACCGCTCATACCCTGAATTATACCACCGGTTTTTGCTATAAGATTTTCGTCTGTTACTTTAATTACAAGATTTTTATTTTCATCTGAAATATAATCAATTCGTTCTATTTCAATATTGAACGCTTCTTGTTTACCATCCTCAACAGTTGTAACAATCTGAGCCGCACCCATTTTCACTTCATTTTTTCTGCATAACGGATAAAGAGTTTTTGTTGTATCTACCTCGTTAAAAACACCATAAATACCTATACTTTTATTCACCATTATTCTACCTGTAGATTTACTTTCCAATATGCCGCAAAGTTCACCCGCAGTACCTGATTTTCCTTTATAACAACCTGTAATTTTCGCGTCGGTTGTTTCACCTGTTGATATTGGTAAAAGTTCACCGGTATCTACATCACAAACCGCGTGACCTAATGAAGCGAATTCACCTTTTTGCGTATAAAATGTCACGGTACCAATACCCGCAGAGCTGTCTCTTATCCATAGTCCCGCTTTGTAACCACCCGAAACACTTGAATAAACAGAAGAAAAAACAACATTTTTTATTTCGCCATTTCTTAAAATTTGCATTTTTAATTCTCTGCCGTTACTTTCTTCTATTATTTCTGATACCTCACTGTTTGTTGTTACTTTGACACCATCTATTGATTTTATTATATCCCCTTTTAAAATACCCGCTTTCTGTGCCGGATTAAGAACTGCCCCTGATGTTTCAACATTCTGCGTATCTACTACAACTACACCGTCACAATAAAGTTTAATACCTATAGGAAATCCTCCAAGATAAACAGAAGTTTCTGCATTATTTTGATTTTTTGTGACAGAATTATTAGTAGAATAGTCTTTATTTTCATTTTTAAAATAACTTTCAATAAAACTGAAACTAAAATCGGTAATTTTATCCTTAACACCAGTTTCTACAGAATTACTTGTTACTGCTTGTGAAACAGAACCAGTTCCTACAACTATTGTTAAAATCAAAAATGATGAAAAAATTGCAACAAATGATTTAAAAACTTTTTTCGCCAACTTTTCACCCCCGAAAACAAATTGCAGATTTAAAATCTACAATAATACTTTTCCTTTAAAAGTGACTTTTATGTGATGAAAAAAGTGCAACCCGCTATAAATTTTTGAAAATTTATAGCGGGTTGCACAAAAAAGAAAATCCCGGGAAAATTCCCAGGATTTTCTAATATTTTATATTGAAATTTCGTTTGCGATTTTATAAAGTTCGGGGTCAATTGTCTTTTTCATATTGAGTGCTTCAATAATATCGTAGTCAACAATTTCTGCGTGGTCAATAGCAACAACTCTGTTACCAATATCCTGCTTAAGAAGTTGAACTGCGTGGTAACCCATTTTACTTGCAATAACTCGGTCACGGACTGATGGTGAACCACCGCGTTGAACATGACCTAAAACTGTTGCACGGCTTTCCACACCTGTTTTTTCTTCAATATATTTTGCAAGTGAACCAACTTCAACACCTTTAACACCTTCAGCAACAATTATAATGAAGTGGTGTTTACCAGTTGTCATTGTGCGTTTCATTCTTTCAATTATGTAAGAATCAATATCATAATCAATTTCAGGAACGAGAATACATGTTGCACCAACTGCAATACCAGCATTAAGTGCAAGGAAACCTGCGTTTCTGCCCATAACTTCAATTACAGAGCAACGGTCATGTGATTCTGTTGTATCACGAACACGGTCAACCATATCCATAATAGTATTGAGTGCTGTATCGTAACCGATAGTATGTGAAGTAGAAGCTATGTCATTATCAATTGTTCCCGGAATACCAATGCAAGGAATTCCTTTAAGTGTTAAGGCGCGTGCTCCCATAAATGTACCGTCACCACCGATAGCGACAATACCATCAAGACCGAATTCTTTGCAAACTTCAACTGCTTTATCCTGAACCTCAGACTCAGCGAATTCAGGGCAACGAGCAGAGTAAAGCATTGTACCGCCCCTGTGAATAATATCTGAAACAGAACGAAGATTCATTTCAAACATATCGCCTTCAATAAGACCTTTATAACCACGGCGAATACCCATAACCTTCATACCTGATTCGCAACCTGTTCTTACAACTGCACGGATTGCAGCGTTCATACCTGGCGCGTCACCGCCACTTGTTAATACACCAATAGTTTTCATAACGATAAGAACCTCCAAAATTCTTAATACCGAAATAGTAGTATATCATAAATTTTTCCAATATACAATAGAAAAATGTCAGAAAAAACACTTTTTAGCACATTAATTTTGAATAACCACATTATCTTTACCTAAAATTCCTTTTAATTCACTTGTTAATGGAGTGTTTATCCATATTAAATTATCTGTACCTAAGAATTCATATTCTTTTGTTTCTTCGTGATACAAGTAAACGGGCATATCACCCTGAAATATTGACAAAAGATTTTTAACGCACTCTGTTTTTGTTTCATTATCTTTTGAAATTTTTAAAAACAATCCGCGTTTTTTCTTTTTACCACCAGAAGACTGACTTGTAGTATTATTTGCAGTAACATTTCGAAGTTTTTCTTTATCTGCAATTTCTATAAAATCAGGAATGAGTTTTATCTGCTCATCTTTTGTAGAAATTCTTCCCTTTACAAAAACAACTTTACCAACAGAAAGAATGTCGAGATATTGTTCGAGAATTTTAGGAAATACTATCATTTCAAGTGTACCATATAAATCCTCAAGTTCAACAAAAGCCATAACACTGTCGCTTTTGGTAACTTTCTTTTTCATATATGAAATGATACCTAAAAACTGTACAGACATTGAATCAATTTCTTTTTCAAGTCCTGTTTCAAGTTTTTCATAAAGCTCACTTGTTTTAACGCACTTTATATTTTCACTAATCTCTCTGTATTCTTCTAACGGATGACCTGAAAAGTACAGTCCTGAAACTTCTTTTTCAAATCCCAGCTGTTCGCTTTTTGAAAATTCGTCACATCTTTTAAAGTCGGGTTCAGAAGATAAATCTGCATCTCCACCGAGTGAAGAGAACAAATCCAACTGACCTCCAGAATACAAATCACTTTCTTTGGATGCACACGCCATAACTGTATCTATATTTACCAGCATTTCGCGGCGATTAAGACCTAAACCATCTAAAGCACCAGCTTTAATAAGACACTCTAACGCACGACGGTTAAGTTCTGTACTGTAAACGCGTTTACAGAAATCCCAGTAACTTTTAAACAAACCATTTTCTTTGCGTTCAGTTTCTATTCTGCGAATTAACCCTCTGCCTATATTTTTAATACCTAAAAGGGAGAAAACAACACTTTTTTCTGTAACAGTATAACTTTCAGAACTTTTATTTATATGTGGTGGTATTACAGGAATATTAAGGCGGTTACACTCATTTACATAAATGTTGGTTTTACCCTCATCACCAATTACACTTGTAAGAATTGCCGCCATAAATTCTTTAGGATACTTTACTTTTAAATAAGCGGTTCTGTACGCTACAAGACCATAAGCGGCAGTATGACTTTTGTTAAATCCGTAAGATGCAAAAGAAGTCATATCCTGAAAAATATCATTGGCAACTTCTTTTGTAAGTCCCCTTTTAACTGCGCCTTCAATAACGGTGTTGCCATTTTCATCTATTAAACCATTTATGAAAATTTCGCGTTCATTCTCCATTACATCGTGTTTCTTTTTACTCATAGCACGACGGACAATATCCGCTCTACCATAAGAGTAACCAGCAAGAGTTCTGAACACCTGCATAACTTGTTCCTGATAAACCATACAACCGTTTGTTTCATCAAGAATATCTTTTAATAACGGTGATTTATACTCTACCAATTGTGGATTTTTTCTGTTTCTTAAATAGTCATCTATAAAGAACATAGGTCCTGGACGATACAAAGCAATTGCAGTTGCTATATCTGAAAATCGTTCAGGTTGCATTTTTTCTATTAAGTTTGTCATACCCGCAGACTCGCACTGGAATACGCCGACAGTATTACCCTTGCACATTTCTTTAAATACCCCTTCATCATCAAGTGGTATTTTTGAAACATCGAAATCGGGGCGTGATTTTTTTACTAGTTTTTCACAATCGCTTATAACCGTAAGAGTACGAAGCCCCAAAAAGTCCATTTTGAGAAGTCCTAATTGCTCAATTTCGGTCATAGTGAACTGTGTTACAGTCTGGTCGCCGTTTTTTGCGAGTGGAACATAACTTGAAACATCTTCTCTTGTAATAACAACACCTGCCGCGTGAGTTGAAGCGTGTCGTGGCATACCTTCAATTTTTAAAGCAGTGTCTAAAAGAGTTTTAATATCCTTATCACTTTCATACATCTTTTTGAGTTCATTATTTTTAGAAAGTGCAGTTTTAATATCAGGAAAATCGCGTGTAATCTGTTTTGCAACAACATCGCCTGTGCTATAAGGAAGTCCTAAAGCACGGGCAACATCACGGATTGCTGCCTTTGCCTGTAAAGTACCAAAAGTAACGATTTGTGCGACTTTATTTACACCATATTTTTTTATTACATAATCAATAACTTCGCCACGGCGTTCGTAACAGAAGTCAATATCTATATCAGGCATACTAACTCTTTCAGGATTTAAAAATCTTTCAAAGAGAAGTTTATTTTTTATAGGGTCTATACCGGTAATACCTAACGCAAATGCGGCAAGACTGCCCGCCGCAGAACCACGACCAGGCCCTACTGGAATACCATTTTTTATTGCGAATGAAATAAAGTCGGCAACTATAAGAAAATAATCGTCAAAACCCATTTCGTGAATAACTGAAAGTTCGTATAAAAGGCGTTCTTCATACTCTTCGGGAATTGTACCGAAAACTTCTTTTAAACCTTTAAGACATTGATTTTTCAAATATAATGCGTGGTCACTTTCCGGAACATCGAAAAGCGGTAATTTTGAAACACCAAATTCAAAATCAAAATTACACTTATCTGCAATAATCTGTGTATTTGTAATCGCTTCTTCACAGAACGAGAAAGCATCTCGCATTTCTTCTTCGCTTTTCAGATAAAATTCATCATTAGGAAAAGAAAGTGCATTTTCTTCATTAACTGTTTTGTTTGTGCCGATAGCAATTAAAACTCTCTGAATGTCAGCATCTTCTTTTCTTGTGTAGTGAACATCGTTAGTAGCAACAACCGGAATATTTAACTTCTGACTGATTTTCATTACACCATTTATAACTTCGCGTTCTTCTACCATATCGTGATTTTGCATTTCCAGATAGTAGTTACCATCACCAAAAGTATTTTTATACCAGAGAGCGATTTTTTCTGCATTTTCAAAATCACGGGCAAGTATTGACTTTGCAACCTCACCAAAAAGACAACCTGAAAGTGCAATTAACCCATCAGAATATTGTTCTAAAATCTCATGGTCAACTCGTGGTTTGGTATAAAACCCATCTGTCCACGCAAGAGACACAAGTTTAATAAGATTTTTATAACCCGTTTCATTTTTACAGAGTAATATTAAGTGGCTCCGTTCACTATCCAAAGCGTGATTCTTATCAAAACGAGAACGGGGCGCGACATAAACCTCGCACCCTATAATAGGTTTTATTCCTCTTTCTTTTGCTTTTTTGTAAAATTCAACCGCACCAAACATAACACCGTGGTCTGTAATGGCAAGGCTTTTCATACCCTGTTCACTTGCAAAATCCAAAACATCATTTATTCTGCAAGCACCGTCAAGAAGACTGTATTCGGTATGAACATGAAGATGTGTGAACGTAGTTAAGTCAACTCCTATCCCCTAATCTTCTTAACAAGTCTGATAACACCTAAAACAATAAGTCTTAACAACTCACCTATAATCATTGCTAATGCTGAGAATACGAACATCCAGAAGATGTTGCCGTATACTCTTGGTTCATAGTACATAAACATTGTAGGTACTACCATTATTGTCGCAAACACAGGAAATAAAAACTTGATTTTTTTATCTGATATTGCAACACCTACTATACCAACAATTAGTGTAATCACTAAAAGAAGAATTATGTGAGCATCTTTATTACCCATTGGGATTAAAGGGAATAAAAAGAGAAACGCTGTTTCAATACAAGCAATTATAAATTCTTTTAAATACTTTTTCATCAATACTTATCCACGCTTTCAACATCTAATGAGAATACAATTGCACCGCCGACTGCAACTTCTGCACCAAGGTCACCTTCGCGAAGTCCGCTACCGAGTGCCTGTGTTGATGGAGCAGTTTGTGTTCTTCTTTTACAATGCTCTTTAATAGTTTCTTTTGCTTTTTGTACCTTGTCATCCTCGGCACCAATTAAAAATGTTGTGTTTCCAACCATTAAAAATCCACCTGTTGTAGAAAGTTTTGTAACAGAAAAACCTTCTTTTGTGAGTGCAGAAGAAACAACTGCACTGTCCTCATTATTTACTATTGCAATAAGAAGTTTCATATTATATTTCTCCTTTTAAATTTTAGGTAAAATCATTTTAAGACTTTTTTTGTCTAATTGTTTCACATCGGGAATTTCGTACCTGTTGTCGTTTGCATCTTTTATTAAAACACGACCATCATATAAAGGTTTAACCGCTGTTATATGATTTCGTATTTCAAAAGTGTAAACACCTTTATCAGTCTCAGCAGTCCACATCCAGATTTTGAATTTTTCGCTCATTTTTAAGAACTTTGTAATTCTCGGAATCATATAATATTCCTCAAGAACCTTTTCTGCGACTGCTTTTGACTCTTCCATCAAGTCATTTAAATCTCTTATAATCGCGATTTGCTCGCCTTCACTGTCAACAAGTGCAATATATTTTGTAAGACCTGTTATAGGGAACATTCTGCGAAGCTCAACACCTGTAAATTTTTCGCCTGTGTAAAACTCAACATCAACGAAAATAACATCGTTAGGTGTTAAACGAATATCGGGACCTTCTACATAACGCGGCATATATTGCACCCCCTTATTCAAAATTCTCTTCAGCCTTGCGTTTTTGTAATTGTTCGCCCATAGACTGAATTTCAATAAGTTTATAATATTTGCCTTTTAGTGCCATAAGTTCTTCAGGTGTACCGCACTCAATAATTTCACCCTTGTCAACAACGACAATTTTATTTGCCTTTCTCAATGTAGAAAGACGATGAGCAATCATAAGTGTTGTTCTGCCACTTATAAGTCTTTCAATAGCACTCTGAATAAGACTTTCTGTTTCAGAGTCAACTGCCGCAGTCGCTTCGTCAAATATTAAAATACTTGGGTTTTTAAGAACTGCACGGGCAATTGAAACGCGTTGTTTTTCACCACCAGAAAGTCCTACACCGCGTTCACCGAGCATTGTGTCATAAGCATCGGGTAATTTTGAAATAAATCCGTGTGCATTTGCAACCTCTGCTGCGTGAAGCACCTGTTCAACATGTGAAACATTACTTCCGTAAGCAATATTATTAAAGATTGTATCACGGAACATAAGTGGTTCTTGTTGAACAAAGCCAATAGAGTTTCTGTAATATTTCATATCAATATCACGGACATTTACGCCATCAACAAGAATTTCACCATCATACTCATCATAATATCTCATCAAAAGATTTATTAGAGTTGATTTACCGCTACCTGTTGTACCTACAATACCGACAATATCGCCCGGCTCGATGGTAAGATTTATATTTGAAAGAACTTTTTTAGAACGGTCAAATGCGAAATTTACATTTTTAAATTCAATTTTACCACGCATTCTTTCAAGTGTGTTATCGTGACCGAAGTCGTGTTCAGGCTCTGCGTCTAAAATATCAAGAATTTTTTCTGCAGATGCTAAAGTATTCTGATATGTATCACCGATATTTGCAAAGAAGTTTACCGGATTATAAAACATACTAGCATATGTTACAAATGAAACTAAAAGACCCAAAGAAACATCTTTGTCGTCCCCTATAACAAGGTTACCACCCAAGAACCATATTACAAGTGAACCACAAGTAACGAGGAATGTTATAATTGATGGGAAGATTGCGGCAGGAATTGCAACTTTTTTGTCTTCCTTAAACCACTCATCACAGAATCTGTTGAATTTATCTATTGTCTTTTTTTCATTTGTAAAAGCCTTGATAACTCTTACACCCGGAATTGAGTCTGCAAGCATTGTTGAGATTGCAGAGTGTCTTCTCCAGAGTCTCATATATTTAGGTCCTAAAACTTTGCTGAACATTTTACCGACTACAACAACAATCGGAACAGGAATAAGTGAGAAAAGCGCGAGTTTCCAACTCATTGCGAACATTATAATTACAAGACCTACTAAAGTAAACGCCTGAACCACAGCTTCTTGCGATATTTTCATAATGAATTGCTGAATTGTACCAGCGTCTGAATTTACTCTGTTAATTACAGAACCTGTTGAAATTTTATCGAAAAAGCTCATTGGTAAATATTGCGCTTTTTCAAAAATATCTTTCTTTAAGTTAAGTGTAATTTTGTTACCTGTTATTCTTAATTTATAAGACCTTATACCATTTACTATATACTGGAACACATACACTGCCAGGAGCCACACAAGAACAATAATAAGTTTTTTTGCATTTTTATTTGGTATAACATCGTCAACCATAATTTTTGTAATATATGGTGGAACAAGTGACAAAACTGTCGCAACAACTGAAAGAAGCATACAGACAATAAGAGACATTTTTTCAGGAGCAACATATTTTGCGAATTTACCGATAATATGACTTTTGCTTGAACAGTTTATACATTCTGCATCAGGTTTCGGCAACTTTCTGCCACATTTAGGGCAAAAGGAACGTTGTTTCATATAAACTGATTTTACAACTTCGACTTCTGATTCAGAAAAGCCATTTTCATTTACTACATTTATGAAGTTTGCGGTGGCATCGGCAACTTCTGCAGCGGCATAAGAAAACCTTAAAATATTTTTCTTTTTATTTTCACCTTTTAACTTGATTTTAAAGAATGCATTACCATACATTCTTTTTACCTCTGCTTCTTCAATATCTTTGTATTCAACAGATATAAAAGAATCATCAAAACAAGAGTCAAATGCATATAGTTTATCTTTTGTAAACGCGAGCATTGACTCGCCATATTTACCCTTTAAATTCAAGTCACCAACTATAAGAAAAAGCGACGCACCCTTTACTTTTTCTTCGTAAAGAGTTTTATATATTTCGGGTATTGGTCTGTTAGTGGTTTCTTTCACAAAAAAGCCCCCTTTTTCCCCTCGGGAAACAGAAATAATCCATACAAAACAATATTATCAAACTTGGAATTATTTGTAAATACCTAAAGCAGATTTTTTGATTGTTAAAGTTAACTATTTTTCATAATTAAATATTGTCTTATAAGTGTATTGCCATAGAGCAATAATTATGGTACAATTAAAAAATCTTATTGTGAAAGTAGGGTTTATATGAAAGAAAAAGCAACTTATAAAGTGCCTAAAAAAGAACTCAGAATGTTCGCTTTAGGTGCTATGGGTCAGGGTATGATTTATACCATGATGTCAAGTTACATAAGTGACTATTATGTAAATGTGTTACAATTACCTTTAATTTTTGTTCTTATGCTTATGCTTGGTGCAAGAGTTTGGGACGCAATAAATGACCCTGTAATGGGTATTTTAGCAGATAAGCGTTCAGGTAAAACAGGTAAAATGCGTTCATTTATTATTTACTCCGCCGTGCCACTTGCAGTATTTACAATTTTAATGTACTTCTGCCCTGAACTTAATGAAAACGGTTTAATGGTTTATGCCGCAGTTATTTATATTCTCTGGGGTATGATTAACACAATGGCAGATGTTCCGATGTGGAGTTTACCTAATGTTATGACTCCTGATGCAGAAGAACGCGGTCAGGTTATCTCATTTGCAAAAATCTTAA
>SVPQ01000011.1 GCA_015065845.1 Oscillospiraceae bacterium
TAACACATCAGAAGCAAGAGCTATACCAACAGCTGTATACGGGTCAACTCCAAGAAATGTAATAAGCATTGGAGTTATTACAGCGGCGGCACTCATACCGGCAAAACCGGTACCAAGTCCTGCACCCATACCAGCAAAAAATGTTACAATAAAATTAATTAAAATTCCCAAAAAATCACCTCTGTTTCAATATTGTATCACAATTGCTTTAAAAAGTAAATCTGACAAGTATAAATTCCCTTTAATCACAAATACTAACAACATAATTTGATATTAAGGAGAAGATATATATGAAAGCGACAGGAATTGTCAGACGAATTGACGATTTAGGCAGAGTTGTTATTCCTAAAGAAATAAGAAGAACTTTGAGAATCCGTGAGGGTGACCCTTTGGAAATTTTTACCGCAAGTGATGGTGAGGTTATTTTTAAAAAATACTCCCCTATGGGTGAACTTTCTGAATTTTCAGGTCAATATTCAGAGGTTTTAAGCAGAACTTCGGGTATGGGTGTTTTAATTACAGACCGCGACCATGTTATTTCTGTTTCAGGTCTTTCTAAAAAAGATTTTTTAGATAAAAGAATTTCGCAAACACTTGAAGAATTGATGGAAAACAGAATAAATTATGTTAAATCGGGTACAGAAAAACCACTCTACCCTATTGAACATTCAGACATTGAAGCATCAATTGCCTTTCCTATTATTGGTGCGGGTGATATTTCAGGTGCAGTTATTTTTATAAGTGACAGCACTAATGCAAAACCAACTGAAACAGAGGTTAAATTAGCACAGGTTGCCGCGGCATTTTTAGGCAAACAGATGGAGGAATAATTTTCAAAATGTAAATTTTACACCTTTCAAACTGTGCAGAAATGACAAACTTTTTCCAATTCATTTATATTCATTGATAATTAAAACTCCTTGTGGTAAAATTAAAGAGTATGGGGTTTACCCGACTTATTTTACTACAAGGGGTTTTTTATGACTTCAAGAGAAGAGCGCACCGAAAAGCTTGCAAAGAATTTAGATATTTTCGTTTGCGAGGCGCATATATTTACTTCTGACGCTATTTTACTTGCAGACTTCTGCAAACCGCGTCACAAGGATAAATGCTGTGACCTTGGTACAGGTAACGGAATTATTCCTCTTTTATGGTTAAGAGATTTTAAACCTAAAGAAATTTTTGGTGTTGAGTTAAGCGAAACTGCTATTGAGCTTTTTGAAAAGACTTTAAAACATAATAATATTGAAGGTAGCGTCAATTTATTTCACTTAGATTTAAAGAAAATCAAAGGTATTTTACCTAATGAATACTTTGATATAGTAAGCATTAACCCGCCTTACAAAAAGGTTGGTACAGGTATTGTAAACGAGGGTGAAGATTACAAAAATGCCCGTCACGAGTTTAACTGTACTCTTTATGATGCCGCAAAAGCTGCTAATTATCTTTTAAAATTCGGTGGCAGATATTGTATGTGTCAGAGACCAGAAAGACTTCCTGAAATGTTTGACGCAATGAGGAAAAATAAAATCGAACCGAAAATTATGCGTGAAGTTATTCAGAGAAAAGGCAAAGAGCCAAGTTTAATTTTACTTGAGGGTAAAAAAGGTGCTATGGAAGGATTCAGAATTATGCCACCTCTCTATATAGAAGATGACAGTGGTAAATATTCAGAAGAAGCAGACACTTTATTTAATGCATATAAATATAAAGAAATATAATACATAAAAAGAAGGGTTTATTATGAATTACGATGTTGTTATTGTCGGTGCAGGTCCTGCGGGTATTTTTACCGCACTTGAACTTATTAAATTAGGTAGCAAGAAAAAGATTATAATTATAGAAAAAGGTCAGCCTGTTGAAAAACGCAGTTGCCCTAAATCAAAAACACAACAATGTGTGAATTGTAAACCATATTGCCATATTACAACAGGTTTTTCAGGCGCTGGTGCATTCTCTGATGGTAAGCTTTCATTAAGCTATGAGGTTGGTGGCGATTTACCTTCACTTATTGGCGAACTTTACGCACAGGATATAATAAATTACACCGACAAAATTTATCTTGAATTCGGTGCTGACGAACATATTGAAGGTATTAACGCAAGTGAAGAAGTTAAAGAAATCAGAAAAAGAGCTATTCAGGCAGGTTTAAAACTTGTTGACTGCCCTATCCGTCATTTAGGTACAGAAAAAGCGCAGACACTTTATTATGAAATTGAAAAATATCTTCAGAATAATGGTGTTGAAATGATTTTCGGTTACGAATGTACAGACATTGAAATTACAGATGGAAAATGCCGTGGTGTCTACATAACTAACGGAAAAGACTCTAAAGAAATCAAAGGCGACAAAATAGTTATTGCAACTGGTCGTCGTGGTGCAGACTGGCTTGAAAAACTTTGCACAGAACACGGAATTGAACATCAGGCGGGTACTGTTGACATTGGTGTAAGAGTTGAAGTTCGTAATGAGGTTATGGAAAAAGTCAACAAAGCGCTTTACGAATCAAAACTTATAGGTTACCCGAAACCATTTAAAAACAAAGTGCGTACATTCTGTCAGAACCCTGGTGGATTTGTAAGTCAGGAAAATTATGATAATGACTTGGCAGTCGTTAATGGTCACTCTTATAAAGAAAAGAAATCTGATAATACTAACCTTGCTATTCTTTGTTCACACAACTTTAACTACCCTTTCAATCAACCAATTGAATATGCTCAAAAAGTTGGTGAACTTACAAATATGCTCGGTGCAGGTCACATTCTCGTTCAGAGATATGGTGACATTCTTGACGGTAAAAGAACATGGCCTAAGGAACTTGCACAAAGCAACTTAAGACCAACTCTCCCTGATGCAGTTGCTGGTGATATTACTGCCGCTATGCCATACAGAGCAATGACAAATATTATTAATTTCATTCAGGCAGTTGACCATGTTGTACCTGGTTTTGCTTCAACTGAAACATTGCTTTACTCCCCTGAACTTAAATTTTACAGTAACAAAATCAAGATGGATACTGATTTCAACACAAGTGTTGACGGACTTCACTGTCTTGGTGATTCATCTGGTTGGACCCGCGGACTTATGATGGCATCTGTTATGGGAGTGCTGATGGGACGCAAGATAAATGCAGAATGCAAAATGCAGAATGCAGAATGATAATTTTATATAAATAACAGAAACTATATTCTTTCATTTTATTTTTAATGATAGAATATAGTTTTTTTATAATATAATTCTGCATTTTGCATTCTGAATTCTGCATTTAATAAAAAAGCACTCTGCTTTCGCAGAGTGCCATTTTTATATTAATATTTGTCATCGTAACTATCGAAGTTATAGTCCTTTGATGAATCGTAGTTATTAATTTCTGGGATTTCCATAGAAGCCTGTGTTGAAACATCTTTAAGCTGGAAAGCACCAATGATTTGTTTGAGCATTTGTGCCTGACCTGAAAGTTCTTCAGAAGCAGATGCACTTTCTTCACTTGTTGCAGAGTTAGTCTGAACAACTGCAGAGATTTGCTCAATACCGCCTTTGAGTTGTGTAACTGCTGTTGCCTGTTCTTCAGATGCAGTTGCAATTTCATCAATCTTTGTTGAAACATTGTTAACCTTTTCAACAACTTCTAAGAGTGAGTTTGCAGTTTCATCTGCAATTTTTGTACCATTTTCAATTGCTTTAATAGCACTTTCAATAAGAACTGTTGTACTCTTTGCTGCTTCTGCAGATTTACCTGCAAGGTTACGAACTTCATCAGCAACAACTGCGAAGCCTTTACCAGCCGCACCTGCTCTTGCTGCTTCAACTGCCGCGTTAAGAGCTAAGATATTAGTCTGGAATGCAATATCATCAATTGTTTTAATAATCTTGCTAATTTCGTTAGATGTATTTGTAATGTCGTTCATTGCAAGTACCATTTCTTGCATCTGTGCATTACTTTCGTTGATACCACTTGAAGCGATATTTGCCTGTTCTGTTGCTTCAACTGCATTTTTAGCAGTTGTGTTAATATGTTCAGAAATTTCAACGATTGTAGCTGAAAGTTCTTCAACACTACTTGCTTGTTCAGTAGCACCTTGAGAGAGAGCCTGTGCACCACTTGCAACCTGGTCAGCACCATTTGCAACTTGTTCAGAACCTTGATAAATCTGATACATTGTATCTGTTAAATCAACAACAATCTTTTCAAGTGATTCAAGAAGCGGAGCAAAACCACCAACATAAGCATCCGGATGTTCTGACTCTACATTTAAGTTACCTTTAGCAATTTCTGAAAGAATATTGCCCTGATCATTAACAATTGTTCTGAAGTTATTTGTAATTTTAACAGTTGCTTCATAAACCATACCTGTTTCGTCTTTTGACTTAACTTCAGGCACTTCGGACTCAATATCACCTTCTGCAAGTTTCTCAAGTCTGCCTGCACATTTCTTGAGTGGATCTGCAATAATTTTAGAAAGAACCACACCATAAACAATTGCAATAATACAAACCAAAAGAATCATACCATACATAAAGTATTCAGTAAATTGTGTACGGAAAGATGCGTGAGCTGAACCATAAGCAGTAGCAGCTTGTTTTACAGAAACAATTTCAAAAACACCGTCATAAAGAGGGTCGTAAATAGGGTCGATTTTTTCTACAAACTGAGCCTGAATTTCTGCAGTAGGAACTTTACCAACCTGTGCTAAAATACCATCAATTGCCTGACAATAAGTGGTGTAATAAGCCATTGTTTGTTCATACAACTCAACTTCGTTAACAATTTCTTCTTCACTGATTTGATTTTCCGTAAGCATTAAAGGTTTCAATTGCTCCATATACATTTCAAAATCAGCTTTATATGTATCAATTTCCGCTTCTGCTTCTGCTCTGAGTTCTTCATCCTCAAATGCAACAGCATCATGTAAATATTCATCAATCAAGCAGAAAGAAGCTAACGCCTCACCTGCAAGACCTTGTGCGTTACCATCAAAACTCAAAAGTTCTGTGTAAGTCTCATCAATCGTCTTCATAGCAGAACCAATTAAAGCAGCAACAATCATAAGAATAACTGTAACCACAATAAATGATGATAAGATTTTGGCTCTGATTGACATTTTACCTGTTATATTTTTCATTATTAAAAATGCTCCTTTTTTGATTTATACAAGACTAAAAAGTATTTTATTAAACATCAATACTTATCATCGTAAGATGATTCGTAACTCTCTGGGACTTCATAAGAAGCATAATCAACAAGTGAAACTGAAGATGCATCAACATCTTTAAGTTTGAAGTTACCGATAATTTGTTTAAGCATCTGTGCCTGACCTGAAAGTTCTTCAGAAGCAGATGCACTTTCTTCTGAAGTTGCAGAGTTTGTCTGAACAACTGCAGAAATCTGCTCAATACCACCTTTAAGTTGTGTAACTGCAGTTGCCTGTTCTTCAGATGCAGTTGCAATTTCGTCAATTTTTGTTGAAACATTATTAACTTTTTCAACAACTTCTAAGAGTGAGTTTGCAGTTTCGTCTGCGATTTTTGTACCATTTTCAATTGCTTTAATAGCACTTTCAATAAGAACTGTTGTACTCTTAGCAGCTTCTGCAGATTTACCTGCGAGATTACGAACTTCATCAGCAACAACTGCGAAGCCTTTACCTGCCGCACCTGCTCTTGCCGCTTCAACTGCTGCGTTAAGTGCTAAGATATTTGTCTGGAATGCGATATCGTCAATTGTTTTAATAATCTTGCTAATTTCGTTAGATGTATTTGTAATGTCGTTCATAGCAAGTACCATTTCTTGCATCTGTGCATTACTTTCATTAATACCACTTGAAGCGATATTTGCCTGTTCTGTTGCTTCAACTGCATTTTTAGCAGTTGTATTAATATGTTCAGAAATTTCAACGATTGTAGCTGAAAGTTCCTGTACACTACTTGCCTGTTGTGTTGCACCTTGTGAAAGTGCCTGAGCACCACTTGCAACCTGGTCAGCACCATTTGCAACCTGTTCTGAACCCTGATGAATCTGATACATAGTATCTGTAAGGTCATTAACAATTTTATCAAGAGATTCAAGAAGTGGTTTGAAGTCACCACCATAAGCCTCCGGATGTTCAGAAGAAACATTCAAGTTACCAGTTGAGATTTCCGCCAAAAGATTACCCTGATCTTTAACTATGTATTCAAGACGCCACTTGATATTAGCAGTAGCATCAATCAATTCGCCAACTTCATCTTTAAGTTTAGTTGTTGGCACATCTGATGTTAAATCACCATCTGCCAATGCTTTAAGACGCTCTGAACATTCTTTAACAGGCTTTGCAATTTTACCAGAAATTACTGCACCAATAATAATACCGATAACTGCAATAACACCAATTAAACCGGCAAGGGCAATACCTGTAATATTAGCATTAGAAAGCATTGTCTCTGCTTTAACATCGCCTGTTGTCTGCTTTAACTCAACAAACTCTTCCATATCAGCATAAACTTTTTCATAAACAGGTGCTGCTTCGTTATTAAAACGAGCTTCTGCTGTTGCAATTGCCTCTGCAGAGCCACCGCCCTGATGTAAACCAGTTAAAATTTCTGTTAATAAATTTCTGTATATATCGTGTTGAGCAACTATATCATCATATAATGCTCGTTCTTCTTCTGTTACTATGTAAGGTTCTAATTCTGCCATATGTTCTTTATAAAGATTCATATGTGCCTGCATTTGTTCACCCGCAGTCTGTTTTTGCTGTGGGTCTGTTGAAGAAATAGATATTCTTGCAAATTCTTCAACACGGGTAAGCTCTGTAAGAGCCTGACCACCATAACCTTGTGAAAAACCATACTCGTGAACAAGTGTGTTCCAGTTATTTGTGATAGTAGTGAGCCCTACCGCAGTTACGGCACTACAAAGAAAAGTTAACACACCAACAAGAATGAACACAGTAAGGAGTTTTTTACGAATACTTAATTTTGCGTAAAAGTTTTTCATAACATTCGCCTTCTTTTAAGATTTTAATTTTCTTTTGAGTTTACGCATTACCCAAAATACTAATATGCCACAATGTGCATTATAGATAAATTTATTATAGCAACTCTTTTTTCATTAGTCAACATTTATAGTAAATTTTGTTGAATATTTTGAAAAATAACACTATAAAAATAGCACATTACACAATTACTGGTGCGAAATGTGCTATTTTTTACTATTCGTGATAACTTTCTTCACCTATTCTTCTTATTACAACCTCAACATCTACATTTATATTACTGTTTTTAAAATTATTTTGCCAATTGTTTTTCATTTGCTTATAAGCATTTTTATCGTTTTGCAAAAGTCTTCTGCCAAAATGGAGAATGTCAAAAGAATTCTGTTCTTTAATTGCTTTGTAGGTATCTCTCAATTTACTTTCGGTATCAGTTTCTATATTTTTTCTGAACAATTCAACCGTTTCATTTTTAATTGTTTTAAAGTTATCGCCTTCGTACGCATTCAAATCACAATACATTTTGATTTTTACATTATAGTTTATAATACCATTAATTACTTCTGCTTTATACTTAGTTTTACCATCCACAATTATAAATGTTGCTTTATCACCTTTTTCATCTTCGGTTACAAGCGTTCCGTTTTTCAGTTCGCCTAATAATTTCACAAAACTTTCAGAAGTTTCACGACCAAGATAATATGAAAGTTCGTTATTATAATTAAACACTGCAATATTTTCTACGAAAAAAGTTTTTGTTTCACCATTCTCCTGCAATGTTACTGTTGGCAAAGCAATACAGGCAGTTTCATCAAGCACTGTATTAATTACATCTATAAGTCTTGTTTCTGGTGTAATAGAACTTATAGAACTCTGATTTAGTATTTTTTCCAGCACTTCACTTTTTGAAATATCTTTACCTATATTCGCTTTTAATACTTCCCCCGCTTTTACATCTTTTGCAGTGCACACAAGAGTTATCGGTTGAGTGGTGTAATCTCTTTCAAAAAAGTCAAGTACTTTCGTAATATCACTCTTTGCAACTTCTTCACTCAAAATTATTACTTTATTATGCGTATAAGTCGGTACATTACCAGTTTTATTTATTATAAGTCGCAGAGCCTTAGCAACAGTTTCACCTTTACCGGAATATATGAGTGTCATTTCTTCACCGACATTACTTGAGTCAGCAGATGCACTTTGTTTATTATTAAGCATTTCGATTGTAACTTCATAACCGTCTTTTTCTCTATCTACAGCAATACCCTGTATTATCATCATATCTTCAATTTCTGTTCCGTAGCGTTCACACGAACAAAAACAAAAAAATATAAAAACTACTAAAAAGAGAAGTGTGATTTTTTTAAGCAAGTTCTTCTCCCCTTTTCTTTTTTAAGATTGACAGCAACGATATAACCGGCAAAACAACAACTAATAAAATATAAGTTACCGTAACCCAAATTTGAGATGACATAAACGAAAAACGCGTAACGCCATTTGAAATATAAATTATAAATCCGATTGCTATAATTCCTGTAAGTGCATTCGGGGTCCACCATTTTATTTTAGGGAATAAATGACGGATGCAATTAGAAATTATCATAATCTGTAAGGTTGTTTTTGCAATAATGCAGACAGTCCAGACTGAACTCTGTATTGATTCAAATCGTTCGAGTACTCTGTATTCACCCACAGAAGAAATTGCAAATGCCGGAAAAAGTTGTGTGTTTGAAAATTCACCCAACGCACCGACAACCGTAAATGCAACAATAGTAAGGGATAGTACAAGAAAGAGAATATATAAATAGTAACCCCTTTTTATATTACCTTTTATATTTGAGAGGAATAAAATAAGACACGCAGATTCAGGAAAAAAGACGGAGTATGCAAGTGCTTGTTTTATAAATTCTGTTTCACCATTCATAAAAAACGGAACAATATTTACAGTTTCTATATTGCTGAATGCAGAAGATACAACAACCGAAACTGAAAGTGTAACCATTATAAGAAATATTGTTGAAGCTCTCGACAATGCCCCTATATCAAGTAAAGATAAAAATACAGAAACAATTACTATTGAAACAATTAAGAATGTCATTGTATTTTCAGGGAAAACTTCTGAACTTACAAATAAATCTAACCTTGCAAGTGTTCTTAAAAGTAAAATAAAAACCAAAACGATATAAGAAAAAGCAACGACATCCGAAAAAAATTTATTTCTTTTTCTTATTGCAGTCAGTACACTTTCACCATTTGATTTTTTATTGAATATAAAAGTCGGAATTATTGTTACAAGACTAAGAACTCCAAAAACACTTGGGAAAAGAATTGCATCTGTTACACCTAAATCAATTACTGTCGTTGAAACAAACATAAATGCCGCCACAACAGAGCAAATATACAAAAGAGAATAAAACTGGAATGTTGTTACTTTCCTTTCGGTCATTTCTGCTCACCTACTTTGTTTATATCAAATATATTTTTACCCAATTTTTCCATACTTAAACGAGTTATTGTATCTCTGAAAAGAGATTTGTTATATGGTGCAAGCGGTGACAAAAAATAAACACCAAAATTTTCAACAGATGAAAGATTTACAACTAAAATCGCAACACCAACCATAATACCGAAGAATCCACTTGTACCACCAATAATAATAAATGCAATTCTTAAAACTGCTATTGCGTGGTAAAGGTCAGTTTCTACAAGAGATGTTATTGCAGTCATAGCAACAACTATAAGCATTGGTGCATCTATAAGCCCTGCAGTAACTGCGGCATCTCCTATTACCAACGCTCCAACTATGCTTACCGCGTGACCAATTGATTTTGGCACACGAAGACCTGCTTCACGGACAATTTCATAAATAAAATGAATAATAAGTGCTTCAACTGTCAGTGTAAACAAAGTATTACTCTCCATAACCACGACATTGTAAAGCATTTTTTCTGGTAGCAATTCCTGATGAAACAACCCTATTGCTACAAATATGCCAGGAAGAAATATACTTATTATAAAAGAAATTAATCTTATAGAACGCATAAATGTCGCGTAATATGGTCTGTTGAGATAATCGTCAAATGTCTGAAAATTCTCTATAAAAAGTCTTGGCACAATTAACGCGTAAGGTGTGCCATCAATTAAAATTGCAATTTTACCTTCATTAATTTTTGCACATAATGTGTCTGGTCTTTCGGTTTTACCTACCATTGTAAACATTGTTCTGCGTTTTGTGTCGAGTGCTTTTCTTAAATAAGTTTCGCCTAAGACAGTATCCATATTTACAGAATTAAGCCTGTCTTTTACTTCCTGTAAAACTTCCTTTTTAACTTTGCCATTCATATAGCAAACTGCTACTTTTGTTTTTGTAGAAACACCAACTTCCAACACTTCAATTTTAAAGTTGACATTTACAAGTCTTTTTCTGACTAAAGTCATATTTGTTTTTAAAATTTCAACAAAACCTTCTCTTGAACCGTTCTCCTGAACTTCGTAGTTTGGTTCGTCTATTGAACGACCGGGAATGTTCTGCATTCCTACAACAATGCATTCTTCTACCCCATCCACAAAGACCAGAACACAACCACGCAAAAGATTTTCTATTGCCAAATCAAGATTTTTTTCAGTTTTAACCTCTGTACCACAAATTATTTCCGTGGAAATAAACTGCAAAACATCTTTTTTCGGCAATTCACCGCTAAAATGTAACATTGGTTTTGTAATACCCTCAATAATTTTTTCTGAAGATGTAAGACCGTCACATTTTGCAAATACAACCCTGCGGTCACCACAAACACCGTTTTTTACAACTATATCAAAACAATTGAGAAACACATCTTTAATAATTTTACCGTTATCTTCTGCATAAAACTTAACATTACCAAGTTCAGATTTTGGTAAATCGTCTACATTTATAAAAGGACTGTTATTTTCTTTCATAAAAATCACCATTTTTATAATCACCTGAAATTTTATGGATATACTAAAAACGGTGATTTTATGTTAACTACAATTATAAGAGTTGTTATTCTTTATTTATTTGTTTCTGCAAGTATAAGAATTATGGGCAAAAGGAATATAGGCGAATTACAACCTACAGAACTAGTAATTACACTTTTACTTTCTGAATTTGCATCAATTCCTATAGAAGACAATTCTGTACCCTTAATAAACAGTTTAATTCCTGTTATGATTTTAATTAGTCTTGAAATTATAAATTCAGTAATATCTATGAAAAGCACAAAATTTCGTAGCATAAGTGACGGTAATGCGTTACTGATAATTAAAGATGGAAAACTAGACCAGAAACAACTGAAAAAACTGCGTTTTACTGTTGATGATGTTCTTTCTGCATTAAGACAAAAAGATGTTTTTGATATAAACGAGGTTGCCTACGCCATAATAGAAACAAACGGAACACTTTCAGTTTTATTGAAACCGCAATTTCAAAATGCAACTAAACAAGATGTAAAAGTAAAAACAAAAAATGACGGTTACACCTGCCCTGTTATAATAGATGGTGTTGTATTAAAGAAGAATTTAGATGTTTTAGAAATAAATAAAGAAGATATAGAAAGAATTTTAGAAAAGAAAAAAGTTCACAAGAAACAAATTTTTCTCATGAACATAGACAAAAATAAAAACGCTGAAATTATTTTAAAAGAGTGAGAATATGAAAAGAGTAATAATTGCAATAGTTTTGATTTCTGTTTCTGTTTACACAGGTGTTTACTCACTTAATGAAACAAAAAGGATTTGCAACAATATGATTTCAAGAATTGAAACTTTAACCGAATATAACACTGATATACTTGAAAATGACAATCACGATAAACGAGTTGAATTTTATAATAAAACACAAAGTCTGCACGATATATGGGAAGAAAACTCAAAGTTCTTTTATTTTTTCTTTAACAATGATGATATCAAACAACTCGAAACAAGCATAGAAAAACTACCTGAACACGCAAAAAATGGTGACTTAGAAACAACATACCTTTGCCTTGTTGAATGCAAAGAAGAATTAGAGTATATAAAAAATAGTGTTCCTCCGAGTTTTGATAATATTTTTTAATAAAAACTCAGTTAATTGATTTCGATCAGTTAACTGAGGTTTTTACATTCACTTATAAATATTTATAATTCCAAAATTTAATATTGAATTTTTTAATAAACAGTTGTATAATTATATTGATGAAATAAATTGGGAATTATAATTTATAAAGGAGTGATTTCTATGATGGTTTGGGTATGGCTCGGACTTTTAGCATTTTTTGTTATTGTTGAAGCCTGTACCGCAAATCTCCTTACAATCTGGTTTGCAGCAGGTGCTCTTGTTGCACTCATTTCGAGTTTCTTTATTGAGAACCCGATGATTCAGGTTGTAATTTTCGTGATTGTTTCTTTTATTGTTCTTGTACTTCTGAGACCAATTGCAAAAAAATACACAAGAACAAGAAAGCAACCTACCAATGCAGATATGTACATAAATGCAGAGGGTGTTGTTACAGAAGCAATTTCTAACCTTAATGCAAAAGGTACAGTTAAGGTTCGCGGTTCTGTGTGGACCGCAAGGTCTATAAGTGATGAGGTTGAAATACCCGAAAACACGACAATTGTTGTTGAGCGTATTGAGGGTGTTAAACTTATTGTAAGACCCAAAAATTAAAGTAATTTATATTAAAGGAGAAATTTATTATGGAAGCTATTATTGCTGTACTCGTACTTTTAGTACTCGCTATTTTACTCATTGTTGCAAACATTAAAATTGTTCCACAATCAAAAGCCTATGTTGTTGAGCGTTTAGGTACATTCCACTCAACTTGGGAAACCGGCTTACACATCAAAATCCCTTTCATTGAAAAGGTTGCTAAAATCGTTTCTTTGAAAGAACAAGTTGTTGACTTTCCACCACAGCCTGTTATTACAAAAGATAACGTTACAATGCAGATTGACACTGTTGTGTTCTTCCAGATTACAGACCCGAAACTTTTCACTTATGGTGTTGAATACCCTATTGCTGCTATTGAAAACTTAACTGCAACTACACTTCGTAACATCATTGGTGAACTTGAACTTGACCACACACTCACCTCTCGTGATACTATCAATGCAAAAATCCGTGGTATTCTTGATGAAGCTACTGACCCTTGGGGTATTAAAGTAAACAGAGTTGAACTTAAAAACATTCTTCCTCCAAAAGAAATTCAGGAAGCAATGGAAAAACAGATGAAGGCTGAGCGTGAACGCCGTGAAGCTATTCTTCGTGCAGAAGGTGAAAAAGAATCACAAGTTCTCGTAGCGCAAGGTCAGAAAGAAGCACAAATTCTTGCTGCTGAAGCTGACAAAGAAGCTAAAATCCTCGCTGCTGACGCTGTTAAAGAAGCTAAAATCCGTGAAGCAGAGGGTGAAGCAAGTGCTATTATTGCTGTTCAGACTGCTCAGGCTGAAGGTATCAGACTTATTAACGAGGCTGACCCATCAAAAGCATACCTTTCACTTAAAGGTATGGAAGCATTCCAGAAAGCTGCTGACGGTAAAGCAACAAAAATTATTGTTCCGTCAGACTTACAAAACCTTGCAGGTGTTACTGGAAGCGTTAAAGAATTTTTAAAAGACTAAAAACTAAAGTAAAAAAAGAACTCCGTTCAAATAACGGAGTTCTTTTTTTATTTTAATTTCATCTTACGCTGACGCTCTTCACAGATTTCTGCCCAGGTTGGCATTGTTTTTAAGAGTTCTGAAAGATTTTCTAATTCTTTCGGGACTTCTATTTTTTGCGGACAGTTTTCTCTGCACAACCCACAACCAATACACGCGGTTGGTTGCTTGTCTTCCGGCAAACCGTCAAGTCTCATTCTTACACTTATCGCCTTCTGAATTTTCAATTCATTATAAATTGAGAGCATAAAAGGAATGTTGAGCCCTTGTGGGCAATCTTTAAGACAATAACCGCAACCGGTGCACGGTACAGAGTCTTTCATTTCTTCTGCAATTTCTAAAAGCGCATTTATCTCTTCATCATTTAACGGATTGTAATTTTTAAAAATTCCAATATTTTCTGTCACCTGACCGAATTCTGACATACCACTCAAAATCATTTTTATGTTAGGTAAATTAAGAAGAAAACTAAACGCCCATTCTACAGGTTTTGTGTTTTTTCTTAATGATTCAAGTTTCACAGTCTGACTGTCAGAAAGCGTAGCCAATTTACCGCCCCTTAAAGGTTCCATAATGTAAATTGGTATATTTCTTTCTGTCAACAAATCATACTTCTCCTTACCATCCTGTAAAGTCCAGTCTAAGTAATTGAGTTGAATCTGACAGAATTCCATACTGTCACCACAGTAGTCTAAAAACTCTTTTAAAAGTTCTACTGAACAATGGCAAGAGAAACCTAAATGCTTGATTTTACCTAACGCTTTCTGCTCTTTGAAATAATCTAATATTCCCCACTTTTTATCCATATAAACTTTCGCGGAATTTTCGTTTATATTGTGGAGTAAATAGTAATCGAAATAATCAACCTGACATCTTTCTAACTGCTCTTTAAATGTTTCGGCTGGTGTGTAAGTATCGCAAATCTGATGTCCCGGGTATTTATCCGCAAGTAAAAAACTTTCTCGTGGATATTTTTTAAGAATATCACCTAAAACTGTTTCAGATTTACCTGCGTGATAAACATAAGCGGTGTCGAAATAATTAATGCCATTTTTTATTGCGTAATCAATCATTTTTTCGGTTTCTTCATAGTTTACACTATCATCTGCATTTACAGGGAAACGCATACAACCGAAACCAAAGCGTTTTAACTCATTCATATTAATCACCTAAATACATTTTACTTATTTGTCTTGCTCGTTCTTTTATATCGTGTCTTAAAAACTCAGGTGAAATAACCTCTACCCTGTCGCTATAATGTAAAGCCCAGTTAATCATTTCACTCGGTGAACATTCGACTGTCACGAACTCGTCACCTGACTTTGTTTCTCTAAAAGTATAGCGACTGCCAAATGTATCAAAAAGAAATGTGTGTGAATATTTATCGCTTCTTGAAATATCGTCTACGCGTGGCAATTCAAGTAATTTTAAAGTTACTTCAACCGGTGCGTCACTTGCCATATTAAGATGTGAAAAATGGAAATCGTCAGACCATTTTAATGGAAGATTCTGCACTTCTTCTTTTTTAGTTGCTTTTTCACTGTCTTTATCCTGAGCATTTGTGTAAAGTCTAACTTCGGTCATCAAGTCAATTCTCCAAAGCGACATAACTTTCTTATAATTCTTACCCATAAAACTGTCTTTACAAGCAACAACATAATATTTACCTTTATTTGCAACAAGATAGTAAGGACTTATAATTTCTTTTGAAAGACTTTCGCGTTCTAATTTTTTCTCATTATCAATTCCGTTATAATAAAAAGTGATTTTCACATTCTTTTCTATTGCTTCTTCGATTGTTTTAATATTTTTACGGTAATATTCTGAATCAACAATCATTTCAGGTTCAATTTTTGAAATACCAGAAGATTTTTCTTCATAAAAAACAGTGCCTAATTCTTCTTTTATCTTCTTTATAAGTTTCTTCGCAGTTTTACTGTCAAGAGTATCTGAAAGAGAGACACACTCAATAATTTTATCTAATTCCTCATAAGAAAACTCCTGATTATAATAAAGGTTTCTTATCGGCAATTTTTCAATATTGGTGTACTCTGCCTCTGCATTTTTCTTTTTCTTGCTACCGTGTACTTCGGTAAATGCATCAAACACAACTTTCCAGTCTTTTTCTTTGTTTAAAGCACCATCTTTACCGCTGTTGAGTGCAAGTGCAATCTGATTAATATAACTGTTAGAGGTTTCTTTAGCACCAAGAAAATCTGCAACACTACTGTCTTTACGCATTGCCGCCTGTGTTGTAGGATGGTCTTTATCTGTATTCTTTTTTAAATACTCTGCTATTTTATAGCAACTTTCAAAAATTGGTACTTGTTTTCTCTCAGCCATATAATCACCTTTTATTAAAATATAGTATAATTTTAACATATAATTTTAATGTATGCAAGTGGGATTAATAAGAGGAAACAGGAAACAGGAAATAGGAAATAGGAAATAGGAAATAGGAAATAGGAAATAGGAAATAGGAAATAGGAAATAGGAAATAGGAAATAGGAAGCAGGAAGCAGGAAGCAGTGGCAATTACTGCTGTTTCCTGGTTTTATTTTATTCTAAAAAAATAAAACTATATTCTATCATAAATCACAAAAGAAAGAGTGCAGTTATTTCTATAATGTACCTCTCTTCGAAGAGAGGTACAGCTAAAAAACAACTTTTTCTTTTCATTTTTGCTTTATTCTATTCTTCATTCTTAAAAATACAAAAAACTCAGATAATTGACCGAAATCAATTAACTGAGTTTTGTTTAATTCACCTTGCGCCTTGCAACTTGCACACTTGCTACTTGCAACTAATTAAGGCAACTGCCTGAACTCGTACCCTTGTTCTCTCGCATAGTCGATTATATCCCCCAAAGCGTCTGCGTTATCTTGTGAAACTGCGTGTAAGAGAAGTATGCAGCCTGGGTGTAAACGAGATGTTACTGTATTAAAAGCATAATCTTTACCTTTTAAGTTGTTCGTGTCCCAATCGGCATAGGCACTCGACCAGAAAACCGATGTGTAACCTGCATTATTTACTAAATCGAGTGCACTTTCTGAATATGCACCTTGCGGAAAACGGAAGTAGCAACTTGAATAACCAAAGTGTGTTCTTAAATAGTTTTCAACATTTTCTATTTCTTTTGCCATTTGAGTTCTTGTAATTGTTGAAAAATTCGGGTGTGTGTCCGAATGATTACCAACAACATGACCTTCTAAAATCATTCGTGCGGTAGTTTCAGGAGCAGATTTTAAATATGGTAAAGTAACAAAAAATGCAGCCGGAACTTTCTTTTCTTTTAATACATCTAAAATCTTCTCGGTACAACCATTTTCATAGCCACAGTCAAATGTAAGATAAATTACTTTTTCACCACTTGTATCTAAACAGAGTGCATTATATTTATCATATATTTTCTGAAAATTCACAGAAATTTCGTGTGGTTTACCATTCTCTGAAACTCCATAAGAATGATTTTCACTTTTCTCACTTAAATTTTTAAGGTTATCTGCATCCACAACAGGAACTTGTATTTTTTTGAGTGGCTCAAGCCCAGTGTAAGTTTTGTCTGTACCTGTCTTTTTACCGTAAACAGATTTCTGATTTCTTTTAATTGCACTCATACCTTCAGGGAAAGGCGCTTCTGTAGGCTCTGTAGTTTCGCTTATGGTAGTAGTTTCTGTAAATTCATCTGTTGTTGTAATTTCTGATTCAGTGACTTTCCCCTGTGTTTCAGGCGTTTTGTTGCCACAACCACACAAGAACACTATAACAAGTGTTAAAACAATTGCAAATATTCTCTTCATAAAATCATCCTTTCTACGAGTCTCAGGCTATTAAACATTCAGTTTAATAGCCTGAGAACTCTTACTTAAACATATACTGCATATTACCCATAATTCCATCTACTGTTTTAGCAGATTTCTTTGCAAGTTTTTTCATTGTTTTTTTAGGATTGCTTTTCATATTACCGGCAACCATTGAAGCTGCAGCACCAGCAGCCATAATTGCACCACCGATTTTAAGCATATCGGTTGTCGTTTTCTTCATTTTTTCACTCCCCTTCAAAAATAGTTTTTACTGAATTTAAAAATTTAAACAGTAACATTGCATTAAATAAAAGGAAGTGCTATAATATTAAACCAAGTTAAAATTTTACAAAAATTTTTAAATGAATTTTTAGGAATGATTATATGGAAAAACAGAAAAGACTTGTTGCCATTAACGATATTTCGGGTTTTGGCAGATGTTCTTTAACAGTTGCTTCACCCATAATTTCTGCTTGTGGAATTGAATGTATCTGTATGCCCACAGCGGTTCTTTCTACTCATACCGGTGGGTTTTCAGGGTATACTTACAGAGATTTAACAAGTGATATGCCACTTATAACTGAACACTGGAAAAGCATAGATTTAAAATTCGATGCAATATACAGTGGTTTTTTAGGTTCAATAGAACAAATAGATATTGTCAAAGATTTTGTTAAAAAATTTAAAACTGACGACAATATTTTAATTGCTGACCCTTGTATGGCAGACCTTGGTAAAATGTATGTGCTTTTCAATGAAGAATTCGCAAAAAAAATGACTTCACTATGTTCTCTTGCCGATATTATTTTACCAAACATTACAGAAGCGTGCTTTATGACCGACACTGAGTACATTGATGGTGTGCAAAGTGAAGAATACATTGAAACACTTTTAAACAAATTACTCGACTTAGGCGTTAAAAATGTTATTTTAACAGGTGTTTCATTCCACGAAAACCAAATCGGTGCTGCGTGTATTGGTGAAGACAGAAAACCACAGTATTATTTCAATGAGAAAATTCCTGAAAACTATCACGGAACCGGTGATGTTTTTGCAAGTGCTTTTTCAGGTGCACTCCTGAATGGTTTTTCTCTTTACGACTCTATGTGCATTGCAGTAAGATTTACTTGCGACTGCATAAAAAGAACTAAAGAAAGTTCTCCTGATACACATTACGGCGTTGATTTTGAACGCGGAATACCATATTTATTAAAGGAATTAAAAAAGATATGAGCGAATTAAACATAGTTTTAGTTGAGCCTGAAATCCCACAGAATACAGGCAACATAGCAAGAACCTGCGCCGCAACTGGCGCAAGACTTCACATAGTAAAACCAATGGGATTTACTATTGACGATAAAAAATTAAAAAGAGCCGGTCTTGATTATTGGTATTTACTCGATATTACATATTATGATAATTTAAACGACTTTTTCACTAAAAACAAAGATGGTAAATTTTTCTTTTTCACAACCAAAGCAAGACAGACTCATTCTGATGTAACATATACTGATAAATCATTCTTATTTTTTGGCAAAGAAACAAAAGGTTTGCCTGAAGAACTTTTACTTCTTCACCCAGACGAATGTGTAAGGATTCCGATGATTGATGATGCAAGAAGTCTTAACCTTTCAAATTCAGTTGCAATTGGTGTTTATGAAGCTTTGAGGCAGATGGGTTACCCTGAACTTTCTAATAAGGGCGAACTTCACAATTATAAATGGGACACAAAATAAAAAACAAGGTGCAAAAAGCACCTTGTTTTTTCATTATTATTCACCTTTTTTAACTGCTTCAAAGTCTTCTTGAATTTCTTTTGAAGGAGCTTTTGTTAAGAGAGAAACAACAACAATACAAATTGATGAGAATATAAATGCAGGAAGAAGTTCGTAAATTGCGAACACGCCACCTAATTTACTGATAACCAATTTCCAAAGGAATACCATAGCGGCACCGCTTACCATACCAGCAACAGCACCCGCACGATTTACACGCTTCCAGAAGAGTGAGAAGAGCATTAATGGACCAAATGTTGCACCGAAACCTGCCCATGCAAATGAAACAATCTGGAAGATAACACTATCTTCATCAAGTGCAATAATAATTGCGATTACTGAAATTGCAAGAAGTGTAATTCTTGACATTGTCATAACTTGCTTATCTGTTGCATTTTTCTTGAAAATACCCTGATAGATATTTTTTGCAAATGCAGAAGCAGAAATAAGAAGATACGAGTCAGATGAACTGATTGTTGCCGCAAGAATACCAGCCATAACAAAACCTGCTAATATCGGTGGCAAGAAACTTGTTGAAAGAGTTATGAATATATTTTCTGCAGTTGTTTTTGTAAGAAGTGCGTTACCTATCATATCAGGATTATTCATAAAGAGAACTCTGCCGACAATACCGATAAACACTGCAACTGCAAGTGAAATTAAAACCCAAATCATTGCAATTCTTCTTGACATTTTCAATTCTGATTCTTTTCTTATTGCCATAAATCTCAAAAGAACCTGTGGCATACCGAAATAACCAAGTCCCCATGCAAGCATTGAGAAAACAGAAAGAATACCATATTCTGATTTTTCACCAAAGAGTGCTACACCTTGCTCTGAAATGAGTTGTGTACCTGCTTCATCAACAACAGGAGTTGCAAGACCAAAGAATTCTAAAAATCCTGGTATAGCCTGTGCATTTTCTGCTACAGCAGAGAAACCACCTGCTTTTATTGTGCTTATAATTACTATTAAAGTAAGCGCTATAAACATTACAATACCTTGCATAAAGTCAGATGCACTTTCTGCTAAGAAGCCACCTAAAATTGTGTAAAGAAGAACGAACACTGCACCTAAAATCATCATAGGTACATAATCCATACCAAAAAGTGTAGAGAAAAGTTTACCACAAGTTACAAAGCAACTTGACGCATAAACCGTAAAGAATATAAGAATAAAAATAGCCGCAATTGAAACTATAACTTTCTTTTCTTCTCTGAAACGGTTCGAGAAAAATTCCGGTAAAGTAATAGAGTTGTTTGCTCTTATACTATATCTTCTGAGTCTTTTTGAAACGATAAGCCAGTTAAAATATGTACCAACCGCAAGACCTATTGCAGTCCACGCAGCATCTGCAAGACCGCACCAGTAAGCAACACCAGGAAGCCCCATTAAAAGCCAACCACTCATATCTGATGCTTCGGCACTCATTGCAGTAACCCAAGGACCCAATGAACGACCACCTAAAAAGTAGTTTTCCGAACTTTTATTTGCTTTTTTTGCAAATATTAAACCGATTACAATAACAACCGCCATATAAGAAATCATAGCGATTAAGATTTGTAGTGTATCACCACTCATTTTTTTCACTCCTAATAAAAATATGTGGATAATAATACTATAAAAAGCCATTTTATGCAATATTTTTTTGAAAAATTCTCTTAGTTTTTGTATTATTTTTCCTTTTTTATTGAAAATTTTGATAAAAAGTGATATATTTATTCTGTTAAATTAGTTTTGGAAAGAGAGTGATTTCTATGGCAGGTCCAGGCGGCGGTTCACGCGGTGGCGGATTTGGCGGAGGCTCACGCGGTTCAGGCGGAGGCTCACGCGGAGGATTTTCAGGCGGTTCAAGAGGTTCAAGTGGCGGCGGCTTCGGTGGAGGTTCTCGTGGTTCAGGCGGGTTCGGAGGAGGACATCGCGGTGGTGGTTTCCATGGCGGTGGATTTCATGGTGGACATCATCCCCCTCCTCCACCAAGACATCATGGTCGTGGATATTACGGAGGTGGCGGTTATCATCATCACCATCATCGCGGTGGTGGCGGAATTTTATCTACCATTTTAGCTTTCATTATTGTTGTAGCAATTATTTTTGCTTTCTTTAAATTTGTAGTCGGTATTAACTCAAATGATGTTAAAGACTGGGTAGGCGATTTCCAGATTGAAGATACATATAATGAAGATGAATATTATGATGATGGTGAATACTCCGAATCATTATTTCAGGAATATACCAACAATAAATACAAAGAAATTTTTGGCAAAACCACTTGTTACGAAGATAACATTTTAGTTGTATTCTTAACAACTGATGCAAATGACGGTTACTACACAATTGCTTGGGTTGGTGACAATCTTAATTACCAGATTACAGATATGTTTGGTAACGAGCAAACAGAACTCGGTAAGGCTATGTCTGATTCTATCAGCGATTATCATGGTTATTCGTTAGGTGGCAATCTTGCACAGGTTGTTGATAAAATGACTGATAATGTTACCGGTCTTGAATTAGACTCATCTTATAAATCAGAGAGTGACAGAACTACTGTTGCAGAATCTAAAGTTTACAACTACTCTAACTGTGAATTCACTGAAGATACAGTAAACGCTTCACTCAAGAATTTTACAGACAAAACTGGTGTTACATTCTGTATTGTAGTTGATAATGAGACTACTGTTTTCGGTGGCGGTTCTTCCGAGCAGGATTTACCTGTTACGAATCAAAACCAGAATCCTGATAATAAAAACAACTCTTCAATAGGTGTTATTGGTAGTGCAGATGGCCCAACATCAATTGTTGTTGGTGAAGAACAAGATGATTCATCTTCTAAAATTAAAATTGTGGTTATAGTTCTTGTAATTATTGCAGTTGTAGTGCTTATAATTTATTTAAAAAAGCGTTCAAAAAAGAAAGAAGAAGAATTACTTAATGAAGGTAAAATTTCAATAGAGAATCCAAGCGATAGCGATTTGCAATAAACAATAATTCATCCCAAACAAATTTAAAATTTGTTTGGGATGAAATTTTATTTAAGTGTCTCACTATTATTTAAAACTGATGTACTGTAAATAAACAACACATCCTGATTATTGAATTCAATAAATTGCGATAACATATTAGGATGAATATAACGAATATCGACAAGAGTTATTTTCTTATACCCCTCAATGAAAAATGGAGCAAGACTACTTCCGAATGAATCTCGGAACATTACAAGCTCTTTATCAGTGGTAGCATTTTCGTTTTCAATAGTAACAAGTGATAACGGACCACCTAAAAACGATTCGTAAAAATCCCTGCCATCCGCTTTTGTAAAATCGTACACGGGAATTATTCTATTATTCTGATAATCGGTTACCTTTGCATTATAAGTAAATTCATTACTCAATACAATCAGAGAATCTGGCATCACACCATTTATAGCATATTGACCATAATAAACACCATAAACAGATTTATCAGGTGAAATCTCTTCGTATTGTGCTTTTAACTCTACACCCATTTCCCCTGCTATTTTCTCAGCAACAGGCAGAATTTTATCCTGAGACCAATGACTATCTGTTTTATAGTAACTGTCAATTGAAAGTTCAGAAAATATATCAATATATTTCATATAACCTGTTTTTTTGGTAATATCAGTTACCATTTTATTATAATCAAGTGAAAGAAAATTTTCATCATCACCTATTAAATAATAGTTCTTATCAGGAATAATTGAAAAATATACATTAGTATTTGTATTTTTCAGATATTTCTCATAAACATTATTGAACTTCTTTGCAGCATTATCCAATGAATTCTCGTTTAACGGATATTCAATTTTTGTGATATACCCATCTTTTTCAATAATGTCGTTATTTGATTTTTTATTGAAAATACCTATCTCACTCTGTGCTTTAACAGTTCTGAAAAACTCTCTTAACGGAAACTGGTCAAGAGTATAGTTTTCAAAATTCTTCATAAAAGCACCAGACAAGAGTGTGTTTATATTAAATTCAGGAAATTTTGCCAATGGTCTTCTTTCGGTTAACGAAAACTCGTCAGTTGGTTTAACCCACGCAAAAACAGACAGTGCTAAAATGAAAGATGATAAAATAACAGTAACAACAATATTTTTAATTTTTTTCATTATAAGCACCTCCTAAAATCTGAAATATAAGAATGGGTTAAATGAACCATCTACTAAATATGCAGTAACCAAAACAAGTAAAGTAATAAGAATAATTGGTTCAAAAATTCCAACAATAACTTTTATTATTTTTGTTTCTGTTAATCTTGTAACAACCCTTTTAACAAGCGGAGTAGCACCAATTAAACCTATAACAATAACAACTGCGTACTCTTTTAGGTAATATATAAATTCATTTGATATTAGTGGAACTGATGAAAGTCCGAGCATTACTTTTATATACGAAAACGCTTCAACCATATTTACTGCATCAAATATAACAAAACTTATTATTATAAAGAAAAGTGTATAAATATGATTTAAAACTTTTGTTTCTGTAAGAAATTTACCAACTTTTGTTTTTTCTAATACAAGGAAAATTACAAAGTACAATCCCCATACAATAAAGTTCCAGGCAGCACCGTGCCAGAATCCTGTTAAAAACCACACAACAAGAATATTAAAAAACCATTTTGATTTTTTTACTCTGTTTCCACCTAAAGGAATATAGACATAATCTCTGAACCAACTACCCAAAGATATGTGCCATCTTCTCCAGAACTCCGAAATACTTTTTGAAATAAACGGATAATTAAAATTCTCCATAAATTCGAAACCTAAAATTTTACCAAGACCTATTGCCATATCGGAATACCCCGAAAAATCAAAGTAAACCTGCAAACAGAAGCTTATAGCATACACCCAGTAAAATAACAACGATTTGTCATCAGAGGCTTTAAATGTAGCACAAAACTCGCCCAAAGCATTTGCGATAAGTACTTTTTTAGAAAGACCGATTATAAATCTTCTTAAGCCTGTACTGAATTTCTCAAATGATAATTTTCTTTCACTTAACGAATCAACAACATCAACATATCTTACTATAGGACCTGCGATAAGTTGCGGAAACATAGTAATGTAAGTTGCAAGATTTATTAAATTTTTTTGTGCTTTTACAGTACCACGATAAACATCTACTGTATAACTTAAAATCTGGAAAGTGTAAAAACTGATACCTATAGGAAGTGCAATATTTAATAAATTTACAGAAAAACCGGTTACAGCATTAAAGTTCTCTATAAAGAAATCTGAATACTTGAAGAAACCTAAAAAGCATAAATTGATTGCAACATTTATTATCATATATGCCCGTTTTTTAGATTTTTCATTTGTAGCCTCAATTAGTAAACCGGATACATATCCGATTATAATTGAGGCTACCATTAAAATTAAATATTTAGGTTCTCCCCATCCATAAAAAACTAAACTACTTATTAAAAGTACTGTGTTTTTAATTTTTGGAGGAGCTGAAAGATAAAGTATCAGTACACTTGGCAGAAAGTAATATAAAAACGGTATGCTCGAAAAAAGCATTTTTTAACCCCTATCCAAAGTGTATTTTAAATTAATAAAAATATTATGCAACTGCTTCTTCTGTAACGAGAACCGCACTTTCACCCATTACAGTTGTAAGCTGTGTTTTGAAGTAATCTACTGCTTCACCATTACCAATTGCGTAAACTACATAATCGCCACCATTAACATTGAAAATAACGATTTTTTCAGGGAAACCGCACATCCATTGTGTTGCTAAAACGCTGTCTTTAAGAGAAGTACAGAAAGTGTCTGCAGTAGCGGCATCCTTAAGTTTAAATGAACCGCTTGTAAAAGTGTTAGCATTCATAGCGTGTACGAAAGACGCAATTTCATCTGTCTGTGCAACTAAATCATCATTTGTGTGAAGCATATAGTTGATTGTTTCTGTATCTGTAAGTTTCATTAAACCTGCTTTACCATCAACCGGTGTTTCCATATCGCCACCCATTGATGCAAATTTTTTATCTTCTGCATAAGTATCAAGAACTTTATTTATTACATCTGCAGAATCAGCAACTTCAATTTTTGGTGCACCTTTATTGCAACCAACAGCAATAGCACCGATTGCAACAACTAAAACTATTGCAATGATTGACATAATAATTTTTTTGTTCATAAAAAAAACTCCTTTGTTTTAATTCAAAAATTTATTTTTTATACTCGAAAGTATAATTTTTAAATCCATCTGTATAAATCTGTTCACCGTTTTTCTTAACCCACATAACTTCGACATTCTCAAGAGAATCCGCTAACTTTTTCCCCTCTTCAATATTCATCAGGAAAAGAGATGTTGAAAGAGCATCACCGAGTCCTGAATCATTAGTCAGAACAGAAACTGATAAATACTTTTCGCCAGGATATAAAGTTACAGGGTCTATAATATGATGATAATTCTTACCATCAACTTCATAAAAGCGTTGATAACATCCACTTGTTACAAGTGACATATTTGAAAATTTCAAATATTCAATGTGTGGAACTTCTTCTTGTTTTGAAGTGTCGGGATTTTCAATTCCGACCTTCCACGGTTCGTTATCTTTACCCATACCTATTGTACGGACATTACCACCTACATTAAGAAGAAAATCTGTAATGCCTTTATTTATTAAATATTCTGCAATTCTTTCAACCGCGTAACCCTTTGCTATTGCGCCAACATCAAGAGTCATCTGGGGGTCAGAAAGAAAGACAGTATTATTTTCTTCATCAATTTCTACTTTACTGAAATCTGTGTGTTTTTTTGCTTCTTCTAATACATTTACTGGTGGTAACTCTGCATTTGAAGGGTCAGAAAGACCTATTTCGCGATATTTATGCCACACAGAAAGCACACTACCCATAGCAACATTAATTTTGCCATCAGTTAGTGAGTACATCTCTTTTGAGTAAAGTAGTAAATCTATTATCTTTTTATCAACTTTTACAACATTATGTTTTCCATCAACCAGTTCATTTATAACACAAATATTTTTAACTCCCTGAAATCTGAAATAAATGTTATAAAGTTTGTGATATTCACTTAGTTCTGTTTTTATTTCTTCACAAATACTTTTAAATTCTTCTTCTGTTTCAGTGTAACCAGTAATAGTTGTAACAGTATCAAAATAATCAAAATAATATTCTGAAAATTTTTGCTTTTCATTTACACTATCACAAGAAGAAAACAAAGAAAACTGTGAAGCAAGTAATAGCAATACTAATAAAACTGAAAATATTTTTTTCTTCATACCCAAAAAATCAGGGATGTTGCAAGAAACAACATCCCTTTAATTCAGTTGTTTAAAACTTATTTTGTAGCAGCTGTTGCAGCAGCAATCATATCACTGATAGCCATTGTGCAACCTGCTGTTGCAAGGTCACCTGTTGCGTAACCATCTGTAGCAAGTCCTGCAAATTCAGTAGCTGTTTTACCAACAAGAGCAGCATCAAAAGCAGCAGCTTGTTCGTTCCACTCTAAAATTTTGCCATCGCCATTTTTATCCATTTGCTCTACAGGTGCTTTTGCCATACCATAGTCTGCACCAAGTTCAAGTTTTGTTTTAACTTCTGCTGTTGCATCAAGTGTTGATTTACCAGCAACATCAAATGGCATTTTACCCTGTACGCAGTCTGTTTTAGCAACTACAACTTTACCTTCTGCATCTGTAACAACTGCAGCGATTGTTGTATCAACCTGAGAAAGACCTGCTGCTTCTGCTGTAGCATCTTTACTTGAATGTTCATTATCTGATACAAGAGCAACTGAAAGTTTGTTTTCAACTGTAGCTTTTGAATCAACTGCAGAATTAACAGCTTTTTCAAGTGCTGCAACAAAATCTGTCACATGAATGGTGCAACCTGCTGTTGCGAGGTCACCCTGAGTATAACCATCTTCTGTCATAAATGCTTTTACTTCTGCAAGAGTTTTACCCTTTGCTGTAGCTATAAATGCATCAGCTTGCTCATTCCATTCTAAAATTTTGCCATCGCCATTTTTATCCATTTGCTCTACAGGTGCTTTTGCCATACCATAATCTGCACCTTTTTCATATTTAGTTCTTAAATCTTCTGCTGCAACAACTTTACCTTCTGAAGTCCAAGCAGTCTTAATTTGTGCTGTATCAAGGTCAATTGCAGCAATTTTACCTTCTGCATCGAGAAGAACTGCAACTGCAGTTGTGTTGAATTCGCCAGCACCATTTGTTTCGCCATCAGCGTCTTTTGCTTCGCCGTAGTTTGAAACAACGCCTAAACCAAATTTAAGAGTTGCTGCGTCATTACCTACTGGTTCTTTGTCACCTGAGCAACCAACTAAAGCTGCTACTGATAATACCATTACTAATACAAGTGCAAGACTGAGAATCTTTTTCATTTTAAATCCTCTCCTTTAATAATATTTTTCTTGCAAAAAGAGTTTTCACTCTTAAGTCGATTATTACAAATTTTCCTATATTTGTCAATAGTATTGTTAAAAAATAAACAATTATTTAATAATTTTAAAAAAATCAAACAAGTTTTTCTAATTTTTTTACAAGTATTGAACTGATAATTCCAATAACTACACCGGCAATTGTACCAGTAATTGAAAGAACAATCATATAATACCCAATTTGTATTGTATCAAACAGGAAAATTGCAACCAGAATCTGACCAAGATTATGAGAAATACCACCAATTATGCTTACACCAACAATAGAAAAAAGATTAATCTTTTTAAACAAAGTCATCAAAGCAAGACTTAAAACCGCCCCCGCTACGCTATAAGACAGTGTCATAATATTGCCACCAAAAATTAAAGCAACAATAAAAACTCTTATAAGTGAAACCGTTACTGCTTCTTTTAAACCAAATTTATAAAGCACAAAAATTATTATAATATTCGGAAGTCCCATTTTTATTCCGGGAACTGCAGTAGATATTGGTGGAAGCATTACTTCTAGGTATGAAAGCACAAGTGCTACTGAAGTCAAAACACCCAGAAGTGCTACTTTTCTTGTTTTCTTTCTCATAAAATCTCCGGATTTAAACTACTACATCTAATTCATTCTCAGAATTATCTGCAACAATTTCTATTACAACCTTGTGTGGAAGACACACGATTGTTTCGCCTTTAAATGAAATTTTACTATGTCCTTCACATATCTTATCAGGACAGGAAGCATCTTTTATAAAGGCTTTGCCATCTTCAATTACCAAAGTATTTTTTCCATCATTCTGAGTTTTAATAACTACTTCCGTATTTACTGAAAGTGGATAACGTTCTGTTTCCTTGCCATCAACTTTTACTACAGCAAATGTTCCTTCGGTTCTGAAGATATTTAACAACAACAATCCTGTTGCCGCTACTGCAATAACAATAACGGCAAGGATAATATCATTTTTAGTTTTTCTGTTTTTACTCATATTAACCAATTTTATTATTCATAAAGTCAATTGGTTTAAGGCACTTGGTAGGACAGTTTTCCTCGCACAAACGGCAACCTGTACATTTATCGTAATCAATTCTTGCAAGGTTATCAATGACTGTGATTGCCTTTTCAGGACAATTAAGTTCACATTTTTTACAACCGATACAAGCATTTTTACAATTAGTACGGGCAAGCGCACCTTTTTGAATATTGCTACACATAACCGCAGTTTTACTCTCTTTAGGAAGTAATTTAATAATGTGTTTAGGACAAGTACCAACACATTTGCCACAACCAACACATTCTCTGGGGTCAATGTGAGCAAGTCCGTCGTGAACACAAATAGCATTAACAGGACAAACTTCAGCACAGTCTCCGCAACCTACACAACTATATGCACAATCAAATGGACCACCATAAACCATACTAGCTGCTTTACATGATTTGATACCATCATAAATCGCATTTGACTTTGCGGCTTCACAGTCACCACCACAAGCTACAAAAGCAACTTTTGGTTCAAGTTCCTGAATTTTAACACCTAAAATTATTGAAAGTTGTGCTGCAGTAGAAGAACCACCAGGAATACACAAGTTTGGTTCTGCCTCGCCTTTTGCTACTGCTTCTGCGTAACCATCACAACCAGTGTAACCACAAGCACCGCAGTTAGCACCAGGAAGTGCTTCACGAACAAGTGTAACTTTTTCATCTTCATCAACTGCAAAAAATTTTGAAGCGAGTGCCAAAACAATACCCATAACAAGTCCAACGCCTGCTACAACTCCAAGAGCTATTAAAATCGCATTTATATCCATTTTACACTCTCCAACCTTATGCAAATAAATTATCGACAACGCCTTCAAAACCAAAGAAAGCGAGTGAAACAAATGATGCAGCAATCAATGTTGCAGGAAGACCTTTGAAATGCTCCGGAATATCACTCTCATCAATTCTTGAACGAACACCTGAGAAGAGTACCATTGCGAGCATAAATCCAAGACCACAACCCAATGAATTTACCATTGATTCGCCAAAATTAAAGCCATCTTTTATATTATTAATTGTAACACCTAAAACTGCACAGTTTGTTGTGATAAGTGGTAAATAAACCCCAAGACTCTTGTGAAGTGACGGAATAAACTTCTTCAAGAAAATTTCAACAAACTGAACTAATGCAGCAATAACAAGAATAAACACAATTGTCTGCATATATTCGAGTCCTAAATTATTAAGAACAAACACCTGAATTGGCCAGGTTACTGCAGTTGCAAGTAACATTACAAATGTAACTGCAACACCCATACCAACGGCCTGATTAAGTTTTTTAGAAACACCTAAGAATGGGCAAATACCAAGGAATTGTCTTAAAACATAGTTATTAACTAAAACTGCTGTTAATAAAATCGCTACTAAAGATTTAAAAGTATCCATTATTCACCCTCCTTTGCTTCGTTCGCTTTACATCCGCCATTACAAACGCCTGCTGACGGACATCCAGCACAGTTGAATTCTTTTTTCTTAATTGCTTTGCCTTTTGTAATTATATTAACAACTGCGATAAGAATACCATAAACCATTAAGCCACCCGGAGCTTTAACAAAAAACTCAATTTTGTAGTTTTCCATAAACGGAATCGGTATACCTGCAAATGAACCTGCACCAATAACTTCACGAACAGTTGCCATACAAAGAAGCGCAATTGTAAAACCAAGACCCATACCGATACCATCTAAAACGGACTTACCAACTGTATTTTTACCTGCAAACATTTCTGCACGACCTAAAATAATACAGTTAACAGTAATGAGTGCAAGGAAAACACCAAGGCTTTCGTAAAGGTCAGGTAAATAAGCGTGAATAAACATTTCTACCAATGTAACGAAACCTGCAATAACAACTATATAACACGGAATACGAACTGAATCAGGAATAAATTTACGAAGCAACGAAACAACTGCGTTAGAGCAGATTAAAACTGCTGTTGCTGCAAGACCCATACCAACCGCACTTGTTACAGAGTTTGACATAGCAAGTGTCGGGCAGGTACCGAGAATAAGAACGAATACAGGGTTTTCTTTGAGAAGGCCTGTAATTAAGATTTTCCAATAATTATTCTTTTTCATAATTTAGGCCACCCCTTCCAATAATTTTACTGCTTCAAATACTTTTGAAACTGCTGTCTTATAAGCACCAGTTGTAACAGTTGCACCAGTAACAGTTTCGATATCTTCAAACTCTGTTTCTACTTTACCATTAAATTGTGTATAATATTCAGCTTTTGCACAAACATCACCAACTTTAGGTGTTTCATTCTGGTATTCTGTCAAACATGCAATTATCGTTCCACTCGCAGTTACAGAAATCTTTATTTTTATAGTCTCATTTGACCTTGTATACTCATCACCATTAATACCATAGCCAGCTGCTTCTGCATCAAATATATAATTACCTGTTGTTGTCTTATATGCTTTCTTTATTTGTGAAGGCATATCTGCAACCCCTGAAATATCAATTTCTTCTGTTGAAGAATTAATAATCAACTGTGCATTTGCTTCCATAGTAGCCTTTACATCATCTGCTACTGTACTTAAAACTGCGCCTGTATTATCAATAGCAATAAATTCTTCGCCAGAAACAAGAACATAACCTGTTTTATTTTCTGCTTCATAAACTGCATCAACATTTTCTAACGCTTCAACCATAAACCAAGAAACAAATTTACCTTCTGCTGAAGGAAGTGCTTCTGAAAGATTATCGTTAAGGATTTCTTCTTCAGAACGGATATCTACAGAGCCACCACCAAGAATAATTGTTGCATTAAGTGCGTCTTTTACTGCATTTTTATAACCAGCAGTTGTCATTGTTGCACCTGAAACTGTTTCAACAGCGTCAATATCCTCTGCTGTTTTACCTTTTAATGAATCACCGTAAGTTTTTTCATAACCTAAAGTTTCACCGCTTGAGAGACAAGTAGCACCTGTAACTGTGCCACTGCCATCAATACCGCACATGAGAACCATATTTGCACCGTAACCTGATGTAATAAGTTTTATAACATAGCCACCATTAGTTGCGGAATACGCTTCTGTAACTGTTGCAGGAAGTTCGTAAGTTGAAATATCAAGTTGAGTAAAATCGCCACCATCAGGATAAACTACAAGAAGTGCTTCGTTTGCTGCTGCTGAAGCATTCTCTTCAATAATCGGGGCTGTAATTGAGTTTGTTAAGGCGAGAAGAACTGCAATAACAGCACAAATTACTGTTAAAGATATTACACTTTTAAAATATTTCATTTCTTCGCACCCCCAAACATTTTACGAGCGGTTAATGAATCAATATATGGATTTAAAATATTCATTATAAGTATAGCGAATGAAACGCCTTCAGGGTAAATACCCCATTCACGAATCAATACTGTAATTAAACCTGCACCGATACCAAAAATGAGTTTACCAAGTGGGGTTGTTGGTGATGTTACATAATCAGTTGCCATAAAGATAGCACCTAAAATAAGACCACCGGAAAGAACAAGACTTAATGCCGCTATTGGGTCAAAGCCGTGAAGTGCTAAACTAAATACAAACGCAGTGCCAATAAACGCAACCGGAATATGCCAAGTGATAACCTTTCTTACTAAAAGGTAGATACCACCAATTAAAAGTGCTACTGAACAAGTTTCACCAATTGCACCGCCTACATTACCGAGGAATAAATCTTTAAGACTTACTACTGTTAATACATCAAAAGATGTTCCGGTTTCAGCAGCCGATTGTAATCCACCTACAATTTCTGGAAGTGGTGTTGCACCTGCAGTTGAGTCAACCGGGAATGCTGCCTGTGTAAGAGAAGAGAATGCAACAAGCATAAATACTCTTGCAGTAATTGCAGGGTTTACAACATTTCTACCAATACCACCGAAAAGACACTTAACGATGATGATAGCGAAAAGTGTGCCAATTGCCGCTTGCCAGAGCGGTACATTAGCAGGTAAATTGAGTGCTAAAAGTAAACCTGTAACTACAGCACTTAAATCGCTTATAGTCTGTTGCTTTTTTACTATTAGATTAAAAAGGAATTCTGAAAGAACTGCTACGCCCACACAAACTGCAATAACTGCTAATGATGTAATGCCAAAAATCACTACACCCGCAATAGTTGCAGGTAAAAGAGCTATTAAAACATCGAGCATAATTTTTTGTGTGCTTCTTTTACTGTGAATATGCGGAGACACAGAAATATGAAGTTTGTTTTCCATTATTTATTTGCCTCCTTTGCCTTATATTCTCTCACTAATTCTTTTGCCAATTTATTTGTCTGAACAAGTGGTCTGTTTGCAGGACAGTTGTAAGAACAACAACCACACAACATACAGAGTTCTGCACCCGCTTTTATTGCTGCTTCAGCATCTTTATTTTTATATGCTTTAGTAATTGCAGGGGCAGTTATGCCAAATGGACAATTTGTAACACAAGTGCCACAACGGATACAGTTTGTTTCTTTTGGAACTGTTGTTTCTTTTTCTGTAAGTGCTAAAACTGCATTTGTCTGCTTTAATACAGGTGCTGATAAATCGGGAACTGCAACACCCATCATAGGTCCACCATAAAGAACTGAGAAAGGTTCTTCTTTAAAGCCACCACAGAAATCAAACACATCTTTTAAAGGTGTACCAACAGGAGCAACGACAATTTTCGGTTCTTTTACTGATGCACCGTCTACTGTAATACATCTTTCAACAAGTGGCATACCTGTTTTTATAAAGTTACCAATACCCGCCATTGTTGAACAGTTTATAACAACACAACCTACATCTATAGGTAAAGCACCATTTGGAACCACTTTACCAGTTGTGTGATAAATTAAAACTTTTTCGCCACCTTGTGGGTAAAGTGACGGTAACACTTTTACTGTCATCCCTGAAACAGAAGCTGCTATCTCTTCCATTTTCTTCTGTGCTTCGTCAGAACCTTTTTCAATGCCTAAAATAACTTCTTTTACATTGAAATATTTTACAATTGACTCAATTGCAATTTTGATGTCATCTGATTTTTCAACCATTGTTGCGGTGTCGCTTGTGATATATGGTTCACATTCCGCACCGTTAATAATAAGAGTCTCAACAGGCTTGTCTGAAGTGAATTTTGCATAAGTCGGGAAACCTGCACCGCCAAGACCAACCATACCACTGTTTTTAATAGCAGTAATTAAATCTTCCTTTGAATTAATTTCAGGTTTTCTGATGTTTTCATCGACAGTCATTTCACCATCAGATTCAATAACAACCATCTGTACAACACTACCATTAGATGTTGTTAAATCTGTGAGTTTTGTTACCTTACCTGAAACACTTGAATAAATCGGAGCTGAAAGATTGTTAGTATCTTCTGCAATAAGAGTACCAACTTTAACTTCACTACCAACTTTTACAATTGGTGTAACAGGCTTACCAATGTGCATTGACATCGGAATAGTAACAGTCTTTGGAGCAGGCATTTTAACTGAAGCCATACCTTCAGTTGTTTTTCTGCTCTTAAGTTTTATTCCGCGTAATTTAGAAGCCATTTTAGAACCTACCTTTCAATGAGCTTTTTAGTTCTTTATAGTATTAATAAAAGTGCATAATTTATCACAATACACTATCTATAAGATTATATAATACTTACAACAAAGTGTCAATAATTCTAAATAGACAAAACTTTTCCGTAAAATTTTACCTTTTACACAATAATTCTTAGATTGACAAATTATTGTCAAATTCTGGAAGAAAATAAACAACAACTGTCGTGTAATTCAATTGTTTTCTATAGCAAAAGTTATAAACTGAACTTAACTTAATTATAACATTTAACGAAAATAATACGACACAAAAAAATATTATTGATTATTCGCATAAAGAATAATATAATGTATTTTAGAAAATTTTGGGCGAAAGGATTTCTGATTTATGGAACAGCGTTTTAAAATATTTATAGCGTACCACATAAATGAAGAAAATATTGCTACACTTCTTTCTGAATATTTTCAAAATATGGGGATTCCTAAAGAATTTATTTATCTTTGTGGTTTACCATCAAATGACGGCAAAGTAAATAATATTGATGAGATAAACGCAATGTTAAAATGCAGTTGCGTTAATATTCCTATACTTTCAATGAAATTTTTAGAAAGTGCTTATTGCAACAATTTAACTGGTGCTTTTGTGTTTGATGGCGAAGCACTCCTTTTACCTGTAATGCTACCGGAAATAACTCAGAATATGATTTATGGTTTCATTAATGGTTTTTACAGAACTTTCAAACTTGATGTAAGTGAAGACATTGCTTATATTTATGATGTTGTTCAGGGGTCTTTGGATATTATTCCACCAAGCCTTACAGTTGCAACAAATGCAATGAATGCATTTATAAACAGATATAATGTAGTAGTAAACAGAATTACAACCAAATCTTCCCCTACCCTTATTTCTTCCAACCCTGTTTTTGAACAACTCAACATTACAACAGATGATGAAATGATTATTCTTTACTACATACTTACAAATCAGGTACTGGAAGTAAGCAGAAAAACTGTTGAAGACTGGCTTATAGATGAAGAAATTTATGATGTTGATGTTGAAAATGCATTCAGATTACTTGCTACAATAGGTTACGCAAGGTATCACGAAAACACTTTAAAAGTTGATATAATCACATTCAGAAAATGGTCAAAAATGACCGATGAAATTTTACCGATACTTACAAAATGCCTTAAAAATCACAGAATTTTAAGTTCACAGATTTTTGAAGATATGTGGCAAAGCGGTGCTTTGACACCGGTTTTGAAACTATTTACTGCATATTTAATTGATGAACATATAACTGAACTCACAAACAAATCACAGAATGACCCACAGATACAAAGTATCATTTCGTGGGAAAACAAAAATATTTTAAGAGGTATTGTTTCTGAAAACTATCAGAAATGTCTTGAAATTTTTGAGGAGCACAATATTATTTATGAAAGTGAATGGTCCATTCACGGAGTACCAAGAAGATATAATTTAAACAAATCGTTTATTGACCATATCTTTTCAGTAGATTTTCCGCATAGGAAAGAGTTGGAAGATGTAAAGACAGGAACTAGGAACTAGGAACTAGGAACCAGAAAACAGGAAGCAGTAGAATTAACACTGCTTCCTGTTTTTATTTTACTTCTTAACTTTTACTTCCTACTTCAATCATCCGTCCTCTGATTGTCTCCGATTCTTCCACACTAACAGAGTTACTGCTATCATAAATAATACTGTTCCATAAGATACAATAACTTTCATAAAAAAATCAAACAATGGCATTTCGTAAATAATCTTTTTTTGCGTATTCGAATATTTAACAATCTTTACTCTTCCAAAAGCATTTTCCAATCTGTAGATTGTTCCATCTTTGGATATAAACTCTTTGCTTGAAGGGCGTAAATCAGTAAATTTAGGAATATCTTTCGTTATCGTTTCCAGAACATTTCCGTTTAAATCAATATAGTGAGCTCTATCACCACAATCGATATATATATTGTCATTTTCTAGTATAGTAAAATCATATCCTCGACTTGTCTGAGCGGAAATTGTTCCTATTAAGTTTTTTTCATTATAATTTTTTATAACACCAGAATTACAACCGATATACAAATTATTTTTACTATCTATTGCAAAACCTTGATAAGAGATATCAACTTCACCCAATACAACGCACATAACCGAAATCCAATAAATAGAGAGAATTACAACTAAAAATATAACAGCGACTTTCTTACAATATTTTTCCATGGTTCCACTCCATAATTTCAATACATACTTCATCTATTAAATCATAAAGAAAAATCAGGGGACGGTCAGCGTAAAAGTCTAACATATATATAAATAGGTTTACGAAAAAACACAATATATTTAATTGGCGACTTTAATTAGTAGTGTGTGATTTTTGCGACATCACGAGGTGTTCTGTGATTGAGTGTTTTTTCAACCAATCATCCCCCTGATTCCTAGTTCCTAGTTTCTGTTTCCTAAACTAAGCCAACTTCATAAACATCTCAAGAATTCTTTTTGTGCAAACTTCGAGGTCTGCTCGGGTTAAGTCTCCACTGTCGAGTGCTTTTTTAAGGTCTTCAGGGTAACCACAATGCATTTTAAGGTCGTTACCTGCTTTAACTTCTTTTACCGGGTCATTTTTTACGCCCCAGTCAGTAACAACCATACCTGTGAAGCCCCACTCATCTCTTAAAATACCGGTTAAGAGTTCGTAGCTTTCCGAAGTGTGTTGACCGTTAATGAGGTTATATGAAGACATTACAGTCCATGGTTTACCCTCTTTTACTGCAATTTCAAAACCTTTCAAGTAAATTTCTCTTAATGCTCTTTCTGAAATGCGTGAGTCATTCTGGTAACGATTTGCTTCTTTATTATTACAAGCAAAGTGTTTCATTGAAACTGCAGTTTTCTGTGATTGCACACCACGGATTGCCGCCGCACCACATTTACCAGAAACAACAGGGTCTTCAGAATAATACTCAAAGTTTCTGCCACAAAGTGGGTCACGATGAATATTAAGTGCAGGTGCTAACCAAACGCCTAAATTATTTTCTCTTATTTCTGCACCACCTGCTGCACCTACTTCATAAATTAAGTCCAAATCCCATGAACAAGCAAGAAGTGTAGCACAAGGCCATGCAGTTGCAGGAATACCGATTGACTCCATAAGACGAAGACCTGCAGGACCATCCGCAGTCGGAACATAAGGAATACCAAGTCTTTCTATACCGCCGAATGAACCTGTATTACACATACCAACCTGTTTCTGACCACCTACGATATACATAAGCTCATCAATAGTCATTTGTGCAATAAATTCATCCATTGTAATTTCAGAACCAACCGAATCAAATTTCTTTAATTCTTCTGGTGCTCTTGCAGTTATTGGTTCGTTTTTAGCGTAGTAATATTCAGGCTCACCCATTGGTAAATTTTCATAACTACCATCAGAAAGCATTCTTTTTTCGAGTTTAAATGGTTTACACCAGTTTTTAAGTTGTTCTGTAACAGTATCTTCATTTACTATGTATGTAAAGTCGAGTTTTTGGGCATTTCTTACATCTGTGCCAAGGTAAAACTGATACTCGCCTTTTTCTAAAACATAAGCACTCTTCTGAATTTTGCCTAAATCGTCAAAGCTTGCCATAGATGAAACATCAAATGACATAACAAGTGTTTCACTTTCACCAGGATTTAAAAGTTTTGTCTTTTTAAATGCACCCAATTCTCTTGCAGGTTTACCTAAAACACCTTGTGGTGCACTGTAATAAAGTTGTAAAACATCTTTACCCGCTACATCACCTGTATTTTTAACATCTACAATAGCGAAGATTTTACCATCTTTTTCTAAACATACCTTACCTGTATGTGAAAATGTTGTGTATGAAAGTCCGAAACCAAATGGGTAACGCACTTTTTCTTTTGCACCAGGTATTGTTTCAAAATAGCGGTAACCTACATAAATATCTTCGTTATAATACACATAGTCAAAACTTTCCCAGAATTCATTTGTTTCAGGATAAGCGTCATAAGATTTTGCAATAGTATCAACTAATTTACCTGATGGGTTTTTGTCACCAAAGATAATATCTGCTATTGCACTACCACCTTCAAGACCACCCTGCCAACTCATAAGAATTGCACCTATACCAGAGTTTTCTGCTAAATATTCGCAGTCAAGCACACCGCCCGAGTTTATAACAACTATTACTTTTTTAAAGCATTTTATTACTTCATTTAAAAGATTTTTTTCTACATCTGAAAGGTAGTAGTCACCCTCTATTGGTCTGCGGTCAACACCCTCTGCAGAAAAACGGCTTAATGTAACAATTGCTGTATCTGCAAATTCAGACGCTGATTTAATCATATTGCTTTCAATTGCAGGTTCTTTAACATGCATAGAAGCAAATGTGTCGTAAGTCATATCGTCACGGGTTGTGCAGAAATCCATATTATTAACAATATCCCATGTAGCGTTGATTTCTTCCTGCGAAGGAATATTTACACTTTCTCTTTTTACATAGTCTTTGTAAAAATCAATAAGTGGCATATAGATATTCTGTGAAGAGATTTTTTCTTCTACACCCTCAAACACATTGCGGATATATGGCACATAAACATCACCACTACCGCCACCGCCTTTTATATATTCAATAGTTGCTTTACCGAAAAGAGCAACTTTTGAGTCTTTAGATAAAGGCAATGTTTTATTATCATTCTTTAAAAGCACCATACCTTCAGTTGCTGCTTTTCTTGATAAATCAGTATGCTTTTTTGAAGCAGTAATTCTTCTGCCATCTTCACCCAAAGGTAAACACGGCATATATTTGAATCTCGCATATTTTTCCATAAATTCTCACTTCCTAAAAATAAAATAACCACCTTTAATTTTATCACATAATAGAATAAAGTCAATAAAATAAAGGTTGTTATTTTTATTTTCAGGATATTTTCATTTTAAGTCTTAATTTATCTGCTATCATTGCAATAAATTCTGAATTTGTCGGTTTACCACGCTGACTTTGTATAGTGTAGCCGAAATATGACGATAAAACATCTACATCGCCCCTGTCCCAAGCAACTTCTATTGCGTGACGGATTGCTCTTTCTACTCTTGAAGAGGTTGTTGAAAATGTTTTGGCTACTGTAGGATAAAGTATTTTTGTAATAGAGTTAAGCATTTCAGGGTCATAAACTGAGCGTTTAATTGCTTCACGCAGGTACTGATAACCTTTAATGTGAGCAGGTACACCAATCTGATGCATAATTTCAGAAATTGTTACTTCAATACTTTTTTCATCATTTACTAATGTTTCTCTTTTGTTGTCGCCTATATCTTTCCAACTGTAAAGTTGTGGAATTCTCTCTGCTAAAAGTGAAGGATCAATTGGTTTAAGAAAATAATAATCTGCACCCGCTTTTATCATTTCTGCTTCAAAATGACTTTTGTCAATACTTGAAACGACTATTACAAGTGGTCTTTTCATAAGTTTTAATGTACTTAATCTTTGCAAAACACCTAAAGCATCAATATGCATAAGAAAAGCATCCATAATTATTACATCCGGTGTTTTGCTCTCAATCAATTGAAGTAATGTTGCACCACTTTTTTCACAAACTCTCACATCCATTGAGTTCATTTTGAGTGCTGAAACTAAATCTAACGCACTCTCGCTTTTTTCGTCTGCTAAAAGCACAGACAACTGCTTGTTCATTTAATGCACCTCCGTTAGTAACGAAAGTATATCACCTGAAAAATTTTAGTGCAATAGACTTTTAAAACAATCGTGATTATAAACAAAACTTTGTTTTTTTGCAGTATCGTAGAATGTCACACTATGGATTTTTTTGACGCAAAATGTCAAAATCGACAAAGTTTTTTGGTTAATATTTTTCGACATTTTTTTATTATTCTACAAATTATTGGCAAAAATGAAAAAGTTCTGGTTATTTAGGGGTTAGGAATTTTAGAAAATAGGAAACAGGAAGCAGGAAACAGGAAGCAGGAAGCAGGAAGCAGAGATAACGAAAGTTCATCCTATCATTTTAGTTTACGAAAAACTTTAAATGATAGGATGTAGTTTTTGTTTTGCTGTACCTCTCTTCGAAGAGAGGGGGACTATTCATTGGATATAGTTTATTTAACTATTGAATTTTCAGGCGATAAATAAATTTTGAATTATAGTAATTTAAAACGGAATGGTGGAGAGTTCTTAAAAATTTTGATGAATAATGAAGTCGCTTACGCTGATGAATGATGAAGAATGAATAATAATGCCAACGCTATTCAATATTCATCATTCATTAAATAAAAGAACTCTCCACCACCCAAGTAACATTATAAATTTTATAAAGTTTTCTACTCGCTTGAAAGTGTATGAAAACAAGCAAAACAACGGAATGGCGGTCCCCCTCTCTTCGAAGAGAGGTACCCCTAAAAAACAACTTTTTCTTTTCATTTTTGCTTTATTCTTCGTTCTTGAAAATACAAAAAACTCAGTTAACTGACCGAAATCAATTAACTGAGTTTTGTTTAATTTTATTAAGTTTTAAAGTAATATGAATCAGCATTTTACAAGATACCTCTTTTCACTATTCACTCTTACTTCTTACCTCAATCATCCGTCCCTGATTGTCTCCTGATTGTCACTGTCTTATCTTATTATGATTGTCCTTGACTTCCTCTTTTTGACAACCAGACTTTTAACCCAATCATTAAAAGTATTACACTGGAAATTACAGGTATAATTCCATTAGCATTTATTGTATTGTCAGTTGTTGCATCAAACAAAATCTGGGTATCTAAACCATTTGTTCTTGAAAGTTTGGTATATCCCAAAAAACTTTTTTTGCAGTTATATTCCCAATCACCTTTAGAAAACTCATTTTTTCTTAATGAATCTACAAATCCAGAATTATATGCTTCATAATCAGCGGTTGAAAAATACTTTGTTTCTTGTTTTTTATAATCGTAACAAATAATCTCAGAATACAAGTAGATATTTACAGTCGATTCTGTAAGTTCGATTACAACATCAGAAGATGTTTCGAAAGTTATTTCTTTGAAAAAATCAGCATTTGAATCATAAATATCTATAAACTTTTTGTTAGTTTCTGATAGTACACCATCTGTCATTGTACCATAAGTATAAATAGCAAATGAACCATTTTCGCAAGCTGCTACTTGTTGGAAAATACTATGTCGGGAACAGTTATCTTGAACTGAAAATTTTAAATTTTTAGGTAAAATACTTTCCTTAACAATATTAACATTATTATTTACTCCATTACTAGTTTTAGCTGTACAAGTTATTGAAAAACAACAAAAGACTATGACGCAAATTAAAAATATTGCTAAAATCTTTTTATTAACCATATAATTGCTCCTTCAAATCAACTAAAGGTTTGTAAAATTTATAAGTTGTTGTATTATATAATAATAAAAATCAGGGGACGGTTAGCGTGAAAGTCTACATATATAGAAATGAGTTTTCGAAAAAACACAATATGTATAAATGGTAGCTTTCATTAGTTGTGTGTGATTTTTGCGACATCATGCGGTGTTCTATGTCTTATGCCGTCCAGCGTCTTTTTCTTTGTTTCAATATATCAAATTAAGGAGCATAAATCAAGCGATTTTGTAATCTTCAACAAAATTCAAAAAAGTGTCGAAAAACAACTCAGTTAACTGATCGAAATCAATTAACTGAGGTTTGTTTAATTCACCTTGCAACTTGCACACTTGCTACTTGCAACTGAGACTAAGACACAGAACAGTCCCCTGTCTTATTTGTTATTCCTGACAACTAACCTCTAGTCCCTAACCACTAATTGTTAAAATAATATTATTTTCCTAAAAATTAATGACAAATAAGGAATTTTGTGGTATTATTAACTGGTATATGATTTTAAACACTGATTATGGAGAGAAAGATATGAAAAAATACACTAATATTTTAAGAATAACTGCTCTTTTAGTTATGGTTATCATAACTTGTTCTGGTTGTGGACTTCTTAACATTGCCGGTACACTCAACAATGGTAATGTAGTGCCTACTAACCCGCCTGCTGGTGATGTCTATTACACAGAACCTTACTATGGTGAAGATTTCACATATTCTGCTGTTATTTCAAACCCTGATAATACAACGACTACTGCTGTAGCTAATACAGGTACTACTCAAGCTACCCAGAACAGTAGTCAGGTACAAAATTCTGTTTCTACAACAACAGATAGTAATCAGAACACAAAACCCACACCCCCACCAACTGAAACAACTACAATTAACACCTTTGAAGATGGCGACTATTTAGCAAATGTTCAGGATGTGCTTTTCAATACACAAGATGAATCAACCGCCAGAAAAATCCTTGTAGCCGCCGGTTTTGACTACGACCCTATTCAAGATGTTTATTACACACAATTGGACTCATGGCAAAGAAACTTTGGTTTTAACAGCGTTTATGACACCGCTGCACCAATGGTTGGTATGATTTACTCAACCTCTAAAATTTATTTTACTTACGATGATAAAGACTGGATGATGGAAATCTGGAAAGGTCAGTATGGTATTACTGCCGGTGCAGAAATTGGTTTTTACAACAAACCTACTGACAGAGTTATGAAACACTTCGACTGTGTTACTGACGAAGAAATGCTTACTATGTCTTTTGATTTTTACAATATGGATGAACTTGTATTTACCCGTGGTCCTGAAAAACACTGGTGGCTCACAGGCTTTAAGTTCTTACATGTAGGTATTCCTCAATTTATTGAACTTGATATGACAATTGAGTTCCCTAACAGAAAAATGGCTAATGCTTTTGAAAAAGGCTTAAAAGAAGAACAAAAGAAACAAATCACCGACCCTATTAAATACACAAGAAGCGGTGACACATTTAGCATAGAGTGGTAAAAATATGAATAATCAGGTTAAATTTGCAATTATTGCAGACCCACATTACTATTCAGAAAAACTTGGCAATTCAGGCGTTGCTTATACTTTAAGAGCTAACTCTGACCAGAAAATGCTCGCCCATTCTAAAGGCGTAATTTCGGCTGCTCTTGAAGAAATAAAGAATTCTGACGCAGAATTTTTGCTTATTGCAGGTGACCTTTCTAATGACGGTGAGCGTGTTTCCCATGAGGAAATGCGCCACTTACTTTATGAGTTCAAAAAAAGTAAACCCGTTTATGTAGTTACTGCTACTCACGACTGGTGTTGTGACGGTAACCCAAGAAGATTTGAGGGTGCAAAAGTTTACCACGATGTTGAAACTTTAAAGCCTGAGGAACTTCGTGATTTTTATAAGGATTTCGGCCCTGAAGAAGCGGTAAGCGAATATTTTACACATCAGAATAAATCTTCTTATGTTATAAGACCTGTAGATGGAATTTCTGTTTTTTGTTTAGATGATGACCAAGATGGTAATGGCGGTTCAGGTTACAGTAAAGAACATTTTGAATGGATAAAAAAAGAGGTAGAAAACGCTAAAAATCGTGGTGATAAGGTTTTCGGTATGCAACACCACCATGTATTTCTCACAGAACTTGACCGAGCAATAAACGGTAAAGGTGCGGTAGAAAGAAAAGAAAAAATGTGTCGTGACTTTGCAGACATCGGGCTTTCTATAATGTTTACAGGTCACTCTCATATGCATCATATAAGAAAACTCGAAAATGAAAATGGCAACCATTTTTACGAATTCAATTTAGGTGCAATTGGTGGCTACCCTGCCCCGATTGTTTACTGCACCGTTACAAATGATGGTATAGACACAAAAACCGAGCTTTTAAAACAATATGAATACAATGGTAAAATCTACACAAACAATTATTTAAAAAACCACGCAACATTCCTTTTCAAAAATGTGTTTGATGCCGCAAGGGAAAACAGGAAATTAGAATTTGTAACGCTTCTCGTTTCAATTGGTATTTCAAATAAGAAAGCAAAAAATCTTTGGTTATTCTTAGGTGAATTACTTAAAGTTATTTCTGAAATTTCTGTTCACAAAGCTGCAATCATTATGAATCTTTTAACATTCGGCAAGGCAGTGCCTAAAAAAGATGCAAAGCAACTTAAAAATGTACAATTGACAGATATGATTTTTTCTGCATTTCATTCTGTTTTAGATGGCTCTATAGAAAAACACGAAGTCGGTTCACCTTACTACAATGTTTTCACTTCTGCCCTTTCATTACCTTTAAGAATTGTTAAAAAGTTACGGATAAAAAACAAAAACCTTTTAAGAATTCTTACTCATATAAGTAACGCGTCACACGAAATTATGACTGGTGGAGATATTGACGCGCAAAATGCTTTTTTAAAATTCTAATAAGAAAAGGACTGTAAAAAACTCAGCGTTTTTTACAGTCCCTTTTATTATTCATTGTTCAACTACATTTGTAACTGTTTCTTCGGGAACAGTTGGTTCTTCTGCTTTTAAACTTGCAGTAATACCTTCTGATGATTTATATGAACTAGCATATTTGCCTGAACGCGCTTTTACAGTATATCTGTATGTAATACCTTCTTCAACTGACTGGTCAAGATATTCACAAATTTCTGCTTTTGTTATATCATTAATAACTTCCCACGATGACCATTTTTCTGTTTCTGTATTGTAAACTGCTCTATAAACTTTATAACCTTTACCTGCACATTCATTTATATCCCAGCAAACTTTTATACCATTATCTTCAGTGGATACTGCTACCTCTGGTGCAGAAAGATAAATAAGTGTTGAAGAACTTTTGTAATCACTCTTATAAGAACCCTTAGCAGTTTTACCTGTAGCCTTCACTGTATATGCATACTCATAACCATTTTTTACATTTTTATCTACAAAGTAATCTTTACTTGCACTTACTGTAGTAATTTTCACCCATTTTGTACTATTGATACCAAGGTCATCTATAATTTTTCTGTAAACATCGTAATTTTTTGCACCTGTAATTTTATTCCAGCTAACCTTCACGCCTGTTGTTGAATTTGCCGATTTCACTGTAGGTGTTTTTAAATATAAAATCTCTTTTGTATTTTTATTATATTTGCTCTTGAAACTTCCGTTAAGTGCTCTTACGGTATATTTATATATAGCACCACTTTTAGCATTTTTGTCAATCCATGAACTTTTATTGGATTTTGCAGTATTGAGATTTGACCAACCCGACCATTTTTTTGTTTTCGTGTTGTACTTTGAGCGATACACTACATAGCCCGTAGCATTTGGAACAGTACCCCAACTTACTGAAACACCGTTTGAAACATTTTTATAAGAAACTGTTGGTGTAACATTATAACTTATTGATTTGGAAGATTTGTAACCACTTAAAACACCACTATTAACTGCTCTTACAGTATAAAGATATTTTGTGCCAAGTCCGACATTTTTATCAGTATATTGATTTGAAGACACATAAGTCTTTACCGCAGACCAATCTGACCATTTTTTAGTTTTTGTGTTATATGTACTTCTGTAAACAATATAGCTCTGCGCATTACTGATTTTATTCCACTCAACTTTTATACCTTGTTTTGTGTTAGAAACTTTTACTTCCGGAACTTTAAGTGTGAGTTTGCTTGTTTCTGCAAACAAAAAATTATTATTCTTTGCATATTTTTCTGCAACAGAACCTTTTTTAGAGTATATTTTAAAGCCTGTTATCTGTGTTGATGAACTCTGATAGCCTATTGCTCTTTCGCCAATTGAAGTGACTGTTGATGGAACAACACATATTTTCAATGAATTTAAGCCATAAAATGCCTGATTACCAATTGTTTTCAATCCCTCCGGAAGAATTAAAGTTTCAACATTAATATTCATATAAAACGCTAATTCACCAATTTCTGTAATACCATTTTTAATATTTACTACAGTTACATTGCCACAATCAGCAAAAGCACCCAAGCCAATAGTTTTTACATTACCCGGAATTGTAACGGATTTCAAATTGTAATTATTTCTGAATGCGAATTTTGGAATAGTACTTAACCCTTTGCCAATTTTTATAGATGTAATACTGTTGTTATTGCTGAAAGAAGACTCACCAATAACCTTTACACTATCAGGAATAGTAATACTTTTAACAGAATGAATCTGTGAAAATGCACTTTCACCAATGTGAGTAACAGTATTTGGAATTTTTATTGATGTAAGATTGAAACAGAACTGGAATGCACCTGCACCAACTTTAGTTACAGGTTTGTTTTTGTATGTAGATGGTATAGTAATTGCACCTGTTGCATCATCTTTACAATCGGTAACAGAGTAACTTTTACCATCACTGTTAAGTTTGAATGTCAAATCACTTTGAGAAGCGGCATTTGCAGTTATTGTAACAGGTACAGAAACAAACACCCCTACAGCAAAAACGACTGACATAATAATGCTCAGAATTTTTTTCATTATTATTTTCCTCCAATTTTATTTTTCTACATTATACATCAGTCTACTTTGTTAGTCAAGCAAAAAACCACAACTTTTTACAGTTGTGGTTTAAAAATATTATAAAGACTCTGCTATATCATAAATAAGTCTTTCAGTCTTTTCCCAACCAAGACATGGGTCTGTAATAGATTTACCATAGATATTTTCACCAATTTTTTGTGCACCGTCTTCAATATAACTTTCAATCATCAAACCTTTAACAAGTTTTTTGATGTCGTTATTGTGTGCCATACTGTAAAGAACATCTTTTGTAATTCTGATTTGTTCAAGATATTTTTTACCAGAGTTTGCGTGGTTTACATCTATAATTGCTGATGGATTCGTAAGTCCTGAAGAAGCATATAAATCGCTTAATTTCTGTAAATCTTCATAATGGTAATTAGAAATAGAGTGACCATCTCTGTCAACAAAACCACGCATAATTGCGTGTGCATAAGGGTTACCGTCACTTGTTACTTCCCAACCACGATAAATAAATGTATGTTTATGTTGTGCAGCAGTAATTGCATTCATCATAATTGATAAATCACCACTTGTTGGGTTTTTCATACCAACCGGTACTTCAAGACCACTTGCAGCTAATCTGTGTTGCTGATTTTCAACGCTTCTTGCACCAATTGCAACATAAGAAAGAATATCTGAAAGATAACGGTAGTTATCAGGGTAAAGCATTTCATCTGCACAAGAAAAACCTGTTTCTTTTAAAGCTGACATATGAATATCACGAATTGCAACAATACCTTCGTACATATCAGGTTCTTTATCAGGGTTTGGTTGGTGAACCATACCTTTGTAGCCATCACCTGTTGTTCTTGGTTTGTTTGTGTAAATTCTTGGTACTATAAATATTTTATCCTGTACCTTTTCCTGAACTTTACGAAGACGGTGTATGTAATCTAAAACAGCATCTTTATAGTCAGCAGAACAAGGTCCGATTACAAGCAAAAATTTATCTGATTCACCAGAAAAAATCTTTCTGATTTCCTCATCATTCTTGGCCTTTTGTGCTACCATTTCAGCACTTAAAGGGAATCTTTCTTTTACCTCCTGAGGAATTGGTAATTTCCCTTTGAAATTCATACTCATTTTAAAACACTTCCATTTTTAAAGATTTTTATACCAAGTTGCTCGCAATCTTCAAAAAATAACGGGTAACTTTTATTAACACATTCTGCATTTTCGATTTTGCCACCGAATACACTCGAAATTATCGTGAGTGACATAGCAATTCTGTGGTCGTTGTGCCCACAAAGAATTGCTTCAGGTGGAGTTAAATCGGATTTTTTTATTATAATTTCGTCATCGAGAACCGTAATATCAGCAGAGAATTTTGAAAGTTCTTTTTTCATTACTTCTCCACGGTCACTCTCTTTGATTTTCAAACGACTTGTTCCTTTTAATGTAGCACCATTAAGAATTGAAGCCATTGTCATTAAAATTGGTGCTAAATCAGGGCAGTCGGTAATATCTAAAACAGGTGTACCCTGCTTCAATTTTTCAAAGTATTTTCTGTAAATCTTGTCGCCCTGGGTACTATTTTCATTTAAACCATTTAAAGTAACGCTACCGCCGATTAAATTAAATGCATCAAGAAATGCTGCATTTGACCAGTCACCTTCACAATAAAGAGTGGTACTTTTAAACTCCTGATTACCTTTAATTTTAAAAGTTCTGTCGTCAGGTCTTTCTATACTAACACCAAATTCACCAAGAATCTCTAATGTTAAATCTATATAAGGCGAACTTTGTAAATCGGTAGTAAGTCTTATTTCGCTATCTTCATTCAGAAGTGGCAAAGTGAATAAAAGTCCTGTTAAAAACTGACTGCTTATATCACCTTTAAACTGGAACAACCCACCTTTTAAATTACCACCGACTGTAATTTTTTCGCTGTCACGATTTATAAAACAATTCTTTGTCGGTAAAATTTCTTCGTAAACAGTTTGCGGTCTTTCTAAAAGTCTCTTGCTACCAGTAAACTCAACATTCTCACTGAAAAGCAGAGAAACAGGAATTAAAAATCGTAATGTGCTACCACTTTCATTTGCAAACAAGTTTATTTTTTTAAATTCACCTTTGTTCTTGATACCTTTTACTTTTACAGTATCACCACAAAAAGCGAACTCTGCCCCCAACTGTTTCAAACATTTTGTTGTTGCAGTTATATCTTCGGACTCTGCTATATTCTCAATAACAGTTTCCCCACTTGAAAGTGCGGCACCTATTAAAGCGCGATGCATATAACTTTTTGATGCTCTCGCCTTTATTTTGCCTTTTGCAGTGCTTTTAAAAATTTCTGCTACCATTTAACGCATCCTTTCAAGTAAAGCGTCAATTGCTTCTAAATAGCCATTAGTTCCGTGACCTGTAATTGTCTTAAAAGCGTATTCACGAACATAACTTATCTGCCTGAACGCTTCACGCTCTGAAACTTCTGAAATATGTACTTCTACTGTAGGAATACCAACTGATTTTAAAGCATCCAATATAGCAACACTTGTGTGGGTGTATGCTGCAGGGTTAATTACAATACCGTCAAAGTTTTTATATGCTTTCTGTATTTCGTCAACAATATCGCCTTCGTGGTTTGACTGAAAACACTTAACTTCTACCCAGTTTTCTTTTGCATACTTCTCAATTTTCTCAACTAAATTTATGTATGTTTCACGACCATAAATTTCAGGTTCACGAATACCCAACATATTTATATTAGGTCCATTCACTACTAAAATTTTCATATTGTCACCTTCAATATCTGATTTACTACATTCTCAATGCTACCACTTGCATCTATTACAACATCTGCATATTCTCTGTAAAGATTGTAGCGTTCATTGTAACGCTTTTCTAAATCTTCTCTGTTAGATGACAGAGGTCTGTCAGAAGTAGTTATAAGCATTTCAAGTGGTCTGTCTAAAAAGATTACTTTACCATTCTCTTTTAATAAATCTATATTCTTTTTACTAAGAACAGCACCGCCACCCGTTGAAATAATACAAGAATTATTTTTACTGAGTGTAAATATTGCTTCTGTTTCTTTATTTCTGAAATAGTCTTCGCCTTTAGTTTTAAAAATTTCGGGGATTGTTGTATTTTCAGTTGTTGCTACAAGATTATCACTATCAAAAAATTCACGACTTAATTTTTCTGCAAGAATATTGCCTATTGTAGTTTTTCCACAAGATGGCATACCAATAAGAACAATATTTTCTTTAGACTTTAAAAGTGTATTGTAAACTCTTTCTATTTCTTTTTCGCTTACATCTGTTTCTATAAATTTCTCTACTGCCGCAGCTGCTTGTGCTACAAGCATATAAAGACCACCAACCGCTTTTACCTGAAGCGACAAAGCATCAGAAACAATTTTTGAACGGAGTGGATTATATACTGCATCTACTACTCCGGAAAGATTTTTAAATCGTTTAACATCTACCGCCGAATTATAAATATCAGGGTACATACCCACTGGAGTAGTATTTATAATAACTTCAATATTATCACTTATGTTATAAAGTTCATCGTAAGAAATAAAATCATCTTTTGTATTTCTTGATACTTTATAAACTACCTTTGCACCAAGAAATTCAGCAACTGCATTTGCAGTTTTCGATGTGCCACCGCTACCTAAAATTGCAACAGTTTTATTCTTTATATCGATACCTGCTTTTTCAATAAGCATTTTCATTCCATAAAAATCTGTATTGTAACCATATAATACACCATTTTTATTTACTATTGTATTTACTGCACCTATCTGTTTTGCTTCATCTGAAATAAACACAAGATGTGGTATCACCTTTTCTTTATAAGGAATAGTGACATTTATAGCTTTAAAATCTCTCTTCACCATAAATTCATCTAAGTTTTCTTCAGGTATTTCGCAAAGTTCATAGGTATAATCAGTTAACGCATTGTGAATCTCTTTTGAAAAACTATGCCCTAACTTTTTACCGATGCAACCATACTCCATCATTTTTCACCGAGCCAATCTGTACCGAATTTCTGTGAAAGTAAATCACAGAGCACTATTGCTGTTACGCTGTCTACAACAACTCTCGCTCTGTGCACAATGCAAGGGTCGTGTCTGCCGTGAGTAGAACTCTTTACATTTTCATTAGTAATAAAATTGATTGTATCCTGTTCTTTTGAAATTGATGGTGTTGGTTTTATTGCGCATCTGAATGTAACTGGCATTCCGTTGGTAATACCACCATTAATTCCACCATTGTTATTTGTTATGGTCTGAACAGTATCACCATCATAAAAGAATGCATCGTTCATCTGACTGCCAAGCATATCGCTACACTCAAAGCCACAACCGAATTCAACACCTTTAACTGCAGGAACAGAAAAAAGAGCATGTGAAAGCATACTTTCAACCGAATCAAACCACGGTTCCCCTACACCAACAGGAAGTCCCATAACAACTGTTTCAAGAATTCCGCCTACACTATTATTTTCTGCAGCAGCCTTTTCTATATTTTTAATCATCTCTTTGCCTTTCGAGTCATCAAGTGTAGCAAAGATTTTTTTATTCAAAGCATCTGTTTCTGTTATATAATCTGTAAAATCTACATCTTCAACACCTGCACATTTTTTTATATGAGTGCCAAGTGTAATACCCTTTTCCTTTAACAAATCAATTGCAATTGCACCCACAGAAACAATGCCTGCAGTAATTCTACCACTGAAATGACCACCACCGCGATAATCTTCAAAACCGTTATATTTAATATATGCCGTGAAATCTGCATGACCAGGTCTTGCAATGCCATAATTATAATCTTTTGACCTTGTATTTTCGTTCGGTATTACAATACATATCGGTGTTCCTGTTGTTTTGTTATTAAAAACACCACTCACTATCTGGAATTCATCAGCTTCCTGACGAGGAGTTGAAATTTTACCAAAAGGTCTTCTTAAATCAAGTTGATGTGAAATGAAGGCTTCATCAACCGTAACGCCTGCCGGCAAACCATCAATTACTGCACCAATTGCTTTACCGTGACTTTCACCAAATACAGTAACCGCTACATTTGTACCTAATGTATTTTTCATTTTCAGACTCCTTTCAGAATATTATAAATTTCTTCATATTCTAAAAACTTAAATTCAAACTCACCTATTTTGTTTACGAATACGGTATTAACACCACTACCCGCCGCTTTTTTATCGTGTTGTAATGCTTCAAACACTCTTTCAATATCAAAATTGGCACTTGTCGGAAGATTGTTTTTTACAAGAAGATTTTTAATTTTCTCTTTTGCTTCACCACTCGACATATACATCATACCAAGAGCAACACATTCACCGTGATAAAGTTCATCAAGACCAGTAACTGTTTCAATAGCATGACCGATAGTATGACCGAAATTGAGAACTTTACGGAGTCCTGTTTCTTTTTCATCTTCTTCAACTACCGCCTTCTTGATAAGAAGTGATTTTTCTATTACAACTTCAATAATATCTTTTGCATCATTGTTTTCTAAAAGCTGAAATAAATCACTGTCAGAAGTTGCCGCCATTTTAATGCTTTCTGCAAGACCATTGTTAAATTGACGCTCTCCTAATGATTTTAAAACATTCGGGTCAATAATTACCGCTTCAGGTTGATAAAATGCACCAACTAAGTTTTTGTAACCCTCAAAATCAATTGCCGTTTTACCTCCGATTGAAGAATCAACCTGAGAAAGAAGTGTTGTAGGTATATTGTAAAATGAAATACCGCGCATATAGGTAGCGGCAGTAAAACCTGCCATATCACCAGTAACGCCACCACCTACTGCAATAACACAGTCTTTACGGTCAAATTTATTCTCAGCAAGAGTTTTTAAAAGTGCTGAATATGTTTCAAAATTTTTGCTTTTCTCCCCTTGAGGAAATGTATATATAATACTGTTTTCTATCTGGTTTGCGACAGTTTCTACATATACACGCGGAACTCCGCTATCAGTTACAATTAAAGCCTTGCCTTTAATATTTAAAATTTTATTAACTTCGTTAAGTGCATTTCTTTTAAGAGTGATATTATAACTACCACCCGATGTTTTTAGATTGATAATCATAAGTTTCTTAAATTCTCATTTCTTTACTGAATTTACCAACAAGTCTTACATTGGTACACACTTCTGAAAGTGATGTGATAAGTTCATCTTCTGCTTCTTTTGTGAGTTTACCTTCGCCCTCAACAAAGAAGTAATAATTCCATATAACATCTTTTGATGGTCTGCTTTTGAGTGTTTTCAAATTATAACCTGACTCGCCAAAAACAGAAATTGCTTTACCCAGTGAACCCGCTTCATCCTTAACTGTAAACAAGAGAATAAAATTTGTATCACTTGTTGGTGAGACATCGCGTTGAACTCGTGAAAATACTGCAAAACGGGTTGTATTTGTACTATTTTTATTGATTTTTCTATCGAGCAATTTAAGACCGTACTCTTCACCCGCTTCAATACTGCAAACAACTGCCTGGGTTTTGTCATTCATTTCAAAAACTTTTTTAGCGGCAACTGCAGTATTGACTTCTTCTACAGTTTCAAATCCGTGTTCATTTATGTACTCTGCGCATTGACCTAGTGCTTGTTTATGACTTATTACAGATTTTATATCTTTAATATCAGCATCTTTTGTACCAAAAAGATTTTGTTCTACAGGTAAATCAAAAATCCCGTTGATATAAAGAGAACCAAAATATGTTAAGTCCATAACCTGACCAACATCGCCCTCGTAACTGTTTTCAATAGGCAGAACTGCACAGTCACATTCACCATTTTCTACTGCTTTATATGCCACTTTGAAGTTTTTATAAGACACTCTTTCAGCATACGGGAAAATTCTCTTTACAGCAATATCTGCAAATGCACCTTTAACACCTGAAAATGCAACCTTCATACCATCAAGTAATCTTCTCTGGTATGCTTTTGAAAGTTCCATTGTGTTATTCATAAAACCTATATAATAAGTTTTAAGTTCTTCGTTTTCTATGTAATCAAGCATTTTTTCAACCAATGCTTTTTCGCGGTCTTTATCTTCAACAGGAAGTCCGTTTTTCTTTTTGTAATCGGCAACCTTTTTTGCGGCATTCATTCGTTTTTCGAATAATACTGCAATCTGCTTGTCGACTTCGTTTATAATTTCTCTTGCCTGTTGCAATTCGTTTTTATCACTCATTATTTATATTCCTCTATAAGTTTTTTGAATGCCGGTAATGAATTTTCTATTTGTTCAGGTGAAACGCAGTAAGAAATTCTTACAAAACCGTTTACACCAAAATCATCACTTGGCACTAATAACAATTCATATTTTTTTGCTGTTTCACAGAATTTGTTTGCATCTTCTTCAGGTGATTTTACAAACATATAAAATGCACCATCAGGTTTAATTACTGTATATCCATATTCTGTAAGTGCATCATAAAGAACTTTTCTGTTTTTTTCGTAAACAGAAACATCTGCTGTTTTATTAAGACATTTTGCAATAGTATACTGCATAAGACTTGGTGCACAAACATAACCTAACGCTCTGCCCGCACCACATACAGCGGCAAAAACATCGCCACACTCTTTAAGTTCCGGTGAAACGAAAATATAACCGATTCTTTCACCAGGTAATGAAAGAGCTTTACTGTATGAATAACAAACAATTGTATTCTTATAGAATTTCGGGATATAGGGAACTTCTTCACCTGTAAACACAAGTTCTCTGTATGGTTCGTCTGCTAAAAGATATATATCGGTACCATATTCTTTTTGTTTGCTATTTAAAAGTTCCGAAAGTTTTATAATATCACATTCAGGAATAATTACGCCTGACGGATTATTAGGTGAGTTTACAATAATTGCTTTTGTTTTATTTGTTATTGCTTTTTCAAGTTCAAAAAAATCAATCTGTAAATCTTCAGTTTTACAAGGAACTACTTTTAAAATTGCACCTGCTTGTTCTGCAAATACTCTGTACTCAGGGAAAAATGGCGCTAAGACAATAACTTCATCACCTGAATTTACAAGTGCGTTTAATGATATAGTGAGCGAAGCTGCTGCACCACAAGTCATATAGATAAGATTAGGTGTAGCATCAACACTAAATTTACTCTTTATGTAGGTTGCAATTTCAGTTCTTACACCAATGTCACCAGGGCCGGAAGTATAACCGTGAAGAACTTCTGCAGGAACAGTTTCTAAAAATTCTTTCATTATTTCAGTAACTTCTTTCGGTGCAGGAACACTGGGGTTACCCAAACTGAAATCAAATACATTTTCTGCACCAATTTCTGATTTTCTTTTTTTTCCGTATTCAAAAATCTCTCTGATTACGGAACTTTTTTTGCCAAGACCCATCATTTTTTCTGAAATCATAATTATATCTCCTAAAAATTATTATAAAATAAAAAGTCTGCAAACCTACTATGAAAAAACACACAGCAGAAATGCAGACTGACTATATACAAAAGTAAAACTCTTACTCGGCACATAGACAATCCGCGTTTATAAAGTAAAAAAATCGATAAGAAAAATTACGAATCATCTACATTACCTCCTGAAAAAATTATGTAAGAATTATATACCTACAAAAAAAGTTTGTCAAGTACTTTATTGTATAAATTGACTGAAATATTCTCTTTGTTTTAAAAGTTCATAGTATTTTACTAAAACGCCCTCAATACTACCAACTCTTAAGGGTTCAACAATTTCACAGACAGTTTCAAAAAGTGGTGTCAAACCCATATTACCTATAATACCTTTTAATGTGTGTGCATATTCAAACGCATCACTTATTCTGCGTTCTTCTAAAGCAAGACCTAATTTACCGAATGCTTCATCATTTAAAAGTTCCCCATAAAACTGCTCGTACAATTCTTCATCATCAAGAAAACGAGCTAATGCACCCTCTACATCACATTCAGCTTCTTTTAGTTTCACAAACAACTCTTTCATTTATTATACTCCTCCTGAAAATCACTTCTCGTGTTTTTCAACAATTTCTGCAAAACCATAAATTAAAGCAGAAATAAGCCTTGCTATAATTACAAAAATTGCTACTACAGAAATAATCGGAACTGCAAGTAATGCTACAACTTGTACACCGTAGTAAGCACTCAGAACAAATGCCCCTACTACAACACCAACAACAATAAAGAATAAGTTAATTACAAACATTGCAACTGAAAGTTTCTTTAAAGTCGCAGAACAATTTTTAAAGAATTTAAATGATTCTGCTTCTTCCTTTAAGGACATTTTATTATCAATAGTTTTTGGTGTTTCTTCTATGGTTTGTTCTTCAATAATTTTCATTTCTTCTGACATAGTTTATTTACCTTTCATTCTAAATCAATACCATTCATTTCCATAAAGGTCAGGTGTGTAATTAATGCCGTTACCTGAACCGCTACCAGTAGAGTTTGTAACTTCCGGTTGAGGTGTGATAATGTTTGGTACTGTAGTATCTTTTACCGGTTTGTCATTGTTATTATTTACATTGGTATTCTGGGTGGTTTCAGGAAGTCTTGAAGCAGTAGAATCTGAACTTGTTGAACCGAGAACTGTGTTTGTAACTGTTTCAGGTAACTCATCTTTAGTAGTAACTTTTTCAAGTTCACCATCAACCCATTCATAAATAACATAAGTAACAGTTCCGCCATTCACTTCACTAACAACAACCTGTTTATTTTCTGTATCTAAAGACATTGATGTAAATGATGAAAGGGTTTCATTATAAACAAACTCACCTTTTTCAACATCATATATCCAACAACAGTAATTAAAAATACCGTTTTCTGCAGAAATTGTAAGACAAATATCTTCATTACCATCAAAGTTCATATCCTGAAAAGCAATATGATTCTGTGCAAAACCTAATACAAAAACATCCATTTTGTTTTCAGGGTAACTGAGTTCCTGAACAAAAACATCATCTTTGTAAACCTTTAAAGAAGTTGAAGTAACTTCTGCTGAATAACCATAACGGATATTATCAGTTGTAACTGTGTTATCAGTTGTCAGTTCTTGAGGTGTTTTATCTTTACATGCAGTAAAAGAGAATAACACCATAGTAATTGTAAGTAATGCCACTAATAATGTAATAATTTTTTTCATAATAATGCCCCTTTTTAAATATTAACACCGGCTTCTCTCAAAGCCAATTTTAACGAATCGGTATCTGGTGCAGAAAAAACGAAACCGCTCATACCATAATCTTTTGCACCTTTTATGTTTGCTTCTAAATCATCAATAAAGAAACACTCTTCAGGTTTTAATGAAAATTTATTGCAAAAAGCCTCGTAAATTTCTTTATTTGGTTTTAAAAGTTTATAACACGACGAAATAAAAAAGCCGTCAAAAAAGTCGAATGCCGGAACATCTAAATATCTGTCAAAAAAACGCGGTGTTGCGTTTGAAAGAAGATATATAGGATACCCGTTACTTTTCAACTCTTTAATAAGTTCGTAGGTTTCTTTAAATGGTGGCATATAATCGTAAAAATCAGTTACCATAGCGGTAATTTTTTCGTGAATCTCTTCTGGGATTTTTTCTAATATACCAGGAATAACCTGGTCAAAAGTATAAATACCTTCATCAAGAGTTTTCCACACACTGTTTTCTCCGAACACATGCTCGTATATTACTTCGTGATATTCGGGACTAAACTCTGCTTCAACTGTTTTTTTCAGATTGAAGTCTAAAATCACTCCACCCATATCAAAAACAATATTTTTAATCATTGTAACACCTCAAAATGAATATATCATCTATAATATTATAACATTTTGTTAAAATTTTTCAATATTTCTTTTAAAAAAACCAAAATTCCCCTTTTATTATTTATTTTTTGTGGTATAATTTTATCGTAATATTTTAAAAAGGGTGATAAAAATGGAAATTAAGATTTTTAAGACTGCTGAAGAAATCGGTGTAGAAGCTGCTAAAATTTTTACTGATGCAGTAAAGGAAAATCCAAACGCGGTTCTCGGACTTGCAACCGGAGCATCTCCAATTCCAACTTACCAGAACATTATTAAAACATATAATGAAGGCGGTATTTCATTTAAAGATGTTAAGACTTATAATCTTGACGAATACTGTGATTTACCAAAAAATGACAAAAACAGTTATTACACATTTATGCACGAACAACTCTTTAATTCACTCGATATTAAAGAAGAAAATGTTCACTTCCTTGATGGTAATGCAGAAGATACTGAAAAAGAATGTGCAAGATATGATGCAGAAATCAACAATGCTGGTGGAATTGATGTTCAGCTTTTAGGTATCGGTAACAATGCACATATTGGTTTTAACGAACCGGCAGACGAATTTACAGTTGGTTCATTTAAAGTTAAACTCACAGACAGTACAATAAACGCTAATAAAATTTATTTTGATGAAGGTGCAATGCCACACTACGCTCTTACAATGGGTATTGAGCAGATTATGAGAGCTAAAAAGATTGTGCTTATTGCGACTGGTGAGAAAAAAGCAGAAGCTATAAAAAATATGGTTGAAGGTGAAGTTACACCAAATGTACCCGCTTCTATTTTACAAAACCACAAAGATGTTGTTATCTTCCTTGATGAAGCTGCAGCATCACTTTTAAAGAAATAAGTTAAATCTTATTATATTAAAAAACTTCTGACTATCGCAGTCAGAAGTTTTTGTTTTTATTATTCTTCTTCGTAATAGTTACCACCATATAATGAAGATTTACTCATCTTAGAAAATCTTCTTGCAACCTTACGGATTTTTTTCATATCCTTTTCTGCTTCGTTAATAAGCATATCAACATCTTCCATACTGTTGATTGTTTCTGCACCTGCAAGACCAATTGAAACATTAAGGTCATACGCTTTAAAATCCTGTTTACCTAATTCTTCAAACTTCTTAGCATAAGTTGTTCTTGTTATATCCGCTGCAGGTTCACTGGGACGCTGTGCTACAATAACAAAACGGTCGGTACCTATTCTGCAAAGGAAATCATGAGAGCCTGAAACAATCTTTTTAAGTCTTGTTGCTGCTTCAACAACTGCTTCATTACCTGCTTCTCTGCCATAACTTCTGACAATAGAACGATAATTATCAATATCAACAAACATAACAAAAAGCATCATTTGCGGTGAAAGGGTTTTACCTATTCTTTCTAAGCATCTGTTAAGTTGCCATTTGTTGTTTGTAATAGTAAGAGGGTCAATTGAAATGAGTCTGTTCTGTGCCTCATTATAAACTATAAGTGAAGAAACAACCAACGAAGGTGCAAGAACTTCTACACCATAAAAAAGAATTTGCACTACACCACAGATGATAGGTAATATTGAAAAAGCTGAAAGATATAAATACTCAGGTTTTTTTGTTAAGTTAATTTGTCTTTTTGATGTAAGGAAAGTTGTAACAGCTGAATAAATAAGGTACGCAAACAAAATTACAAACGGAATTGAGAAAAGCGGACCACGAACATATTTACCATCAACAATTTCAAAATATGTACCTGTAAATACACTCAACAACGCTACAACTGCATTAAGTATTGCCGGAAACATAAAAATGAACTTTTTGGTTCTTGGAACCTGATTTTCAGTTGACATTCTGCATTCACAATAAAAAACATAAAACATACCAATTGCCGGTAACACCAAACTATAAGCGAACGAACAAATTCTGTTAAGGAAAATAACGAATGGTTCCGAGGAACATTCACAGAACCAGAGCATTGAACCTACGAACAAGAAAATTGCAGTAGAAATGAGTGTGTTATCAAAATACATTTTTTCTAAATTCTTCAAAGACACATTTCGTCTGCTTATCACCATAATAATTATAATTGCTATACCCATAAAGTTCGGCATTGCATATAGTAAAGCTCTTTCTAATGCTTCCATAATCTTTCTCCTTTAAAAATTATTAACATATTTATAACAATTTTAGCATATTAAGAATATTTTTTCAACATAAAAAACAAATAAAATAACCAATTCACATAAATTTTGTGTTTTGGTTATTTTATTTCTATTATATAACTCTGAGATAATTCATCAAGTGACAACTGAATTTTAAAAATAAGTGTTTTACCCAACACAGTTTTTTCAAGAAAATACACATTGTCTTCACTTTCAAAGTTAAACTGCTCATTACAGAAATCTGTCTCCATAAGAAATTTATATATTACAACAGGCAAAAAATTATTATTAAAATTATTGATACTTGTAGAAAAATTAATATCATCGCTCTGAATTTCGCAAATATCATTCGTGATTTTTATATTCATATCCAGAAGTATGTCTGGTGCTTCATCAGTAAAATTTATAGTTACACACCCATTATCACTCTCAGATAAAAGGATATTATAAATTTCATCATTTGTTACGAGTTGGACTTTTTGCACTTCACTGAAATCTACCATCTTAAAATTGCTTTGTTTTAAAAACTCTGTTTTACAGGAAGAAAATAAAAAACAAAATAGTAAACATAACAAAAAAAGTGAAAGTCGTTTTAAATCACTCACTCGCTTTCGTTAATCGCTTTAATTATGTAACCTATATTATCTGCACAATCGCTCGGTAATGTTGAATACTCTGTATACCTGCTACTTACAAGTTCTGCAGTTAACCCATGAATGTAAGCACCGAGACACGCCGCCTGATATAAACTGCCATTTAACGATGGTGTAAGACCCGCTATCATACCAGAAAGCAAGTCACCAGAACCACCTTTTGAAAGACCTGTATTTCCCGATTTATTTTCGCAGAGTAATGTGCCGTCCCTTTTGCAGATAAGTGTGTTATGGCCTTTTAATAAGACATTAACATTATACTGTTTTGAAAATACAGTTATAACTTTTTCTCTGTTTTTTTCTATGAATTCAACATCTTTTCTTATAAGTCTTGCCATTTCACCAGGATGTGGAGTGAGTAGAATTTTACATTTTGCGTATCTTAATATATCTACATTGTCTGCAAGTGCATTAAGTCCATCTGCATCTAAAATCAATGGTTTCTCACATTTAAGAACTAATTCAGTAACTATCGTTCTTATATCATCACTTAAACCAACACCGCAACCGAATACAACTGTATCACACTTTTTAATTTCTTTTAAAAGCAAAGGTAACGCTTCAACTGAAAGTTTACCATTTTTAGATGGAAGTGGTAAAAAAGTATTTTCTGTAAGTCTTGATGCCAGAGGTACATAAATACAATCAGGAAAAGCAAGGGTTACTAAACCTGCCCCACATCTTAAAGCACCTTTTACTGCTAAATCACAACAACCAATCATTTTCAAACTGCCAGCAATAATTAAAACTCTGCCGAAAGTACCTTTGTTACCATCAATTGGTCGTTTCGGCAACAAATCTCTTGCTTTTGAATAATCAAGAATAAATCTTGTACCCATTTTAACACCACCTAAAAAGTTATAACAACTGCAGTTGCAAGTAAATCTGTGTGAGTAATACTCACATCAAATGAAAGCCCTTTTTCAGTAACAATTGATAACGCATTCCCCGAAAACTTAAGATATGGCTTACCGTTTTCAAGATGAAGCAAAGAAACTTCTGTAAGTTTAAAACCAGAAACACCTGTACCGAGCGCTTTTGAAAAAGCCTCTTTACTTGCAAATGCTGCCGCAATATGCTCCGGTTTATTGTTTTTTAAGCCAAACTCTTTAATTTCATCTTCTGAAAACACACGCTCTAAAAAGCGTTCTTTATTTATTAACTCTTTTATGCGTTTTATTTCAACTGTATCTATTCCGACTGTCATTTTAACACCTACTTAAACTTATTGTATAACTATAGTCGGTGTTAGTCAACTGTTTTTTACAATATCTTTTTCAGCTGACTTTATCAAGCAAATATTCATAGTAAACATCAGTTTCATCATTTGGTTTTAATTCAACAATATTATTAACTTTCTGTTCCCTTTTTGCTTTTTTACTTTCTCTGATTTCTTCTTTGATTATTCTCTTAGCGCGTTTTAAAAAGCGTACTAATTTTTTTTCAAAACGGATAATGTCTGCTTCGTGATAAATACAGTAACCAATTGCAAAAACTACGAGTGTTTCTAAAACGAATCTAAAAAATGTTGTACCTGTCATAAAAAATACCTCCTGAAAATCAAACGAACATTTAACGAACATTTGTTTATGAATCAATTATATCATCTTTTTGACAAATGTCAACACAAATGTTCTTTATTTTTTCTTTTTTCTGTCCTTTAAATAGTACTTTTATATTAAAAAACGCAGAAAAATGATAAAAAACACTACTTTTTTCACTTTTTATGTTCTATTTTGTTCGTATTCTGTTCGGTACACTCTATTTTTTGTGTTTTTTAATTTATATTTTTTCAGAAAAACTATTTATATTTTTATAATATTATAGTATAATGACTTATGTATGTATTAAATAACAAAAGGAAGAAATACTATGTTTGTAGATAAAGCGAAAATTAAAATAATCGCAGGTAATGGTGGTAATGGTGCTGTTGCCTTTCATAGAGAAAAATATGTTAACGCTGGTGGCCCTGATGGTGGCGATGGCGGTAAAGGCGGTAACATCGTCTTTCAGGTAGATGATAACCTCTCCACCCTCTCTGACTTCAGATACAAAAGGAAATATAAAGCCGAAAGCGGTGAAAACGGTCGCGGTGGCAGATGTAGCGGAAAACGCGGTCAGGATTTAATAATTAAAGTTCCAAGAGGAACAGTAATAAGAGAAGATTCAACCGGCGCTGTTATGGCAGATATGAGTAAAGACGAAACATTTATTGCCGCTAAAGGTGGTAATGGTGGTTGGGGTAACTCTCACTTTGCCACACCTACAAGACAAGTTCCGCGTTTTGCAAAAGATGGTATGCCAGGTGAAGAATGGGATGTTACACTTGAACTTAAACTTTTAGCGGATGTAGGGTTAATTGGTTTCCCTAATGTTGGTAAGAGTACACTTATTTCAGTTGTAAGCGAAGCGAAACCTATTATTGCTGACTATCACTTTACTACACTTATCCCTGTTCCCGGTGTTGTAAGAATGGGGCCAGAAAGCAGTTTTGTTATTGCTGATATTCCGGGTATTATTGAAGGTGCAAGTGACGGTATCGGTCTTGGTCACGAATTTTTAAGACATATTGAAAGATGTCGTGTGCTTGTTCATGTAGTTGATGTCAGTGGTAGTGAAGGCAGAGACCCATTTACAGACTTTGAAACTATTAACGATGAACTCAAAAAATATAATGAAGAACTTATAAACTACCCACAGATTGTTGCAGGTAACAAAATAGACCTTGCAAGTGATGAACAAAGAGAAAATTTCAGAAAATTTATTGAAGACAAAGGTTATGAATACTTTGAAATCTGTGCTCCTATTTTAGAAGGCACTCAGGATTTAATAAACGCAATTGCAAAGAAACTTTCTACTTTGCCACCTATAAAAATTTATGAGCGTGAAGAAATCACAGTAAGTGATATTTATAAAACCGCTAACAAACGCGACTTTAAAATCCGTGTTGAAGATGATGTTTATATTATTGAAGCAGAGTGGCTTGCAAAAATCCTTTCTAAAACTGATTTAGAAGATTACGAATCATTACAATACTTCCAGAATGTTTTACAATCAAGCGGTATTATTTCTGCACTTATTGAGCGTGGCATTACTGAAGGTGATACAGTAAGTATTTACGACCTGGAGTTTGACTATGTGCCTTAATGAAAAAGAAATTTTTAATTCCACTTTATTTTCTTCAGAACCGCTTAATAAAACTGAAGCAAAACAATACAGTCCTTTAACTCTCGCCTTTTTAGGTGATGCGGTTTACAGTCTTTTAGTACGAGAAATGCTTTTAAAAACCGCTAACAGACCGACAAACGCACTTCATAAAGAGTCTATAAAATTAGTAAATGCAAATTGTCAGGCAGAAATGATAAAAAAAGTGTTACCTCTGCTTACAGAAGATGAAGAAGCAATTTTTAAACGCGGCAGAAACGCTCACAGTGGTCATGTACCAAAAAACCAGAGTGATGCAGATTACCGTTACGCAACAGGACTTGAAACTCTTTACGGATACCTTTACTTAATTGGTGATTTCAAAAGAATTCTGTACATATTCAATATAAGTACAGGTGAAGAGTATCTTGAAAAATCAAAAATTACTGAATAATATTAAACAAACTATTATTGATTATATAGTTATAGCTATTGGTGCAGTTATATTTTCTCTTGGTATAGTAATGTTTTCTGCACCGAATAATATAGCACCTGGTGGTGTGTCTGGTATAGGCACAATGTTAAACCATCTTTTTAACATTCCAATTGGTAGTGTTATTATAGCTTTCAACATTCCCCTTTTTATTTTTTCATTTAAAAAGTTTGGCAAAAAGTTTTTTTACAAATCACTTTACGCTACTTTCCTTACTTCTACTTTAATAGATATTTTGCCTTTCTTTTTAGAAAAACATTATATCTATTCACCGCTTTTAGCTTCAATTTTTGGTGGAGTTTCTATTGGTGTAGGTGTAGGAATTATATTTTTAAGAGGTGGCACTACAGGTGGTGCAGATATTTTAGCAAAACTCATAAAACTCAGGCACCCACACCTTTCTTTAGGTACATTGGTTTTTATAATAGATGCAGTTATTGTTGTCTCTACCCTTTTTGTCTATAGAAGCATTGAAGCACTTCTTTATTCAACCATTCTATTTTTTGTAACTTCAAGAGCGGTTGATGCTATTATTTTTGGTGCAGCAAGAAGTAAAATGCTTTTAATTATAACTTCACACCCCCAAGAAATTTCAAAAAAAATTATGGATGAAATTGGTCACGGTGTTACACTTATCTCAGCTTCAGGTGGTTATACTGATTCTGAAAAGACAATTGTTCTTTCAGTTGTAAGACCAAATGAAGTTGCCGAGATAAACAAATTTGTAAAAGAGATTGACCGTGGTGCTTTTACTGTTATTACTGAATCAAATGAAGTATTCGGCTACGGTTTTCAAAATAATTAAAACAACAAATAAAAAGAAAGGAACACATTATTTATGTCCCTTGTAACAAAAGAAAACATAAGAAACTTTTCAATTATTGCCCATATCGACCACGGCAAATCTACCCTTGCAGACAGACTTTTAGAGTTAACTCAGTCTGTTGCAAAGAGAGATATGTCGGCGCAGTTACTTGATGATATGGACTTAGAAAGAGAGCGTGGCATTACAATCAAAGCTCACGCAGTTAAACTTGACTACAAAGCAAATGATGGTAAAACTTACCAGTTAAACTTAATTGACACTCCCGGTCATGTTGACTTTAACTACGAAGTTTCGCGTTCACTTGCTGCGTGTGAGGGTGCGATTTTAATAATTGACGCAAGTCAGGGTATTGAGGCTCAGACACTGGGCAATACATATTTAGCCCTTGACCACAACCTTGAGTTAGTGCCTGTTATAAATAAAATTGACTTACCTTCTGCTGACCCTGAAAGAGTAAGTCTTGAAGTTGAAGATATTATTGGTTTGCCTTGTGAAAATGCGCCAAAAGTATCTGCAAAAACAGGTCAGAATGTAGAGCAGGTTTTAGAAAGAATTGTAAAAGATATTCCCGCCCCACAGGGTGATGACGATGCACCTTTGAGAGCACTTATATTTGACTCTGTTTACGATAACTACAAGGGTGTTATTGTTTACACAAGAATTGTTGACGGTACAATTAAGCCCGGTGACACAATGAGAATGATGGCAACCGGTGCAGAATTTACAGTTGTGGAAACAGGTTATATGAGAGCAACATCACTTGAGCCAAGAGATAAACTCTGTGCGGGTGAAGTTGGTTACATTACCGCTTCAATTAAAACTGTAAGTGATGCGCGTGTGGGTGATACAGTAACACTTGCAAACAATCCAGCAAGTGAAGCGTTACCTGGTTACAGACAAGCAACACCAATGGTTTACTGTGGTATTTACCCTGCTGACGGTGCTGACTATGAAAATCTTCACGAGGCACTCGAAAAATTACAACTTAATGACGCGGCACTTTCTTATGAACCTGAAACTTCGGGTGCGTTAGGCTTTGGTTTCAGATGTGGTTTCTTAGGTCTTTTACACCTTGAAATAATTCAGGAAAGACTTGAAAGAGAATATAATTTAGATTTAGTTACAACAATTCCGAGCGTTGTTTATAAAATTCACTTAACAAATGGTGAGGTTATTGAAATTGACAACCCTACCCACTACCCTGACCCTGCAACAATTGATTTTTCAGAAGAACCTGTTGCAGATGCTCACATTTATTCACCACCTGAATATGTTGGTGCAATTATGGATTTATGCCAGGAAAGACGCGGTACATTTAAAAATATGGATTACATCTCTGCAGACCGTGTTGAACTCAAATACGATTTACCGCTTAATGAAATTATTTACGACTTCTTTGACGCATTAAAATCAAGAACACGCGGTTATGCTTCACTTGACTATGAAATTTCTGAATACAGAAAGTCAAATCTTGTAAAACTTGATGTTCTTCTTAATGGTAATATAGTTGACGCTCTTTCATTTATGGTGCACTCTGACAAAGCGTATGGCAGAGCAAGAAAGATTGCAGAAAAACTTAAAGATAACATTCCGAGACAGATGTTTGAAATACCGATTCAGATTGCTATTGGTGGCAAAGTTATTGCGAGAGAAACTGTTAAGGCAATGCGTAAAGATGTTCTTGCAAAGTGCTACGGCGGCGACATTACAAGAAAGAAAAAACTTCTTGAAAAACAAAAAGAAGGTAAAAAGAGAATGCGTTCATTCGGTACTGTTGAAGTTCCTCAGGAAGCATTTATGGCGATTCTTAAACTTGATGAAGATTGATGAAAACGCTTTAGCGTTTTCATCAGCGATATAAATCCTTGCGGATTTGCGATATATCTTCGATGTGATATATTGCTACACAATGCGATATGCCTTCGGCGTGTTTCGTGGATTTATATCATATCGCATACGAGCAAAGCGAGTATATATCGCAACTGCATTTTTGCAGTTATATCGCGTTTGCGTAAGCAAACATATCGCTGATGTCAGGAATTAGGAAACAGGAAACAGGAAACAGGAAACAGGAAGCAGGAAGCAGGAAATAGATTTTATAAAATGTGTTGCAAGCGATTGGGTTTTTGTAACATAAAAATCACTCCCACTACTACGGGCGACCAATTTAATTCGGAATTCGTAATGCGTAATTCGGAAT
>SVPQ01000037.1 GCA_015065845.1 Oscillospiraceae bacterium
TTTTCAACTTTCAATTATAATTACGGCGTAGCCCCACAATTATTCATTATTCAATATTCATCAGCGTAAGCGACTTCATTATTCATTTCAAAATTTTTAAGAACTCTCCACCACCCAAGGAACATTACATAAAAAACAAATTTATTATTCGTTTGAAAGCATATTAAATGATAAAAATAATGAAAAGGCGGTCCCCCTCTCTTCGAAGAGAGGGGTTTTTTGAAATGCAGAATTCAGAATGCAAAATGCAGAATTGTGGGTCTGCAACGCTATTATAATATTATAAAAACAACTACATTCGTTCATTAAAGTAAAAATGAAAGAATGTAGTTTTTGTTATCTATATTTAATTATAATCAAGTCCGCAGGACTTCCGAAATTCTGCATTTTGCATTTTGCATTTTGCATTTTGCATTCTGCATTCTGCATTCAGTACTCCTCCGTAATGCTCATTGACGCTACTGCGTTCAAATCTGCGTCTGCCCTTTTGCCACTTAAAAATTCGTAGTACCCTTGTGAACCGACCATTGCGGCATTGTCACCACAATATTTAAGTTCAGGCATATAAAGAGTAAAACCGTTTTTCTCACATTCTTCTGCCATTTTTTTACGAAGTCTTGAGTTAGCAGAAACACCACCCGCTAAAACAATTTGTTTAACACCATTATCTTTTGCTGCAGAAATTGTATTCTTTGTGAGAATATCTGTAACAGTTTTTATAAATGATGCACCTAAATCTTCAGGTTTTACTTCCTCACCTTTTTGAGATGCATTATGTACTAAATTAACCGCAAATGTTTTAAGACCTGAAAAGCTGAAATCATATTTACCTGTTGAAAGGTGTGGCACTGGGAATTTATATTTATTCTCGTCACCATTTTGTGAAATCTTATCAAGATTAACACCGCCCGGGTATGGGAGACCCACAGTTCTTGCAGCTTTGTCCATTGCTTCACCTGCGGCATCATCTCTCGTTCTGCCTATAACTTCAAACTCTGTATAACTTTTGACATTAACTATGTGACTGTGACCACCTGACACCACTAGTGCTAAAAATGGCGGTTTCAAATCTTCATTTGTCAGATAGTTTGCCGCTATATGTGACCTTAAATGGTGAACAGGCACAAGTGGTTTATCTGTTGCAAAAGCAAGACCTTTTGCATAATTGACACCAACTAAAAGTGCACCTATAAGTCCCGGTGCATAAGTTACCGCAATAGCATCAATATCATCGAGGGTGCAGTTTGCTTCACTAAGAGCATTTTTAACAACACCGCTTATTGCTTCAACATGGCGACGCGACGCAATTTCCGGCACGACACCACCGTAAATTTTATGTTCTTCAACCTGACTTGCAACAATATTCGAAAGAACTTTTCTTCCATCTTCAACTACTGCTGCGGCAGTTTCGTCACAAGAACTTTCTATACTTAAAACTTTCATTTGCTTTCACCTAAATATTTAGTGTAAATAATTGCATCTTCTTTTGGTTGTTCGTAAAAATTCTTACGCACACCCATATTCTGAAAACCTAATTTTTCATAAAGATTTCTCGCAGGGGTATTGCTTACCCTTACTTCCAATGTGACAAAATCACAATTTTCATCTTCTGACACTTTTATAAGATGTCTTAAAAGTGACTCGCCTATACCGAAACCGCGATAGTTATAGAAAACCGCAATGTTGTCAACATAAACTTCACCTAAAACATTGTTTGCACCAATATAACCAGAAACTTCATTTTTGGTTATCGCTACAAAAAATCTTGCGTTTTCCTTCTCTAACTCTGCCCTTAAAGCTTTTTCGCTCCACGGAACAGAAAAACATTGTTTTTCAAGTAATGCTAAATCTTTTAAGTGTGTTTCATTCATTACTTCAATTTTAATATCATCAATCATTTTGCCTCATACCAAGTTTTACCACAATTAACATCCGCTATAAAAGGAACGCTCATTGTCACCGCATTTTCCATTTCTTGTTTTAAAAGAAGTGAAACTTCCTCCTGTTTGCTCTGGGGTGCTTCAATAATCAATTCATCGTGCACCTGCATAATTAAATGTGCTTCGGGAACTTCTTTTTTCAGTCTTTCCCACACTTTAATCATTGCTATTTTAATAATATCTGCCGCTGTCCCCTGAATTGGCATATTCATCGCAACTCTTTCGCCAAAATTACGAAGATTTGCATTTGAAGAAGTAAGTTCAGGTAAATATCTCCTTCTGCCAAATACAGTTTCGGCATACCCCTTGCTTTTTGCATCAGCCTTGCATTTCTCCATAAATGCCGCTACACCTGAATAATTTGCAAGATAACCTTTTATATATCTGTCTGCTTCCTGTACCGAAGTTCCGATATCATTAGAAAGACTGAAAGCCCCTATTCCGTAAACGATACCAAAGTTTACAGCCTTTGCCTTTCTTCTGTCATCACTTGTGACTTCATCCATCGGGACAGAGAATACCTGTGACGCAGTAGCAGTATGAATATCAAGATTTTCTATAAATGCTTTTTTCATCATTTCGTCTTCTGCCATAGCGGCAAGTACACGAAGTTCAATTTGCGAATAGTCTGCATCAACCAGAACGAACCCATCTTTTGCATTGAAAAATCTTCTTAACTCTCTGCCCAGTTCAGTTCTTACAGGTATATTCTGAAGATTTGGCTCTGTTGAAGAAATTCTGCCTGTCCTTGTTTCTGTCTGATTTAAAGTTGAGTGAATTCTTCCGTCATTATCTATAACTTTTAAAAGTCCGTCACAATATGTTGACTTTAATTTTGCAAGTGTTCTGTACTCTAAAATTTCAGGAATTATAGGGTGCTTATCTTTTAAGAATTCAAGAACTTCCGCATTTGTTGAATAACCACTCTTTGTTTTCTTCTGATGAGGTAAATTCAGTTTATCTTCTGAGAAAAGCACCTCACCCAATTGTTTTGGTGAATTAACATTGAATTCACAACCCGCAAGAGCATAAATATTGCCTAACTTAACCGCAATAATATCCGCTAGTTTTTCACCATAAGAAACAATTCCATCTCTATCAACAGAAAAACCTTCACGTTCCATTGATGCCAATACCCTTGAAAGCGGAATTTCAATTTCATAAAGTAATTTTTCCTGATTATTTTCAGTAATTGCACTCATAAGTTTTAGTGAAAGTGATTCAATTACCGCAGCACTTTTAATATATTCTTTTTCATCCTCATAAATAGAAAGAACATCATCACTTGCTTTTACTTTAACTTTTTCAAGTCCATATACTTCACTTAAAGCAGAAACACTGTAATCTGAAGAATTCGGATTAAGCAGATACCCCGCCAGTGAAGTGTCGAGTTTTATATTTTCTGCACTAAAACCATTAACTTCACAAAATGCATATAAATGTTTTGAGTTGTCGGTATATTTCTCTATATTTTTGTCACTAAAAAACTCCTGTGCAAATGACATAAACATAAAGTCCAAACCAGGTAATACAGCAACACCTTTCTCCGTTTTGAAGAAAATATACTCAATGCCACCATCGTTGTATTTAGGAACAAAATATGCTTTCCCTGTATTTTTTAATTCATCAAGCAACCCAGTGTAATCATCAACCAGATACGCTTCTATTTCTTTAGATGGCGTTGCAGTATTACCTTCTGTTGCTTCATCTTCATCTAAGTTAAACCTTTTTATATGTTTAAACATCTCTAAAGATGCAAAAAGTCTTTTTGCTTTTTCTTTATCGGGTGCTTTGATTTTATAATCTTCTAAATTTTTACTTACAGGTGCTTCTAAACAAATTGTACCTAACTCTTTACTTAAGAATGCACTCTCTTTTGATGTCTCAAGTTTTACTTTTGTACCCGCTTTAATATCAAGGTTCTTTAAATTCTCATAAATATTTTCAATAGAGTCATATTTACTTATCAAATCTATTGCACCTTTAGGCCCGATACCTGCAACACCGGGTATATTATCAGAAGAATCCCCCTGAATTGCTTTAATATCTATAAGTTGTTTTGGGGTAACAAGATATTCCTCTTTAATTTTCTCTATATCATAAACTGTTGAAACAGGTTGTCCCGCTTTTGTTGATGCTAAAACCACATTTACATTTTCTTTTACTAACTGCAAAGAATCCCTGTCACCTGTTGCAATATAACAAAAATCATCTTCTTTACAACAAGCAGAAAGTGTACCTAAAATATCATCTGCTTCATAGCCTTCTTTTTCAACTACCGTATAACCTAAAGTTGTGAGTAATTCTTTCAAAGGTGCAAACTGCTCGACTAATTCTCTTGGTGCGGGTTTTCTCCCCGCTTTGTAGTCAGAATACATTTTATGACGGAAAGTCGGTGCTTTTAAGTCAAATGCTATTGCAACCGAATCCGGCTCATAAGTTGACAACAATGAAAGAAAAATATTTAAAAAGCCATAAATACCGTTTGTAAATCTGCCATCTTTTGTAGAAAGCAATCTTACACCGTAATATGCTCTGTTCAATATTGAGTTTCCATCAATAACAAGTAATTTCATAATCAAACTCCTACGAGTGAGTGTATTCGAACCAAATATGCCTTAAATGTCCGATTTCACGCGCCTTTTGTATTTTTTTGTCTTGATATACGCCAGTATACCTTCGCCAAAGAAAATCCAAAATGCACGAGACCTCGGACATTTCAGGTTCTGCGAAGTTTAATACTTGGCAGTTTTTTCTGTAACAAGGCAAAACTCGCAGGAATACTGCCGTATTTCAAAAGTTTTAACGATGTTACGGGAAAAAGTGATTGTATTAAACCATATCTGGTTCGAACACACTCACTCCATAATTTCTAATGTAACAAAATGGTAACCATTTTGTGAAAGATAATCTTCTTCAACCAATGTTCTCAAAGCACCCAAAGCGGCAATTTCTGTTTCTCTGCCAGGGATTTTTACTTTGATACCTGTCTGTTTCTCTATAAATTTATCAAGTCCGTACATACTCGCAAGACCGCCACAAAGGAAAATACCATCATCAGTTATATCATTGACTAATTCAGGTGGTGTAACTTCTAAAACTTCTGTTATTGCCTTGCAGATTTCTTCAATACATTCTCTTATTGCAAAGTGTATTTCTTCTGCGGTGACTTCAAAAAACATAGGCATACCATCAGACATATCTTTACCTTTTGAAATGGCAACTATACTTTCATCACGGATTTCTGCACCGCCTAAAATAATTTTTAATTCTTCAGCAGTCAGTTTACCTACTGCAACACCACGATTTGTTTTTAAATGTGTTTTAATCTTTTTATCCATATCGTTACCACCGATTTTGGCACTTTTAGCAACTGCAACACTACCCATAGTAATAACTGCAACGCTTGTTGTACCTGCACCGACATTCACAATCATTGTGCCGTAAGGTTTATCTAACATAACACCCGTACCTAGTGCCGCGGCGAGTGGTTCTTCTATTAAAACTGCTCTGCCCGCACCAGCATTTAAGATACATTCAAGAATATTTCTTTTTTCTAAGTTTGTAAGCCCTGCCGGCATTGTAGCAGCAACAGTAGGTTTAAAAATCTTATTTTTACAAATTCTTTCAATAAATTTTCTTAAAAGCAATTTACTGTTTTCAAGGTTTGAAATACCACCCGAAAGAAGTGGACGGACAAGTTTGATTGCATCGGGACATCTGCCGGTCATATTAAGTGCTTCTTTACCTGCCGCAAGTACTTTACCTGTATCTCTTTCAAGAGCTAAAACTGCAGGTTCACATAAAACTACACCTTTACCTTCAATAGCCGCAGTAACATTACCGGTACCAATATCAAGACCAATTTTAAGACCTACCACAAGTAACACCACACTTTCAAAATATTTTTTGTTAATTTATGGACATATACAGATAATTATACACCTAATTTTGAAATTTGTAAATAATAAAATGCTAACCGACAAAAGCCGATTAGCAATTACATTTAACAACTTTATTCTTCGTTTTTCACTGATTGTTCCGGCTCTACTTGCTCTTTGGGTTCGCCTTTGCCTCGTGTTACTGTATTGGTAACTCCACCTGAAACATAGGTTCTGCCACATTCAGGGCAAATATCTGTGTGAAGTCTTACACTCTGACTTACAACTTCTTTATTTTCCCTGTCTGCTTTAGATTGTTCTCTTACAACATGCTCATACTCGTGACTTCTTACTTTTGCCGCCGCCTGTTCAGGTGAAATGTGTGCCGCAGTTTTAAATGAAACACCAGGGTCATCTGAACCATCCTGATATTTTCTTTCAGCACAAGTTTTGCACTCGCTTTCCTCCATAACTTCTTGTGGAGTTTTCACATCATCAGGTCTTTTGAGTAAACCTAATTCATCTTCACCTAAAACTTTCATTTTAACCTGATTTGCAAGTCCATTGACACTGCCTTCAAAATGACTTGATTTACTGAATCCGCCATAATTTGCGGCATTACTCTGAGCAGTATCGGAGGCTTGTTTTACAGGAATTGCATTACGAGTTACCTTTTCTGCTTCTTTTGCCATATCAGCACCGCGTATTAAAGACTCGTTATTGTTGTAATAAGTTGAATAACCTAAAATGCCATTTACCATAAAAACCATCCTTTCTGCCCTTTTTCTTTATTTTACCAATAATTTGTAATCTTGTCAATTGTACATCTTTTATAATTTATTGACTTGAATTTATATTTTTGGTATTATGAAATCAAATAAATCTCAGGAGAAAAGTTATGGCTGGTGTAAAAAATTCAAAACTCAAATTACTTGTACTTGCAGATATTCTAGAAAAATACACTGATGAAGAACATTCGCTCACTGCAATTGAACTTTGTGACAAATTGCAGAATGAAGGAATTTCGGCAGAAAGAAAATCAATTTATAAAGATATAGATGTTCTAAGAGAATTCGGTTATGACATTATTAAATCTACCGAAAAAGGTAACGCGGGTTATTTTTTAGGCGAAAGAAAATTTCAGGAAGCAGAAATAAGACTTATTTCTGACGCTATTCAGGCAGCTAACTTTATCTCTGCAAACAAAACTGCAGAACTTGTAGAAAAATTTGAAAGTTTTCTTTCACAAAAACAATCTAAAATTCTTCATTCACAAGTATATGTTGAAAAAAGACCTAAAACATCTAACGAAAGAATTTATTACACTATAAGTGAACTGGACAAAGCAATAAACAAAAACCTTAAAGTCAGCATAGTTTACCAGAAAAGAAAAATAACTGAAGAATTCAAAACTGCAACAGAAGAAAAAACACATAAGGTAAGTCCATACGCACTTATATGGTCAAATGACAGTTATTATTTAATATGTAATAACGAAAAATATGACAACTTAATGCATGTAAGAATTGACAGAATAAAATCTGTTTCGGCTACAACTGAGAAATCCCGTCACTTTTCAGAAGTTTCAAATTACACAAATAAATTTGATGCTGCAGATTATGCCAACAAATCATTCAATATGTTCAGTGGTGAACCAAAACCAATTCAACTTATATGCAACAACGATTTACTTGATGTTATGCTCGACCGTTTCGGTAAATCTGTAAAAATTCAGAAAAATGATGAAAACTCATTTATTCTGAGAACAAATGCCGCAGTCAGCGAAGGACTTATTGCGTGGATTTTACAATTCGGTCCAAGAGTAAAAGTAAAATCACCTAATGATTTGATTTATGAAATCAAGAAAAAAGCGGAAGAAACGGCAAAGTTATATAATTAAAAAATCAGGAGCAAGGATTAAACCTTGTTCCTGATTTTTTATCAAGCATCATAAAGTCCGAGAATTACAATACCTGCAACTGCAACTAAGATTGTTAAATAATGCTTCCATGAAAGTTTTTCTTTTAAGAAAAGTCTTCCCCAGAGAACAGATACTGCACAGTAAGCAGAAATAATAGGTGCAGACATAGCAACATGAGCCGCGTCACCTATTGCGTAAATATAAGCGAACTGACCGATTGTTTCAAATATAGCACCGATATATTTCGGCCCTTCTTTTTTAGGTAAGTACTTCTGCTTCTTAATAAACTTAACATAAATAAACGAAGCGACACCACAAACTAAGAATGTTAATTCATAAGCGACATTAGCAACATCTTCATCAAGAGTTTCTAAAACAAGGCTGTCTGCAAATGTTCCTAAAGCATCTAAAAGGCAATAAAGAAGCGGCAAAATAATTGCTAAAGCACTTTTTGAATATTTGTAATTTGCTTTATCTTGTCTTTTCTTTCTTAAATCATCATCTTCACTCATCTCTACAAAGCCAAGACCAACAACGCCAAGGCAAACAAGAGCAATTGCAACATACTGTGGCACTGCTAAAACATCACCACTTATAATACAGAGAAGTGCCACTAACGCACCTGATGAATTGCAAATTGGTGAAGACACAGAAAGTTCTATATATCTTAAACCTAAATAACCTAAAGTCATTGAACCTATGTAAAGTAATGACACTGGTAAATATTTGAGCATCGCAGCAAAATTGAAATCAACCCCCGAAACAAAAATTTCATAAAAAGCGTGAATACCCATTACAATGCCGACCGCAGTAACCATTTTGAAATGACTGTATTTATCTCTTGAATCGGCACAACCGATTTTAGAGAATAAGTCAGAACCACTCCAACAAAGTAACGCAGCAATTGAAAACCAAAACCACATAATTTTTCACATCCCTAAAAATCTTAACAATTCTTAATTTTTCGCAAAAAGAATATAGCACAATGTTTCCCATCGGTCAATAATTTGGAGAAAAAAATTTTTAAAAAAATGTTAAATTTAGGAAACAGGAAGCAGGAAACAGGAATTAGGAATTAGGTGTTAGGTGTTAGGTGTCAAGCTGTTTACGCGTAAGAAAACGAACAGATTTGGTTGTAGAAACCGTTTTTTCACCCCGAAGTTGTATATAGATACTACGAGCGGGTAAAAATGCACTTAAAAATCACCTTGAAAATTAAGTTATCGAGTGGATTTTAGTGTAGAAGGCATTTTATTTATCCCCGAAGGCGTATACTGATACGCCGAGTGGGTAAAACACAATAGAGTGATTTGTCGAGTGGATTTTGATGCATATATTATTTTCGCACCCCGAAATTGTATATAGATACTACGAGCTAGTGAAAAAAGACTAAAAACCAAAACAATCTGTTTAAAACAAAGAAAACGAACAGATTTGGTTGTAGAAACCGTTTTTTTCACCCCGAAGTTGTATATAGATACTGCGAGTGGGTGAAAAGGCGGTTAAAAAAGCACCATTAAAATTAAGTTGTCGAGTGGATTTTAATGCAGATGTTGTTTTAGCACTCCGAAGTTGTATATAGATACTACAAGCGGGTAAAAATGCACTTAAAAATCACCTTGAAAATTAAGTTATCGAGTGGATTTTAGTGTAGAAGGCATTTTATTTATCCCCGAAGGCGTATACTGATACACCGAGTGGGTGAAAAAAGACTAAAAACCAAAACAATCTGTTTAAAACAAAGAAAACGAACAGATTTGGTTGTAGAAACCGTTTTTTTCACCCCAAAGTTGTATATAGATACTGCGAGTGGGTGAAAAGGCGGTTAAAAAAGCACCATTAAAATTAAGATGTCGAGTGGATTTTAATGCAGATGTTGTTTTAGCACTCCGAAGTTGTATATAGATACTACAAGCGGGTAAAAATGCACTTAAAAATCACCTTGAAAATTAAGTTATCGAGTGGATTTTAGTGTAGA
>SVPQ01000038.1 GCA_015065845.1 Oscillospiraceae bacterium
AGCGTGACAGGCTAGCGTTCTAACCAACTGAACTACCGGGCCACCTCTTGGTGGGAACAATAGGGCTCGAACCTATGACCCTCTGCTTGTAAGGCAGATGCTCTCCCAGCTGAGCTATGCTCCCATTCGGTTTCGTTGCACTCGCAACGATAGATACTATACACTATCGCAACCGATTTGTCAACACTTTTTTTCAAAAAATTTCAAAATTTTTTGAAAAAGTTTTTAAGGGTGTTTTAAACCCTTGATTTTACTTGGCTTACGATAGATTGCATCTCTGAAAATTTAGCTTCGATATCTGCAACTAACTTAAATTGAGTTCTTGCACGAACTAAATTATGCTCGGGATATTCAGTTTTAAAATAAACATCGCCATTTAAAAAGTCACCTAGAAAACGCATACCACATTCAAATGTCAAAAGTTTTGATGCGAATGGTAAATATTCAATTTCGTTTTCTGTAAGCGAGTCACCTGCTGACTCAAGATAACCTTCAACATACGCTTTAAAAAGGTCTAAATCAAGAGAAATTTTTGAAAGGTCTTTTTCATCTTCTGCACCTGTATTAGCACCAAAGCGGATACTGTCACCAAAATCATAAAGTGAACTACCAGGCATAACTGTATCAAGGTCAACAACACAAAGCGGTTTGTTTGTTGTTTTATCAAAAAGAACATTATTAAGTTTTGTATCGTTATGAGTAACTCGTAAAGGAAGTTCGCCGCTTTCTAACATACCGGTGAGAACAGAACAATCTTTTTCTCTGGCTAACACAAATTCAATTTCTTCAGTAGCTTCATCTTTTCTGCCAGATTTATTCTCTTCTAAAGCAATTTTAAAATCATTAAATCTTGAAACAGTGTTATGGAAATTCGGAATTGTATCTTTGAGAGTTTCTATAGGATAATCTGCTAACTGTTTCTGGAAATTACCGAAAGCTATTGCAGCCATTTTAAAATCTTCTTTTGAATTAACACCATCCAAAGAATAAGAATCATCTACAAAATTGTAAACTCGCCAATGACCACCATCTTCTGTTTTTACATAGTTTTCACCACTACTTGTTCTGAAAACAGTTAAAACTTCACGCTCGGTATCTCCACCAGCTTCTGCAATCTTTTTCTTAATATGTTCAGTAACTCCAACAACATTTTCCATAACTTCAACCGGTTTTTTAAAAACATTGTGGTTAATCCATTGAAGCAGATATTTCACTGTTTTTCCGTCTACATCATATTCTACTACGAAAGTATCATTAATATGACCAATTGTAATAGGTTTTATTTCTTTTACACTGCCCTCAAAATCGTATTGGTCTAATATATTACATAACTTGTTGTATAATACTGCATCCATTTTATTACTCCTTAGAGATTTTTGTTAATTATACTCCATTGTGTGATATTAGTCAAGAACGTTAGTATGCAAGTTGCAAGTATTTTAAATATATGATATAATTATTAATGGTGATATTATGATTTTAATTACTGGCTTGACAGGTTTCAGCGGCAGTTCTTTTTATAAAGTTCTGTGTCGTGAAAACTACAAAGAAAAAATAAGAGTTTTAGTAAGACCTACTACAGATTTAAAAATGTTCGAAAACTCCCCTTTGAACATTGAATTCATACAAGGTGATATTTTAAATAAAGAGTCTTTAAAAAACGCAATAAAGGGATGCGACACAGTATTTCATATTGCCGCTAAAGATCTGGCTAGAAATCTTGTAGAAACAATAGCAGAAGAAAACAGACATATAAAATGTATATTTGTTTCAAGTACTATTGTTTACTCAAACTATTACAGAACCAGTTACTTAAAAACAGATGAAGAATACTATGTTAAAATTTTCAAAGAACATAATCTGCCTTATGTTTTTATAAGACCGACAATGATTTTTGGTTCAACATCTGACAGAAACATAAGTGTATTTGTAAACTGGCTCAGAAAATTCAAAGTCTTCCCTATTGTAAAAAAAGGCAAAGCAACAATAAGACCTGTTCACCACGAAGATTTAGCAGAGGCGTATTATTTAATACTCAAAAACTTTGATAATTTAAAACAAACTGAATACATAGTATCCGGCGAAAGAGATATGACTCTCTTAGAGATGTTTAAAATTATTTCAGAAAAAGGCGGATTTAAAAACATTTTTATCAACATACCATTCCCGTTAGCAAAACTTGCAGTGAATTCTGTTTATTTACTTTCTTTAAAACGAATTGATTTCAGAGAAAAACTGGACCGATTAACAGAAGACAGAGCGTACGACAACGCTGTAATTAAAGAAGAATTAGGTTTTACACCTACAAGTTTTGAAGAAAGAATCGCAAAAATGATATAAAATTAACCGAATTCTCAAATTGAGAATTCGGTTAATTTTATTTAACAATATACTGAAACCCAGTCAACACCGCTAAAAAACCAAAATTAAATGCGGTAAACATTAATATATATTTCTTGGTTTTGCCAGGGTTGTTTTTTGAGTATTCTCTTAAGGTAATAAGACTTGCAAGTGAAGCAATTAAAGTGCCTACTCCACCAATATTTACACCCAAAAGTAAATCTTTATAATCATTTGTGAACTGTGAAAGAAGAATTGCAGACGGAACATTACTTATAAACTGACAAGAAATAATACTGAAGAGAAGTGTACTTTTATCAAGTAAAAACTGAAAAACTTCTTTAACTGCATCAATTCGTGCCATATTTCCCGAGAAAACAAAAAATGCACAGAATGTTAATAGCAACGGATAATCTACCATTTTAAGCGCTTTTTTATCTAAAATTAAAAGTGCGGTAGGAATAATTACTAAACCTGTCCAATATGGAATAAAACGAAATACAATTAAAATAGAATACGCAAAAAGAACTAAATAAATCGCTGTACGCGTTTTGCTTATATGCATTTCTTCACCTTGTAATTCCAAGGGTTCTTTTTTAACAAATATAAAACAACAAGCGGTTATAATTGCAATAGAAATTATAAATGTCGGTAACATTGTAAGCATAAATTCGCCTGTTGGTATATTGAATTTTGAATACAAAAACAAGTTTTGTGGATTGCCGAATGGCGTTAACATACCACCTAAATTTGCGGCAATATTCTGCATTATGAATGTAAACGCCATATATTTCTTTTTGCCAGTTGTTTTTAAAACAAAGCAACCAAGAGGCAAGAATGTTAAAAGTGCCATATCATTTGCAATCAACATAGAACCTATAAAAGTTATATACACAAGTGCAAGAATCGCAAATCTTGCGTTTTTAAAGAGTTTTACAATCTGCTCAGCTAACATATAAAAGAAATTTATATTTTTGAGAGCACAGACAACTGCTAAAACACAAAAAAGACAAGTTAATGTTTTAAAATCAAAATAACCTATGTAATTTTTGTCTACAGGAACAATTATTGAAGTAATTAACGCCGCAACAAGAGCAATTACTAAAACAACATTTTTCTTACAAAACCTCGGAACTTCTTTAACTATTACTGACATTTTCTTTATCTCCACAAGTAAATTCTTTTTAAACCTGCAATATAATAGTACTTGGATTGTTAAATGTCAAGAGTTTTCAATTAGTTTTACTTGCACACTTGGAACTTGTAACTTGCATACTGATTAGCCGAGCTAATCAATACCTCGTAAGTTCTGCCTTAAATAATGTATCAACAGGATATTTACCGCCACCCTGTCTGTATTTTGCAGCACCTGATTCAAAGAGCACAAAAATAGTACCATTAACACTTTCTATACCTTCGCTCATTGGTGGTGCAGTATAAGTTATTTTGGTTTCTAATTCATCACATGCATAAAGGTCAACTTCAACTCCATCAACTGTTACTGTGCCTACTTTATCACCTTCAGTTACATCATTAAAAACCTTAATAACAGAATTATTTTTTCTACCATAACTTGTACTGAATATAAATCCACCTGAAAGAGTTCTTGTCATCCCCTGAACCTGTTCAGGAATTGCTAACATAATATCAGGCACATAGCCGTCACGGGTTGAGTTGATTTTATCTATTTTAGGAAGTCCGTCTTTAAGGTTATAGCCTTCACAATAAGCATAAAAAGTCTCACCAGAATTTATTGTAGTAACATTTGTAACTTTGTTTCTTTCTTCAGGTGAACTTTCTATAAAGTCACCTACCCACAAAATTTCACTGTAAACATTAGCAAAAGAACCTTTTGTATTTATTTTAAAGTCACTTGTGAACTGAACAGTATCGCCATCTTTTGCTTTTTCAAGCACTTCAATTGCAACAGTTCTTGCAGAATAATCACTTGTAACAAATATGTAACTACCAGAAGAAGCAATACCACCAGCGTGACCATAATACATTGAACCGTCAACATTCTGAAGTTTTACAGATTTAACAAGACTACCAGTTTTTGCATCTAAAATCATAAGCATTGATGGAAACGCACTATCTTCATAATAACCACTTATTATAATCCAATCCATATTGAAATTGTAGCAGAGTCCTTGTGGAATTATACCTTCATAAAGACCAGGTGTGGTAAATGAAGGTGTAAACATTTTTGAAAACTCGTTAAAATCTTCACTTTCAGATAAAAAATCATATAAAACAACATTTGTAGCAGAAATAGTATCAACTATATCTTTTGTTTTTAAAATCTTTTTACCACCACAAGAAGTAAGCAAAGACACTACAAGTAAAAGTGAGATTACAGAAAGCAATATTCTTTTCACAATTACACCACCTTTTCGGGTATTCTACTACAAATTGTAAAAAAAAGCAAATTCTCGACCCCATCGACAAAATTTTAAAGTTTGTCGATGGGGTCGTTTTATTAAAATTCAATATTGAAATCGCCTAATTGATATTTAGTACACGGGAAGTTTGAAACACCATTTTCATCCGGGAATGGTGACCATGTATCATTTTCATAAACTGCTCTTTCTGCTTCGTTTCTGAAATCAGGAATTCTGTACTGAATACCATCATTAAGGCTACTGCGCCAACCAAAGATTGCTGTTGCAGTCATTGCTGCTGATTTATAAACATCTAAGAATGGTTCTCTGTCATTCTGAACACAATCAAGGAAGTCATAAATTGCGTAATAATCGCCACCAAAGTGACCGCTCTGACTTGCTCTGTCTTTATCAAATGGATATTCTGCATCGTAGAATGTTTCCTGTTCCATTCCTTCTGGAATTTCCCAGTCATTATAGAAAAGACGAACTTTATAATCATCACCGCGAACACTTTCAAGGCTACCTTTGCCACAGTTCAAACGATACCAAAGACCGTGACCGCCGAACTTTGACCAGCCTGTAACACGGGCAATAGAACCATTACTCATTGTGCAAAGCATAATTGAAGCAACATCTTTTGTCGGTTCTTCTTCGCGTTCAATACGAACTTCGTCACTGTAAATACTAAGAGCATTAACCGCAACAGGAACTTCACCTGTAATTTGCATAATAGGTGCTAATGCGTGAGTTGAGTAATAACCAGATGGCATAAGTGCACGCCAGTGTTTTGCGTCTGGTGTAATAACCTTATAACCATCATGTGGCATAGGGTGAACATATTCACCCTCACAGTAAACTGCACCGCCGAGAGTTTTATTTTTATAAATCTCTTCCATCTTTCTTACTGTACCGAAATATGCACAGTTTTCAGCAATCATATATTTTGCCTTACTCTTTTCAGCAGTACGGCATAATTTAACACAATCAGCTAAAGTTACTGCAGGGAGTGTTTCACTATATACATGAATACCCTTTTCAAGTGCTTTAATTGCAAACTTTGCGTGTTCGTGGAAGTAATTGGCTAAAATAACAACATCTAAACCACATTCAATAAATTCGTCAAACTCTTTGAAATATTTTGTATCTTCACAAGTACATTTTTCTACAAGTTCATAAGTTGTTTCATCATAGTCACAAACTGCATAAATGTAACCTTTTTCACTTAAAACTGCAGGTTCTGCAATAGCGGTACCACGGCGAAGACCGAAAACACCAACTTTAAGTTTATCTTTTTTCTCTACTGTGCAAAGATTTTTAATAAATTTGTTGTCATTGTCATAACAATCAATATTCATATAACCATAACGGTTAAGCCAGAAAAGCCAACGAGACTCCATATCTTCTTCATAGAGAACAGGTCTGAAACCGGCTCTTAAATAAGATTTAACTGCAGGTACTCTGAATTCGTCAGTTGTAAGACCAACATAAGTACAACCAGCCTTAGAAAGTGCCGCTAAAGCAATCTGATTAAGATAATTACCAAGACCCTTACCCCGACTTTCTTTATGTACTGAAACCATATGTACCCAACCGCGACCATTCTCCTGAACGAGTGCAGTAATAGTAGCAACGGGATTTCCGTTTTCTGTAATGAAGAATACATTTTCAGGCTTGTAGCCATCAGCTTCTTCAATAACTTCTACAAAGCGAGTTGCATCTGCATCGTCACCAACAAGTCCATTTTTGCAGATTTCTGCCCAGGCAGCTCTGTCTTCAACTGTGCCGTTATAACTTCTGTATTCAAAACCTTTTAAATCTGTTGGGAATTCACAAGGTTCTGTTAATGTTTTGTATAATTTTAATTGACTCATTTTATTTGCTCCTTGTTTTTAATATGTAAAATTGTCTTATGAACTAAATCAGATATTTCTACAACACCCATACCCGTAATACCTGTATCGAGTTTGTTGTTTAATGGTTTAACCCATGCTTCATCTATTGAATTAAATCCGTTTAACATACCTAAAACAGAACCGACTGTTGCACCATTACAATCAGTGTCATAACCTATCTGTACTGCAAGGCATATAGATTTACCGAAATTACCATTACCATAAAGTAAAGCGATAACAACAATCAAAGCATTCGGAATTGTGTGAACTGAATCGTGCGGGTCAAATTCATTGTATTTATTATGTATGAAAGAAATACATTCTTCCTGAGTTACACCATTTTCAAACTTTTCTATAATATCATAAACTGCTTCATAAAGTCTTGATGTTACAGGAATTTCAGAAAGTCCTGCTTTAATTACATCAATAACATTTTCTGCATCTGCAGCGGCAGAAATCATGGCACTTGCAAACATTTCGCCATAAATACCATTTTTAGTGTGTGAAATTGAAGCGTCACGGAATGCGTACTCTGCACCAAGTTCTTTATTACCTGGTGTAATAAAACCAAAGTAATCGCCACGAATCTGTGCACCAATCCATTCACGGTAAGGATTTTTGTACATCGCAGAATATGGTGGTGCATATCCATTTATAAAGTTACGGTATGCAGATTTTTCGGCAGTAAAATACTTTTCAATCGGCTGACTCTGAAGCCAGATTTTCGCCATATCCTTAGGTAAAAAGTCGTGACCATATTTTTCTATTAAAATCTGTGCTAAAACTGTGTAAGTAGTATCATCATCAATCGGCGCACACTCTATAACATCTGCCCACGCTTTATTTTCAAGACAGAAATCATATTTCTCAATCATCTCTTCTGTAATATCAGCAGAAAGAACATAACGGGATAACGGATAATTACCTGTTTCTTTTAAAAGTGGATATAACTCATTGGTTTTAATACCCTCAAGCGGTTTACCTAAAAGGCAACCACAAATTCTACCGTACCAGGCACCTTTGATTTTTTCATATAACAACTCGTCTGTGAGTGTTACTTTTTTATATGTATAAGGTTTTCTTAATACCTTTATACTTTCCAAATCTGATGGTTCGTTATATTTATAATCAAATTTAACTTTTGCATTTATAATTTTCTCAAACAATTCGTCTGCAAGGTCTGCTTGTTCTTTTGAGTATGGCATTTTAATAGCATTTTCAAAGGTTTCTTTGAACTCATCAATGTCAAGACCCTCATCAATACATTGTTTAAGCTCAATATCAAGAGTCTTACAATAAGAATCCCAATAATATTCACCCGAATAATCAGGACAAATTTTGCTATTTGACATAATATCACCACCGTGATAATAAAAATTATTTAAATAATTATATACTCTTAAAGAATAATAATCAAGAGTTAGCAACTCATTTCAGAGAGATTTTAAAAAGTCTTGCTCCGTGAGAATTAACTTTGGCAGAAAACTCACTGTCGGTTACTGTGTATTCTTCGTGTGACCACATATCCCACACACTGTATTTAACACCACCGACTGCAATATCAGTAACATCAAAAGAAATCTTTCTCTCTTTATCATCTGTATTAAAGAGTGCGACATATTTGCAGTTTTCACCTTTTGAAGTCCAGATAATTTCTCCTTTACCATCAGTCTCTTCGCGTTTAAACTGCCTTGCACCACTCGAATTTTTAAGCATATCAATAAGTTCTCTGTTCTGGAGAAGCGAGAGTGTAAATTCGTCATTTTCACGCATTTCGCCACCCATCATAAGCGGTGAACGGAAAATTCCCCAGAGAGTCATCATTGTAATTTGCTCATCGTGTGTAAATCTTGTGTAGCGATTTCTGTATTTTTCCAATTCTTCTGTTTTCTGAATTCTGCCTAAAGGTAACATATCACAATCAGGCCAAGCACCAGGCTGTACATATTCCTGCCACGCGTAGCATCTTTCAAACATTGCGTGGAGTTTACTCCATTCATCCCAAAAATCACCTGTCATACGCCAAAGGTTAGCGTTAGCCGCTAAATGCTCGTGTTCTTCAACAGGTGCAGGACCTGGCGAAAGACTTAAAACCATATCTCTGCCACATCTGTCTATAGCTTTTCTTATCATCTCGATTTCTCTTCTAGCAGCATACGGATTATGAGGGAATATTTCAATATTTGCAATATCGTCACATTTTATGTAGTCAACACCCCAAGAAGCGTAGAGTTCAAATATAGAATCGTAATATTCCTGGCCCCCTTTTGCATCAGGGTCAACACCATACATATCGGGATTCCAGAGACATACAAAAGATGGTTTTGCAATATCATTTGCAGTAACACCATCGCACTTGATTTTTGTATGCTGGTGAGCAGCCTGACGCGGAATACCTCGCATTATATGAATACCAAATTTAAGACCAAGTGAATGAATATAATCGGCAATTGGTTTAAATCCCTTACCCCCTGCTGAAGACGGAAACCTTTCTACAGACGGAATAAGGCGTGAATATTCATCCATACAGAGTGGAGCAAAATAATGGTAATAAAAACTGTTTGCTGTAGGCTCTGACCACTGAATATCACACACAACATATTCCCAACCATAATCTTTGAGATTTTCAGCCATATAATCAGCGTTAGCGAGAAGTTGCTCTTCATTAACAGCAGCACCGTAGCAATCCCAACTGTTCCACCCCATAGGTGGAGTTAAAGCAAGTTTTTTATGCATAAAATATCATTCCTTTAGTAAGAAAAAGTTTATAAAAACAAATATACAGATATTATACAATGGCATACAGTTTTTTTCAATAAGAAAATAAATTTGATTTACAACACAAAATTTAAAAAATATATAATTTAATATCAAAAAACACTTGACAAATAATACTAATTCAAATATAATGTTAGTCGTTCCTGCTGGGATATGGACCATTAGCTCAGTTGGTTAGAGCAACCGGCTCATAACCGGTTGGTCCGGGGTTCGAGTCCCTGATGGTCCACCAATTAAATATAGGGGCATAATGTAATGGTAACATTCC
>SVPQ01000039.1 GCA_015065845.1 Oscillospiraceae bacterium
GCACCTTTACCGCCGAGAAGTTCACGCATTGAAGCGTCGCCCTCGGAGAATAAATAAACGTACTTTTTGCTCATAGTTTACCTCCAAAAATAAATTATTGATATATTTGAGTAGCCGCTCTCTTTGTTTTTTCAAATCAAGCAACATAACACCAAAAATGATTATACCAAAATTATACTTTTTTTTCCATAGTATAAAAATAAAAATATAACAAAATACTTTATTGTTTTTTAGTCAACATAACTAAACAACATGAACTCTCAGGCTTTTCAACGACTTCTGTCGTCTGTTTTACTGATACTCACCCTGAGTCATCGAAACAATCGAAATAAGGTTAAAACCACCATCAGCGGTTTCTTTTAACTTAATTTCCATAAATTTGTCTGGTTGTGCAGGTGCAATAGTGCCATCTGCTGAAACTTCGATATTGTTTGTACCGATATACCCTACTTTCAGAGTAACAAGTCCACCAGTTTTTGAAACAGATTCAATTCGTGGTGTAAATGGTGGCACAACACCTGTAAGTGGGACATAATAGCAATTCTTATTTGCATCGTACTGGAATTCGTAACCATAACCCTGAACAGTTGCGTGAACAATCTGAACATCGTTGCCAAACCATCTTCTGAAATATTGTTCAACATCCGCCGCAGGTACCACGAGACCGAATTCTGTAACATCGTACTCGTCAGTCTTTACTCCGTCTGTAAGCAACGAACAAACTGCAATATTAAGCAAATCATCAAAATCTGCTTTTGTTATATCTGTAAACGGGTCAGGGTCAATACCTACAACCCAGGTAAGATATTTACTGTAAACAGAGTAATCGTCTTCTGCTGTAACATTTTCTTTAACAGAATCTTTTATAAATATACCTACAGAAACAATGCCTATTATAGCAAAAATTATAACTATCAAACCAATTATAAATGGTGCTTTCTTCTTTTTTTCCTTGACTTCGACTTCCTGAACGAGTTGTTCATTCATATCGCTCATTCGATTCACCTCTTTAAAAGTGCTTTACCTTACCATTATATTATATTAAATAGGTAAATGCAAGAGAAAAATAGTTGGCTAGTTGCTAGTATGGCTAGTGTAGCTAGTATGGCTAGTGCCGAGTTAAGACAAATAAAAAAATCCTATCATTCTAATTGATAATACAACTAAAATGATAGGACATATTTATTTCTGTAACACTAGCAACTAACAACTAGCCAACTAGCCACACTTATTTTACTGATGTCACAAGTTCAATAAATGCTTTTGTAAATGTTGAACCTGATTTTTTGCTGATTGCGTTTACTTCTTCGTTTTCGCCGAGGAGTGAATGGTATTCGTTATCTGCAAGAACATAACCACCCTGGTCATTTGCAAGACCAAATACTAAAACATTGTCACAATCAGTTATATCTTTAAGTGCTGGGTAATCCCAAGATGTACCGTCCCAGCTTTCTTCCGGTGTAGCTGTGCCACCGTAGAAAATACTTGGTTCAAATTCACCCGGTGCAAAGAATACTGCAACTTCATTACCAAGTTCCATATAACCTACTTCAGATGCAAGAATGTAATCATTACCATCTTTAACAACAACTGCACCTAAGATACCTTCACGACAAGCAAGTGTAAGAATTCCGTTATCAACAGGAACCATAACTTCTTTGTGAGCAATGTTAAGAACAGGGTCAAGAGTAATTTCGTTATCAATTGCTCTTACTTTATCTGCAAGTGCATTTGCATAGTATTTAATGTTATTTAAGTCTGATTCGCCTTCAACATTTGTTAATTCGCCTTCAGTTGTGATTGCGAGTTCAGCGCCCTGAACGAACACAACATTAGCGCCCTCTTTTTCATTGATGTTCTTTTCAATGTAGTAAGGGTAGTCAGCTGAAAGAATGTCAGGACCTGCACCGTAACCTGTGCAGTGAATACCTGCTTCTAAAATCCATGTTTCTTCAGAACCATCGTTTGGTGTAAAACGAAGTCTGTGAATATTTTCATCAAATGCCTGTGGATCACGCTTATCTCTGATGTATTCTTTGATGTTTGCATAACCATAGTTAAGTGTACCTTCAGCCATATCAGCTACTGCTTCTTCAACACAAGCAACAGTTGTTTCGTAAAGATTTTCCATGAATTCAGGGTTTTTAGTAACCATGTAATCATCAAGAAGATTTTCACCGAAAACAGCACCAGTACCAGCATTACCTGTATTTGTAATAAGTGCTTTAAGAAGCGGAACGTTCATACCAAGTGTATCAATACATGAGTGTTGGTGAAGAACTGAAACATTCATACTGATAATGTTGTTTGCTTCTGCAAATTCCTGAAGTCTGCCACGGATGATTTCAACATCACCTCTCGCAAAGCCGAAACCGTCGATTACTGCATGAACAACTGTGCCGCTTACACCGTCACTTAAAGCGTAAACTCTTACTCTCTGGTCATCATAAACAGCTCTCGGAACTCTGCCTTCAAATACTTCAAGAGAACCTGCAAGGAAGAAATCACCATTCATAATATTGAAATCTTCAATAAGAGAGTCGCTTGAATAACCAAGACTCCATTTTGACTCTGCTTTCTGAGATTTGTCAAAAGTATCTTCACCTTTGTAGAAATATTCTGCTACATAAGATTCAGGAGTGTCGAATTTATCCTGGAATCCTGGCCAGAATCTGTTAAGATAAGTAAGAACATAGTGAATGAGGTCGTTTAAAACTCTGTTAAACACATTCTCAATGTTAATTTCTAATGTTTGCGGTGCAACTGCTGAAGCAGCACTTGCAGGAACCATAAACACTGAAATTGAAAGTGTTAAAGCAAGGATAATTGCGACTAATTTTTTAGTCATTTCAAAGTCCCCCTTGAATAGTGAGATTTATAAACCGAGCACTTGTAGCACTCAGTTTACTGCATTTTAATGCAATTTTACAGATACATTATATACCTATTTCCTGAAATATGCAATATCAAATTAAACCGTTACAGTTTCTTTGGTAGTTTTAGCCAATTCTTCTTCAATCTTTTTGTTAATATTGTTAGATCCCATGTGACGATAAGGACGGAATCTCAAGAAGAGATACATTGGAACTGCACCTAATGTATTGAGAATCATATCGCCCATAGTATCCATTATGGCAAATCGTGCTTCAAATCGCTCTGCGTCAAGTGGAATAAGCATAAATACATCTTCTACATTACCGCCTGCTTCAGCGATTGCTTTCTGTAAATCCCAGTGTTGAGCGTCACCGCCAAACCATTGGTCGAAAGTGAACTCGAAAAGTTCCCAGCCAGAAGCGAAAACAAAACCAACACCCAACGCACAGAGTGCTACGATTTTGGGTGGGCACACTACCTTGTCACGAATCTGCATAGCACAAACTAATTCGTAACTGATAAACACAGCTTCAACACAACCTAATGCGTGAAGAACTTTGTCAAACATTGGTAATGCGTAATATAAGTTGAGATACGCACCGCCGAAAGATGCACAGAAAAATCCGAAGATTGAAATATGCTGAAAATAGCGTGGCAATAATCTTGGGAATGTATTTTCAGGGAACATCTGACAAATTTCGTAAGCAAACATACCTACTAAGTTAGCCATCATCTGTAATGGTTGCATTGAACCTAAATTAGGGTCAATTGTAACAAGGCTTTTGATGATACCGTAAATCATCAATCCTCTTAAAGTCCACCAATAAATATGTTCTATTGGTTTCATACCTTTGTAAAGTCTTTTAAAATAATCTTTAACCATATTCTTTCTCCTTATGGCACAAAACACCATTTTATTTTATACTTTGTAAGCATATCAAATACAGGACATTTTATAATTCTCTAAAAGAATTAAAGATTAAAATAATCTTAATTTTTGCATTTTTCGTTAATTTTTCTCTTATTTTGATGACAAAATGAAATTATACTATACTCAACTATTGAAAATTTTTAATAAATACTATATAATAGTTTGCGAATGATTTATTGGAGGGGTAAAAATGCCAAAAAGAGAAGGTTACATTTCCTGGGACGAATTCTTTATGGGGGCAGCAATGCTCTGCGCTAAAAGAAGTAAAGACCCTAACACACAAGTTGGTGCTTGTATTGTAAACTCTGAAAACAGAATAGTTTCTGTTGGTTATAATGGTTTCCCTGCAGGTTGTGACGATGATGTTTTCCCTTGGGAACGCTCCGGTGATGACCGTTACAACACAAAATATCTTTATGTATGCCACGCAGAACTCAATGCAATTTTAAATGCAAGAGGCACAAACCTTACGGGCAACAGACTTTATGTTGCGCTCTTCCCTTGCAATGAATGTGCAAAAGCTATTATTCAGAGTGGTATTACAGAAGTTATTTACCTTTCAAACAAATATAAAGATACACCCGAAACAAGAGCATCTAAAAGAATGCTTGAAGCGGCAGGTGTAAAACTCACACAATTAGTTCCAGAAAAGAACGAAATTGTTTTAGATTTCGACCCAAGTAAAATTTAGGAATTAGGAACTAGGAATTAGGAATTAGAGTTAGTAAATATCGTTTATTTTGTCGCTATGCGATTACATAATAATAAAATTTTAAAATTGGAGTGTTAAAAATGCCATTAGTAAATGCAAAAGAAATGCTTACAAAAGCAAAGGCTGGCCACTACGCAGTTGGTCAATTCAACATCAACAACCTTGAATGGACAAAATCTATTCTTCTTACTGCACAGGAAATGAATTCTCCTGTTATTCTCGGTGTTTCTGAGGGTGCCGGTAAATATATGTGCGGTTACAAAACAGTTGTTGGTATGGTTAACGGTATGATTGATGAATTAGGAATTACAGTTCCTGTTGCTCTTCACCTTGACCACGGTTCATACGAAGGTGCAAAGGCTTGTATCGAAGCTGGTTTCTCATCAATTATGTTTGACGGTTCTCATTACCCAATTGATGAAAACATTGCAAAAACTAAAGAATTAGTTGCTATCTGCGAAGAAAAAGGTCTTTCAATTGAAGCAGAAGTTGGTTCAATCGGTGGCGAAGAAGACGGCGTTGTTGGTGCTGGTGAATGTGCTGACCCTAATGAATGCAAAATGATTGCAGATTTAGGTGTTACAATGCTCGCTGCTGGTATCGGTAATATTCACGGTAAATACCCTGAAAACTGGGCAGGTCTTTCATTTGAAACTCTTGCAGCAGTTCAGGAAAAAACAGGCACAATGCCTCTCGTTCTTCACGGCGGTACAGGTATTCCTGCTGAAATGATTCAGAAAGCAATTTCTCTCGGTGTTTCAAAAATCAATGTTAACACAGAATGTCAGCTTGCTTTCCAGGAAGCTACAAGAAAATATATTGAAGAAGGTAAAGACCTTCAGGGTAAAGGCTTCGACCCAAGAAAGCTCCTTGCTCCTGGTTCAGAAGCAATCAAAGCAACAGTTCGTGAAAAAATCGAACTCTTCGGTTCAAAAGATAAAGCGTAACAAACAAAAAATTTGCTCTGCATTTTTGTAGAGCAAATTTTTTTAGATAAGAGATAATAGTGAATAGATAATAGTTTCGGAACTGCGTTGCTATTGTAAAGTGTGGGTTAAATTATTATAAAAACTGTCAAGGGGGTATTAAAATGATAGTATTTGATAAATTGTGGGTGACAATGAAAGAAAAAGGTATTTCCACTTATGTTCTCCGCGAAAGATGTGGAATAGACAGTAAAACCATACGAAGACTTAAAGCAAATGAAAATATAGAAACAAAAACACTTAATAAAATTTGTGAAGCACTGGACTGTAGCTTACAAGATATTGCTGAATACAAAAAATAACCCGATAGTAGTATTTCAAACTACTATCGGGTTATTTTTTATTCTCTCACATTGAGATTTTCAGTCTGGCTTACTTCACATATTGCAAAACACTTGATTGTACAAAAGTGCCCTGGAAGCCATTTCTTACTCCGCAGACTGTGTATCTGTAGTATGTTCCGTTTTTCACACTTGTGTCAACCATACTTGTACCGGTACAACCTGTTTTAATAGGTTGCCAACTACCCCATGTTTTTGTTGCACTGTTGTAAGTTTTTCTGTAAACTATGTAATTCTGTGCACCATATACTGAAGTCCAGTTTACTTTTATTCCGTTAGATTGTTTTGCTATAGTTACTGTAGGAGCAACATTTATCTGAAGCATAGGTGTTTCTGTAAATGTACTCTTAAAGTTACCTCTTACTGCTACTACTGTGTACTTATATCTTTCACCAAGAAGTGCTTTTTTATCTACATAACTTGTTGAAGTACATTTACCATTTATAGCTTCCCAAGTGCCCCATTTTTCAGTTGAAGTATTATAAGTCTTTCTGTAAACAATGTAACTCTGTGCTCCGTAAACTGAGTTCCAACTGATTTTTACTCCGGTTGCCTGGTTTACTACACTTACTGCAGGAGAAACATTGCGTTGAAGCACACTTGTTCCTACATACGAACTTTTAAAGTCTCCTCTTACTGCACGGACTGTGTACTTATATTGTACACCGAGTAAAGCAGTTTTATCTGCATAACTTGTCACAGTACAATTTTCTTTTATTTTTTTCCATCCACTCCATGTTTTTGCAGATGCATCGTATGTATTTCTATAAACTATATAGCTTTGTGCACCGTTTATTGCATTCCAGGTTACATTTACACCATCTGCTTTATTACTGATTTTCACACTCGGAGAAACATTTCTCTGGAGTTCATTTGTTGCCACAAATGAACTCTTTACGCCATTTCTTACCGCAACTACTGTGTACATATATTTCACACCGAGTGCCGCTTTTGTATCAACATAGCTTGTTGAAGTACATTTACCATTTATAGCTTCCCAAGAGCCCCATTTTGCAGTTGAATCATTATATGTCTTTCTGTAAACTATATAACTCTGTGCACCGTAAATTGAGTTCCAGGTTACCTTGATTCCGTTACTTGCATTGGCAATTTTAACCACTGGTGAAACATTTCTCTGAATGAGTGTTGTTTCTACAAATGTACTATTAAAGTTACCTCTTACTGCTACTACTGTGTATTTATAATTTACACCAAGTAATGCTTTAGTATCTGTATAATTTGTTGCAGTGCAATTGCTTGTTAATACTTCCCAACTGCCCCACGCTTTTGTTGAGTCGTTGTATGTTTTTCTATAAACTATGTATTTTTGTGCTCCGTAAATAGAGTTCCAGGTTACATTGATTCCGTTACTTGCATTGGCAGTTTCAACTGTTGGGGATACATTTCTCTGAAGAAGAGTAGTTTCTACAAACGAACCTTTAAAACCATCTCTTACCGCTAATGTTGTGTACTTATATTTTGCACCGAGCACTGCCTTTTTATCTACATAGCTTGTCGAAGTGCAGTTATTTTTTAAGCATTCCCAGCTACCCCAGGCTTTTGTAGAATCATTGTATGTTTTTCTGTAAACTATGTAACTCTGTGCACCGTAAATTGAATTCCAGCTAACTTTAACTCCGCTCGCCTTATTTGCTACGCTTACTGTAGGAGAAACATTGCGTTGAAGTGTACCTGTTGATTTTTTCGAACTTTTCACACCATTTCTTACCGCTTTTACAGTGTATTTATATTTTACACCAAACACTGCATCTGTATCGGTATAACTTGTTGAGGTGTAGCCGCTCTTTATATTTTTCCAGCTATCCCAACTTGCAGTTGAAGCATCGTATGCTTTTCTGTAAATTATGTAGCTTTGTGCACCGTTAATTTTATTCCAGGTAACACTTATACCATTACTTGCATTGCTAATTTTAACAGCAGGTACCATATCACACTGTAAAGCTGTGGTAGAAACTATGCCGCTTTTTCCTCCACCATTTACTGCTTTTACTGTGTACTTATATTTCACACCGAGTAAAGTTTCTTTATCAGTATAACTTGTTGAGGTGTAACCGCTCTTTATATTTTTCCAGCTACCCCAACTTGCTGTTGAATCATCGTATGTTTTTCTGTAAATTATATAACTTGTTGCTGTATCTACCGCATTCCAGCTGACCTTTATACCACTGTTTGTATTCTTGATATTTGGCACTGGTGTTGCGGGTGGTTCAAGTTTTGTATGTAATCCGAACCAATAATCCACATCAGCCTCTTTCGAACTATCGCTAATTGACAAATAATAAGTACCTGGTTCTAAAATAAGTTCCTCGGATTTTACATTACCTGTTGTATCACCAGTATATTTCTCATTAAAAATTGTTTCTTTTCCATTAGCTACTTCTTTATAAAGATTCGCTGACCAATAATTTGAATCATCTGCAATATAGTCGTGGGAAAACAACAAAAAAACTTTTTGAGTATTATTTATTTTAAACTTATACCAATCCACATCAGATGAACCTGTAATTGTACCATAATAAGTTCTGTCTACATCTATCAAATTATTTTCTGTATACCACTCATTGTTAAATTCCTTTTCCCATACTTCAGATGCAGTAAAATTCACTTTAACGCTGTAATCGCCTTTTGGAAACAAAGAGTCATACCATGACACATCTCTAACACAAAGATAATAATCGCCTTCAGGCAAACCTATATTGCAAGTTGTTTCACTGTTAATTGCATCCCCTGCAAAATCCCAAGAATAAACTTCCTTCTCTAAATCATTATAAAGATGCAATTCCCACCCCTCAGACAAATCAGCATTTTCTATATAATCATGAGCAAACTCAAAATTAACAAATCCTGATGATGGTAATGTGAATTTGAAACTATCTACATCATTATCATTATAGAGAGTTCCTTTGTAGAGAGTATTAATATTTATACTATTACTTTCTGTTACTTTATTATCATTCGGCTCTACTTCCCAATAATCGGAAGCTTCAAAATTTACTGTTAATTTATAATCACCTGCCGGATAATAAACTTCGTAGAGATAGCAATCAGAAATAGCCAAATAATATGTCCCTTGTGGCAAACCAAAATTAAAAGAATTAAAATCAGATACACAATCTCCATCAATAGTCTCACTGAAAATCTTATTCATTTCGCTATCATAAAAATCAAAATCCCATGACTCGCCAACCTCTGCATCAGGGATATATTGATGTGAAAACTTAAAACTAACCACACCATTTTGTGGTGTAGTAAACTTAAACCAATCCACATCTGAATTTGAACTTATAGAATCAGTATAAACTGTATTCACACTAATACTAGTTGCAGTTGATGACGAGTCGTTTCCACCATTTTCTGCAAACGCGGTCACAGAAAGCATTGAAAAGCAACTTATAACCATCACTAAAGATAAAATTGTTAAAATTATTTTTTTCATATTAACCTCCAAAACAATCAAAATATATTTAATTTTACCATATTTTACACTCTTTACAAAGCGTAAAAATCAACAAAATACAATTATTATTTTGTTGTAAATAACGAAATCACCCCGATGAAATCGAGGTGATTGTTTTTATTCACTTCACATATTGCAAAACGCTTGATTGTACAAAATTGCTCTGGAAGTTGTTTCTTACACCGCAGACTGTGTATCTGTAGTATGTTCCGTTTTTAGCACTTGTATCAGTGTAACTTGTTGTGGTACA
>SVPQ01000040.1 GCA_015065845.1 Oscillospiraceae bacterium
CGCAGTTGAAAATCCTGTAAGACCATTCGTTACAATTCTCGGTGGTGCTAAAGTTGCTGACAAATTAAATGTTATTGAAAATCTTCTTAACAAAGCAGACACACTTATCATCGGTGGTGGTATGGCTTACACATTCTTAGCAGCAAAAGGCTACAGTGTTGGTACATCACTTCTTGACGAAACAAAAATTGATTATTGTAAAGATATGCTTAAAAAAGCAGACGAAAAAGGTGTTAAAATCCTTCTTCCAGTTGATGTTACAATCACAAAGAGCTTCCCTGACCCAATCGATGCTGAAATCGCAGTTGAAATTTGCGACGCTGACAAAATTCCTGCAGATATGATGAGCCTTGACATCGGTCCTAAAACTGCAGAACTTTATGCAGATGCTGTTAAATCAGCAAAAACAGTTGTATGGAACGGACCTATGGGTGTATTTGAAAACCCAATCCTTGCAAAAGGTACTATTGCAGTTGCTAAATCACTTGCAGAAACAGATGCAACAACAATCATCGGTGGCGGTGACTCTGCAGCAGCAGTTAACACATTAGGTTTCGGCGACAAAATGTCACACATCTCAACAGGTGGCGGTGCTTCATTAGAGTTCTTAGAAGGTAAAGCATTACCTGGTATTGAAGCAGTTAACGATAAATAATATATCACGCACATTTGGCGATTTTTTCACCCAAACTCGCGTATCTTTATACGCTTCGGGGTGAAAGAAATCACCAACTGCACGCAATCTATTATTTATGTTTAAATTAAGGTAAATTATTCAAAGTTAGTGGATTGTGTGAAAATTAAGATAACAGAGGTCTATAAAAATGAATAAATCACTTCGTAAAGCAGTTATTGCAGGTAACTGGAAAATGAACAAAACACCTGCAGAAACAAAAGAAATCATCACAGCTATGAAGCCACTCGTTGCAGATGCTACTTGTGATGTTGTTCTTTGTGTTCCTTATATTGATATTTTTGCAGCTCAGGAAGCAGCTGCTGGCTCAAATATCAAAATCGGTGCTGAAAACTGTCACTGGGCAGAAAGCGGTGCTTTCACTGCAGAAGTTTCTGCACCAATGCTCAAATCAATCGGCGTTGAGTATGTAATTATCGGTCACTCAGAAAGAAGACAATATTTCGGTGAAACAGATGTTACAGTTAATAAAAGAGTTCGTGCAGCACTCAATTCTGGTCTTACAGTAATTCTTTGTGTCGGTGAACTTCTTGAAGAAAGAGAACAGGGTATTACAGAAGAAACTGTTCGCTTACAGACAAAAATCGCTCTTCAGGGTGTTACTGCTGAAGAACTTAAAAACATCATTATTGCTTACGAGCCAGTTTGGGCTATTGGTACAGGTAAAACTGCTACTGCAGAACAGGCAAATGAAGTTAACCACGCAATTCGTGAGGTTGTAGCAGAGCTTTACAGTAAAGCAGATGCAGATGCTCTCACAATTCAATATGGTGGTTCAATGAACGCTGCTAACGCAGAAGAACTTGTTGCACAGGAAGATGTTGACGGTGGTCTTATCGGTGGCGCATCATTAAAAGCAGAAGATTTCGCAGTAATTGTTAAAGCTGCAAGTAAATAATTAAAATTTATGAGGTGAGTTCATTTTGAATTCACCTCAACAATAATATAAAGGCGGATTTAAAATGAACGAAAAAGTACTTTTAATAGTAATGGACGGTATCGGTTACTCAAAAACAGGTATTGGTGACGCAGTAACACTTGCAAACACACCTGTTCTTGACAGACTTTTAAAAGAATGCCCGAATGTAAGACTTAAAGCACACGGTGATGCAGTTGGTCTTCCATCAGATGATGATATGGGTAACAGTGAAGTTGGTCACAATGCTTTAGGTTGTGGTCAGATTTATTCACAAGGTGCAAAACTCGTTAATGAGTCAATTGAATCAGGCAAAATTTACACTTCAACTGCATGGGGTGAAATCAAAGATAATTGTCTTTCTAACAACAGCACACTTCACTTTATCGGTCTTCTTTCAGACGGTAATGTTCACTCAAATATTTCTCACCTTATTGCTATGTTAAAACAAGCAAAAGCAGATGGAATTAAATCAGTTCGTGTTCACATTCTTCTTGATGGTCGTGATGTTCCTGCAACATCTGCACCAGTATATGTTGAACAACTTGAAAATGCTTTAGCAGAACTTAATGATGATACATTCTCTGGTAAAATTGCAAGCGGTGGCGGTAGAATGAAAATTACAATGGACCGTTACGAAGCAGACTGGAATATGGTTAAACTCGGTTGGGATACTCATGTTAAAGGTATCGGCAGACAGTTCTCTTCAGCAATTGAAGCAATCAACACTTACAGAAGCGAAAATGCAGATGTAATTGACCAGGATTTACCACCATTTGTAATTGCAGAAAATGGTGCACCTGTTGGTGCTATCAATAATAAAGACAGCGTAATTCTCTTTAACTTCCGCGGTGACAGAGCACTTGAACTCAGCATGGCGTTTGATTATGATGAATTTGATAAGTTCGACCGTGGCGAAAAATTAGATGTTGTTTACGCTGGTATGTTACAATATGATGGAGACTTGAAACTTCCTGCTCGTTATCTTGTAAACCCACCTGAAATTAAAAACACACTTTCAGAATTACTTGTATCAAAAGGTTTAAATCAGTACGCAGTTTCTGAAACTCAGAAATATGGTCATGTTACTTACTTCTGGAATGGTAACAAGAGCGACAAGTTCAGCGAAGAACTTGAAATGTATCTTGAAATTCCATCAGATAAAGTTTCATTTGACGAAAGACCTTGGATGAAATCTGCAGAGGTTACAGACGCAGTTATCGAAGCAATCAAATCAGAAAAATATGACTTCATCCGTTGTAACTATCCAAATGGCGATATGGTTGGTCACACCGGCTCTCTTGAAGCAACTATTATTTCAGTTGAAGCAGTTGATATTGCTCTCGCTCGTGTATTAAAAGTGGCAGACGAATATGGTGTAACAGTTCTTATTACTGCTGACCACGGTAACGCAGACGAAATGCTCGAAAAGAACAAAAAAGGTGAAGTACAGGTAAGAACTGCGCACTCACTTAACCCTGTTCCATTTATTATTTACAGTAAAAATAAATATGAACTTAAAGATGGTAACTTCGGTCTTGCAAATGTTGCACCAACAGTAGCAACAATTTTTGGTATCGACCCATTCGATAGTTGGGAAGAAAGCCTTATTAAATAATTTTTGAATTTAAAATTTTGTGGCAAGGGGGTAAAACGATGGGTATTCCCGCACCTGTGCTTAAACTTTTCTGGAAAAACACCGAGCGTGGTGATATGAAAAGACTTGCAACTCAATCTGCACCTGACGGAGTAACAGAACTTTGTGATATTCCGTATATAGATGACGGTAAATGGCAACACAAGTTAGATGTTTATTTCCCGGAAAATGCAGAAAATGAAAAGCTCCCCGTGATTATAGATATTCATGGTGGCGGTTGGATGTACGGTGACAAAGAACTCAATAAATACTACAATATGGTACTCGCCAAAAAAGGTTTTACTGTGTTCAGTATGAGTTACACATTGTGGCCTGAAACCATTGTACCTGAGCAATTAAAAGAGATTGCAGAAGCACTTTTGTGGATAAAAAATAATATTTCATCTTACCCTTGCGACAGTAAAAAAATAATGCTTACAGGTGACAGCGCAGGTGGTCAGTTGGCACTCTATTCTGCAGTGCTTTCAAAAAGCAGTGTTTTAAGAGATGTGTTTTCTGTAAAAGATTGTGGTCTTAACTTTACTTGTCTTGCACTTGTTTCACCTGTGCCGGATATGAATTCAAATTCCCCAATGAGTGCTTACACAAGGGGAATGTGGGGCAAAAACTACGCGTCAAGCCCAACCTCTCGTTATATGAATTTTAAAGATATTGCAAAATTTGCTCAATTACCACCAACAATTTTAATAACTTCATCAGGTGATATTTTAGCGGAAAAGCAAACAATTTCTACATATAACAGAATTAAACAGTTAGGTGTAAAAACCGAACTTTATAATTATGGTAAAGTAGATGGTAAACACTTGCCACATGTTTTCTCGGTACTCTATCCGTATTCAGAAAGCGGTAACGATGCAATTGATAATATGCTTAATTTCTATAGAGAAACATTTTAGTTTCAGGAATTAGGTATTAGTTATTAGGTGTTAGAAAATCATCCTATCATTTAAAGTTTTTCGTAAACTGAAAATGATAGGATGTTTTCGTTTTTATTTAGTTATAATCAAGTCCGAAGGACTTCCTTAACTCAGCACTCAGCATTCAGCACTTTGCATTGCTTTGGCTCAGCCCTCAAATGTAACTACCACCACTTCAGGCGAATTGTTTATTCTCACAGGTATAATGCTGTTGCCAAGTCCACGGCTTACAACCATTGTTGTATTGTTTTCGTTGAAAACACCAGCATCAAATTCAGGGAATAACCCTTGCTCGGGAGCTATTAAACCACCAATGAATGGTAATCTGAACTGACCGCCATGAGCGTGTCCTGAAAATACTAAATCAACATTTGTTTTAGCGTAATCATCAAATAATTCGGGGTGGTGTGAGAGCAGAACAGAAAAACTCTCTTTATTATCAAGATTGTTTATTGTTTTTACAATCTCTTCTTTATAATTGTCGTTATAATTTGCTTTATAATCTGAAGCATCATTAAGACCGATAACCTGAATTCTTTCACCACTTTTTTCAATGTAAGTGCTATCATCTTTTAAAACGGTAACACCAATTTCAGCGAGTTTATCTAAAAACTCGTAATATATATTGGTATCTGAGCGTATTTCGTGGTTACCGACTATAAAATAAACATCGCAAATTTTAAGCACTTCTTTAAACAAATCAATCGGTATTGTAGTATTGGTGTAAAATCCGTCAATCGTGTCACCTGTAACAAAAACTGCGTCAGGGTTTTCTTCTTTTATAATTTTAATAAGATTTTTGTTGTTTTCACCGAATTCTGCGTTGTGTAAATCTGAAAGGTGAACTATTTTATATCCGTCAAAACTTTTGGGTAAACCAGGATTTCCTATTGTGTATTCAGTTGTTTCAAGTTTAAAATTGCTGTACACAATAAATGTACCAACAACTAAAATCAAACAAAGGAATAATGCACCAATTTTTAATACTCTTTTATTTTTCATAATCTTTTTCAATTATCCTGAATTCTCCGCTTTTTAAAATTCTTAATAAATCGTCGTTGTTTTTTATAGGTTCGTTTGTTTCTATTCCTGAAATTCCTGCACCTGTAACTCTGTGACAGTCACTACCTGCAGTCTTGATTTTTAAGTTTTTCTTTTTTGCCCATTTTAACGCTTTTTTATTTTCTTCTTCTGAAGATTTTCCGTTTACAATTTCAACACCATCAATATATTTCGGGTTCGCTCTATAAATGTAAGGTCTATAAGGGTGCGCCTGAATTATAATGCAACCATGTTTTCTGAAAAAGTTGGAAGTTCTTTTTAAATACATTGGTAAAAGAAAAGGGGATTTTTCAATCAGTTCTTCTGTTATACCATAAATTAAATAGTCATTACCATTTAAGAAAAAACGGAGTTCTAAACCTAAAAGCACAGAAAAATCTTCTGTTTCATATTTCTTTGCTTCTCTGTAACCTTTAAGATAATGCTCTGAACGAAGTTTTTTATTGAACATTTCTTTTAAAGAAAAGGTAAAATCAGAGTAGTGGTTTGTAATTACAATTCCTGAGTAACCCAATTCTTTGTATTTTTCAACAAGCTCTTTTGCAGTAATTTGAGCACATTGACTCGTTTCTGTTGTGTGAGAGTGTAGTTCGTATTTGTATTTCATAAAGTTCTCCGTTTCCTTTTGTAGTGCAATTATACAACTTTTATTTTGTTATTGCAATAGGTTGGTAGTGATGATATAATTAGTGACAGGAAACGAGAACTAGGAACTAGGAATTAGGAATTAGGAATTAGGTGTTGGTTAATGAAAGAAAAGAGAGATTTGTTTATTGAGTTGTCTTTACAACAATGTAAAAAAGATGATTATGCTGACTTTAAAAAAGTTAAAATGCATAATAAAGCAGTTGAAAAATTATCAAAATTAAAAGATGAAATAACGGTAATAGAAAGTGAAGAAATATTAAAAATTTTACTTTTATATAACGATTCAAGAGTAAAAATTAACGCAGCACAGTTTTGTTTTGAAAAACAAGTTTTAATTGAAGATGCAATAAATTCTTTGAATGAAGTAGTAAAAACAGAAAAAGATACAACATTGAATTTTTCAGCCAAGATGTTATTGAAAAATGAAACGAAAAGTTGAATTGCTGACTAGTTCCTAATTCCTAGTTTCTATTTCCTTGTATATTTAAGAAAACAAATTGGAGGTAATTAATTATGCTCGAATTTTTATGGGGTTTCCCCAAAATGCTCTGGAGTGTACTTGTTTTAATCGGTACGCTTGTAACAATCTTTTTGGATGCTGGTGAAGTTACATCATCAAGTGAAGTTGAATTAGTAAACGAAAAATGTGTAGTTTTAGAAAAGGCTTTGATTTCTGGTCAGGGTATTACAACCGATGGTGAATATTTTTACACATCAGGTTCTTTAACAGGTATTTCTACAAGTGGTCTTGCAAAATGGGATAAAGACGGTTTTGTAGTTCTTGCAGATTACACCGCTATGCCGAAAGATTACAGAGAAAATCTTAATCTTAATCACTTGGGAGGTATGAGTTATTACGATGGTAAACTTTATATTGCCGGAGAAGATTCAGAAGACTCTAACCCACATCTTATGATTTATGATGCAGAAACTTTACAGTTTGTCAAGTCCTATGAAATGCCACAGGAACTTTTAGAGGGTAGTTTTCCTTGGTGTGCAGTAGATGCAGAAAATGGTTACTTGTATTGCTCACAGTTCCGTGATGTAAATGAGATTTTTGTGTTCGATTTAGAAACAATTGAATATTCTCATTCAATAAAACTTTCAGAACAAATCACAAGAATTCAGGGTGGCGAAGTTTATAACGGTTTACTTTACCTTTCTTATGATGCAAAAGATGGTAATACCGATTACATACAGACAGTAGATATTAAAACAGGTGAAGTGAAAACTCTTTGTGAGAGAAATATTCCTGCAAAATGCGGTAATGAAGCAGAGGGCCTGACAGTTTACCCAATGGAAAACGGTTCTTTAATCCATGTTCTCGACTACGACAAAGCAATCGGGGTTTATATGAGAAGCTACGCTCTTTCAGAAATTAAAAATTAAAAATGGAAAATTGAAAATTGTGGGACCTGCGGTCGGCAATTATAATAAAATATAAAAAAGAAATTCATCCTATCATTTTTAGTTGATACTAAAATCAACTTTAAATGATAGGATGTAGTTTTTCCATTCAATAATAATTACAATCAAGGCGAAGCCTTCCTGAATTCTGCATTCTGCACTCTGCATTTTGCATTCGTATTATTCAGATTTAAACATTAAATCTGAATAATACAATGTCTCCATCCTGCATAACATACTCTTTACCCTCAGAGCGTACAAGGCCTTTTTCTTTTGCCGCCTGCATTGAACCGCATTCCATAAGTACGTCGAAAGAAACAACCTCAGCACGAATGAAACCGCGTTCAAAGTCTGTATGAATTTTACCTGCAGCCTGTGGTGCTTTTGTGCCTTTTTTAATTGTCCACGCTCTTACTTCCGGTTGACCGGCAGTAAGGTAAGACATAAGACCTAATAAATCGTAACTTCTTTCAATAAGTCTGTCAAGACCGCCAGAAGAAACACCGATTTCAGAAAGGAACATTTCTTTTTCTTCGGCTTCGAGTTCTGCAATCTGTGATTCAAGTTCTGCGCAGATAGGAAGAACTTCACTGCCTTCTTCTGCAGCGATTTTTTTGACTGCATTAAATCTTTCGTTGGTTTCAATATTTTTTGTGAAATCATCTTCACTCATATTACAAGCATAAATAACAGGCTTAGATGTAAGTAAATCTACCGTGTCAAGTAGTGCTTTTTCATCATCTGTCATTTCAACACTTCTTGCACAAATGCCGTTGTTGAGTGCTTCGTTAACTCTTTCAAAGAATGCAACCTCTGTTGCAAGAGATTTGTCGCCCTTCATTGCCTTTTTACTTTTGTCAATTCTTCTGCCTAAAATTTCTGAGTCAGAAAGAATTAACTCAAGGTTAATTGTTTCAATATCTCTCTGTGGGTCAATTGAACCTTCAACGTGCATAATGTCGTCATTATCAAAACAACGAACAACATGAATAATTGCGTCAACCTCTCTTATGTGAGAAAGGAATTTGTTACCAAGACCCTCACCCTGAGAAGCACCTTTTACAAGACCTGCAATATCAACAAATTCAATTGTAGCAGGTGTAACTTTTACTGGGTTATACATTTCGCAAAGTGCATCAAGTCTTTTATCAGGAACTGACACAACGCCAATATTTGGCTCAATTGTACAGAACGCATAGTTTGCTGCCTGAGCACCTGCATTTGTAAGTGCATTAAAAAGTGTACTTTTACCAACATTAGGTAAACCAACAATACCAAGTTTCATTTTTATTCTATTCTCCTTATTTTACTTATGTTTTGGTGGGTTGCTATATCACTTTTACACCATTTTTACACCATTTTACATAAGTTTATTATTTTCAAATTGTTCGACAGCTTTTATCATTGATTCATCTGTCACATGGACATAGCGGTCCATGGTGGTTTTTAGGTTTGAATGACCTAAAAGCATTTGTAATACTTTCGGTTGCATACCACTTTCAATTGCTCTTGTTGCATATGTATGTCTAAGGGTATGCATTGAAAACCTTTTTATGTTTGCTTTATCACATAACTTATATAAATGTGTATCATAAGAACTGTTTTTTGCTGGTTCACCAGTTCTCCAATTTAAGAAGATTAAATCTTCCATTGAAAAAGTTTGAGTTTTACCAGTATGTCTGTCTAAATACTCTAAGTTTTGTGAAAGTGTTTCAGAATGTTTTTGATAAGGGCGATTTTTAT
>SVPQ01000041.1 GCA_015065845.1 Oscillospiraceae bacterium
TCTTTAACCTTTTCTGCCTTTAACTGTAATTCTGCATCATATTTTAAATGCGAAAAAGAGCAACCGCCACAGTATTTAAAATGCTCACATTCTGGCTCGATTCTGTCTTTAGATGGCTTAATAATTTTCATTGCCTTACCTATAGCGTAATTCTTCTTTGCTTTTATAATGTGGCATTTTATGACATCATTTTTAGCGGTATTCTCAACAAATACCGCAATTCCGTCTTTTTTCCCAACACCGCTACCTTCACTTGTGTAGCCTGTTATTGTTAAATCAAAATCATCATTTTTCTTAATCATTGTTTAGTTCCTTGGTTCTAATCAGAACCTTTAGTTCAATTTATGCTTTGCAAATCATTGCTGTAGCTCTGCTACTGCTTGTTTATACTCGTCATAAGTTAGAAAAGTGTTAATTATAGGCAAAAGTTTATTTGCCGAAAGCAGTTCAGGTAAATCGAGTGATTTTAAAAATGCTTTTCTTTTAATTGCACTATCGTCTCTGCCTGAAAGACCATCTTCATATAAATCTGTTTTTGTTACAAGTCGTCTTTCGGTTTCTTTTGTTTCTTCTGCAGTAACTCCCGCTTTAGTAAGGGCTTCTATTATCTTTTCTTTTGGTACACCCTCAACACCTAATTTGCCCTCTTTACTACTTTCAGTTTTTCGTTTTTCTTTACCGAAAATATCAGGAATATAAGCGTGTTTAATTTGTTCTTCGGGTACCATTCCACCAACAAATGAACGGATTTTAAATCCTGCAGAGTCACTGTCTGTAAGAATAAGCAATCCCTTTGTTTTTGCAAGACGGCGAATAAGTTTCTGCTTTTCTTTATCATTAAAGATTGCAAAACCGTCAGTTTCAATTATAACTGCGTCAAGTATAGAGGATAATTTAATTTTATCGTACTTCCCCTCAACAATTACAACTCTGTCTGTTTTTATCATTATAAAAAATTCCTTAAATTCTTAATAGTTTTAATATCAATTCTTCAAGAACTTGCTTTTTATCCTGGCTTGTGCTTTTTAATCTCCTGTCAGCGTCAGCGAGTGCTTCTATCGCTTTGTGGAATTGCTCTATTGAATATCTTGCACCATCTTTTGTGGCATTTGTAATTACAAATTCTTTACCTTTGTATGATGAGGGGAAAACTTCTGCAAGTTCGCGCGGTGAAATACCTTTTTCTTTTATTGTAGATGCTCTGTACATATCAATGTATGCTTTTGAGAGTGTTGCTAAAATGACAACCGGTTCTTCACGCAATTTAAAAAGATTATTTAGTGTAGCGTATGCCTTGTCCGCTTCGCCATTTACAATATCTCTTGAAAGCGAAAATATTTTTGCTTCAGTTGAAATTATAACAGTTTTATCTATATGTTCTCTTGTAATTTTACCAGAGTTTACAAAAGAACATACCTTATCAAATTCGTTGCGTAATGTACTGTAATCTGTGCCGACGAGATTTATTAAATAAAGAGCATCTTCTCTTGATATTTCGCAATTCTTTTTTGGTGCAGAGTCAACAAGTAATTTAGTAAGCACCTGAGGAGTCCTTTTGTCTATTTTCACAGTAGCACCAATTTCTTCAAATAGTTTAATTACTTTTGACCAGCGTGACTCTTTTTCGTCAACTTCAATTGTGTCACACCAGAATATAAGAATAGTTGTTTCTGGTATATCTTTTAAAATACCGTCTAAATCCTCATTGAATTTATAACGATTGTTTTCTTGCTTGTAATAATAGTCTGTAAAGCGAAAATCCTTTATAAGTGTGCAGGAGTATTCACTCATCATAGGAAAGGTGGAAACACAGTCAGCAAGAGTTTCTAAAGTAACATCTTTACCATCAAGGTCGTGGAAGTTGAAGTCTTTAAAATCTTTTTCAATAGTTTTATTTATAATTGAAGTGACATAGTGTTGTTTTAAATAGTGCTCATTACCATATATAAAATAAGCGTTTTTAAACTTCTTTTCTCGTATATCTCTTTTCAAATCGTCTTCTGTAAGAATAGCCAAAGGTCTCACCACCGTTAATTAAAATTTATATTATTATCTGATGTTTTATAAAATTCATTTGCATAAATGTAACCAAGAGAATCATTTTTGTGTGTAGTATCATCTTTTCTGCAGACAATCAGAGTATCAACAGTTGTGTTGAAATTATCGGGAATGTTTTCATTTAAAACGAGAATATCTATTTTACCAATTTCGTTTTTTATTTCATTCAGTTTATTGTACTTTGAAAACGAAAGCACAATAATTTTTTCGTTAAACTCTATTATAGCACAATTTTTACCGTATGTGTCAAAAATTCTTATATTTATTTCATTTTCTAAAGAATATGTAAATTTACCTGAAACTTCTGCCGTGTTAAATGCATCTGTATCAAAATTATAAAGTGTACTATTGACAAAAGGAGTTACCATTTTTGATTTTATGTTGAAAGATTCATTTATTGTTTTAATGCTTTTTAAGTAGCTCTGGTTAAGGTAAGTAACAGCAAATAAATCCAAAGTGTCATTTTTCGTATTGGGTAGGTGTTTATAAGCTTCACTGCCGAGAATTTCGGGTGTATTTATCATTGTGTAATGAGTGCCTGTTCTTATAACTATATTAGGTGTGTTTGTGTTACCAAGAACTGTAAATTCTGTGTTTTGGGTGAAGGGAACCAGTGAAAGAATCAAAGAAAGAATTACTGGCAATATTATAATGAAAACCGAGGATTTTCTGAAAAATGATTTTAATGTCAGTTTGTTTAAAGCGAAAATGTATAAAACTAAAAGTGCGAGGGTAATCAAAATTCCAAGGTACACAAAGTTTTCATTTGCGGAAATTGAGGCATATTTCAGTGAACCGATTACCTTTATAATTGTAATAAGAAGTTTTAAAATATAGTCAGTTATATTAAATAAAAACTCTGCAATCAAGCCTGAAAAATCAAAAGGAATAAAACTTACTGTAAGTGAAATTAAAGTCATTACCATTGATACAAATGCAAGGTTAATAGTTAAAAGATTCGTAATTGGTGCAATTATGCTAACTGTACCAAAATAATATACCGAAGCAGGTAAAGTGAAAAGTGTAGCAGATATACTTATTAAGAGTGATTCAAAAATAAAGTGAATTATGCGTTTAATGATTTGTGGGGGATTAATTTTTGAGAGTACACTGTTTATTTTATAAGTGTATTTTGAAGCAGTCACTACACCGAGAGTTGCTAAAAATGAAAGGTAAAATGAGGGGGAGTACAGTACATAAGGGTTGAAAAGTAAAATAATACCAGCGGCAAGTCCGAGTGAATTGATACTGTCAGATTGCTTTTTGAAAAGTGGTGCTATTAAAGTAATTCCCATCATAAAAGAAGCTCTTATTACCGATGGTGTAAAACCTGAAATTATAACAAGAAGCAACAATATGAAAATACCACTAATGTTTGCATACTTTTCTTTTAATTTTAAAAGTTTTAAAGTATTTATAAATAACCCACACCACAAAGATGTGTGAAGTCCCGAAACAGCTAAAAGGTGAGCGACACCACTTGCACGGAAAGAGAAAGTTAATTCGTCACTTAATTTACTGCTACCGCCGAAGAGCATACCCGAAGCAATACCGAAAGAATCATAAAATAAATATTCTGAAAGTTTGTTTTCACAAGTGGATTTTAAAGTTAAAGCATAGTAATAAAAATCTTTATGTTTTTCCAGAAGTTTATCACTCGCGGTATATCCTTTTATTCTTATAAATAATTGATCACTTGCATTTTTCTTAAAGTCAGTTTTAACGAGTTTTGCATCATCAATAAAAATTGTGTCGTATATTTCGAATGTTTTTTCTTCTGTAGTAAAAAATATTTTGATTTCTGTTTCTTCACCATTTATTAGTGAGGATTTCAGTATGTATTGGTTGTCATTCTTCTCAACTACCGTTGCAACAACATCACTTGAAGAACTTTCGTAACTAATCGCTTTTTCATATACAAAAAAATTATTGATATGAAGTGAAATGACAGAAATTAAAATACTTATTGCTACCGTTGGTATTATAAGAAGATTTTTAATTTTACTGTTTTTAGTCAGGAAATAAAACAAAATGACCGCCACTGCAATCAATGAAAGTAGCACAAGTGTACTGTTCCCCACAAAGAGAAACAGTAACGCTGTTAAGAAAACTACTAATCCGAAAGCGAGTGACGGTCTTTTCATAATTTTTCAGAAAATTAACCAGCAGGCCAAGTGAAGTTTCTGCCTGAAAGCAAGTGGAAATGAATGTGTTTTACAGTCTGTCCTGCGGAATCGCCACAGTTATTTACAACTCTGAAACCATCATCCATTTTTAATTCTTTTGAAAGTTTTGCTATTACTTCGAAAATGTGAGCAATAACTTTGCTGTTTTCTTCTGTAACTTCTGCTGCAGAAGAAATATGCTCTTTGGGAATAACGAGAATGTGAGTTGGTGCTTGTGGCTCAAGGTCATTGAAAGCAACAACCAAATCATCTTCATAAACTTTTGTAGATGGAATTTCACCATTTGCTATTTTACAAAAAATACAATCCATATTTTTCACCTTATGCCTTTAAAATTTCTTCTGCTTTTGCGAGAGCATCATTAATCTTTGTAATGTCTTTACCGCCAGCCATTGCTGAATCAGGTTTACCGCCACCTGAACCACCAGCAACCTGTGCTACCGCTCTTACAATGTTACCGGCGTGAGCACCGTTTGCTATTGCGTTTTTGCCACAGTAACAAGCGAATGAACAAGTGCCTTTTGCACTTTGCTCTGCAGCAAGAACAACAACTATATCGTCACCCTTATCTTTAGATGAGTCGAGCATTGAACGGAGTGCGTTTGCATCTGCTTCACCCAAAGAAGCGGTAATAAGTTTATAAGCACCGATTTCCTTAACATTGTCAAAGAGATTACCAGCTTTTTGTTTTGCAATTTCTGCTTTTAATTCTTCTAATTCTTTTTCTTTCGCTTTAAGTTCCTGTGAAAGAGAAAGTGCTTTGTTTGCAAGGTCGTTGTGGTTTGCAAGTTTCATATTCTGTGCAGCGTTATTGATGAGTTCTTCACGAGAATTGAGATAGTTTAATACACCAAGACCTGTAACGCCCTCAATTCTTCTTACACCTGCAGCAACAGAAGATTCAGAAATAATTCTGAAAAGACCGATGTTACCGGTGTTACCTACATGAGTACCACCGCAAAGTTCAGTTGAGAAACCATTACCGGCAGTAACAACTCTTACAGTATCACCATATTTTTCACCGAAAAGTGCCATAGCACCTTTTTTCTTTGCATCTTCAATTGCCATTTCTTCCATTGTAACAGGAAGAGCAGAAAGAATGATTTCATTTACTCTGTTTTCAATCTCTGTAATTTCTTCACCTGAAAGAGCAGAGAAGTGAGAAAAGTCGAAACGAACTGCGTTTTCGTTTACTAATTGACCTGCCTGTTCAACATGAGTGCCGAGTTTTTCTCTTAATGCAGCCTGAAGAAGATGGGCAGCAGTATGGTTTTTCATAATTGCTTCTCTACGGGATTTATTAACACTAACAGAAACTTTGTCACCAACTTTGATTGTGTCGCCCTCAGTTAATGTACCGTGGTGGAGGAATACGCCCTCAGCAGTTTTTGTAGTGTTAGTAACTTCAAATGCGTTGTCATTTATTGAAATAACACCTGTGTCACCAACCTGACCACCGCCTTCACCATAAAGAGTGGTTGTATCAAGAACAATTACACCATCTTGTTCTGCACCGATAAAGTCAACCTTTTCACCATTTACAGCAATTGCTTTTACAGTTGCTTCACAATTGAATTCAGTGTAACCAAGGAATTTAGTGGCACCGATTTCTTTGAATGAAATGTCAGAACCTTTCCAGCCTTCTGTACCTGCAACTTTTCTTGCATCTTTTGCTATCTGTTTTGCTTTTTTGAGAAGGTCTTCGAATTCTTCGTTATTAACACTCATTCCGTTTTCTTCGAGTATTTCGCGTGTTAAGTCAATAGGAAAACCGTAAGTATCCTGTAATTTAAATGCATCTGCACCTGAAAGCACTTTGCCTTCTGTGTTTTTCATCATTTCATTAAGAAGTTCAAGACCACTGTCAATTGTTTTATAGAAACTGCTTTCTTCCATAGCAATTACTTTAGTGATGTAATCTTGCTTTTCACGAAGAAGCGGGTATGCGTTTTCATTTTCTTTTATTACTGTTTCGCAAACTTCTGCTAAGAAAGGTCTCTCTATACCTAAAAGTCTGCCGTGACGGGCTGCTCTTCTTAAAAGTCTTCTTAAAACATAACCACGACCAACATTTGATGGAATAACACCATCACCAATCATAAATGTAGTTGAACGGATATGGTCAGTGATAACTCTTAATGAAACATCGTGTTTTTCATTTGCGTGGTACTCTATACCAGCAATAGAAATAATGTGTTTCATAATATTCTGAACAGTATCCACTTCAAAAAGGTTGTTTACATCCTGACAGATAACAGCAAGCCTTTCAAGACCCATACCGGTATCAATGTTAGGATTTTTGAGTGGTGTATAGTTGTTGTTACCGTCATTTTCAAATTGAGTGAAAACGAGGTTCCAAAACTCAACAAATCTGTCGCAATCACAACCAACTTTACAGTCAGGTGAACCGCAACCATATTTTTCACCACGGTCATAGTAAAGTTCAGAACAAGGTCCACAAGGTCCTTGACCATGTTCCCAGAAGTTATCTTCTTTACCGAAACGAACCATATGGTCAGGCTTTACGCCGATATCTTTAGTCCAGATGTCGTATGCTTCATCATCATCAAGATAAACACTGCAATAAATTCTGTCAGGGTCCATTTTAACTACTTCAGTACAGAATTCCCAAGCCCACGGAATAACTTCTTTTTTAAAGTAATCGCCAAATGAGAAGTTACCAAGCATTTCAAAGTAAGTACCGTGACGAGCAGTGATACCAACTCTTTCAATGTCAGGTGTTCTTATACATTTCTGACAAGTTGTAACTCTCTTTCTTGGTGGAGTTTCTTCACCAGTGAAATATTTCTTCATAGGTGTCATACCTGCATTGATAAGAAGAATACTTTTGTCACCCTGTGGTACTAAAGGGAAACTTGGTAATCTTAAATGGTCTTTGCTTTCAAAGAATTTTAAATACATTTCGCGTAATTCGTTAACGCCAGTCCATTCCATTTTTTACACATCCTTAGAATTTTCAATATATATTACATTAAAATACGAAAATTAGTATATATTTTAAAACTTTAAATGTCAAGAAAAATAAACATATTATTAGTATTATAGTTGAATATATCTAAAACAAAGAGAAATGAGATGGTGTTTATTGTAAAAATAGTGCTTGACTTATTGGGTTAAAGTTGTTATAATCTTTGTCGCTACGGAGTATCTGTGGTAATCCTTACTCTCAAATATGATGAGAGTCAAATGTCCAGAAGGAGGTGCGAACGATGGTAAAATACGAAACAATCATTGTTTATTCTTTAGCTAAAGGCGAAGAAGCTGCAAAAGAAGTTGCAGAAAAATTCAAAGCTATGATTGAAGGCGCTGGTACTGTTGAAAGCATTGATGAATGGGGCAAGAGAAGACTTGCTTACCCAATCAATGACGAAAACGACGGTTACTATGTACTTTACAACTACGAGTGTAATGCTGAATTCCCAAAAGAACTCGACCGTGTTGTTGGTATTACAGATGGCGTTCTTCGTTCACTTATTATCAAGAAATAATTAAGAATTTATTTAAGGAGAAAGTGTGGCAAAAGTCACGCAGCGAAAAATTATGCTTAACTGTGCAGTAGTTATGGGCAGACTCGTAGCAGACCCTGAAGTTCGTCAGACACCAACTGGTGTTTCAGTTTGTAGATTTACAGTAGCGGTTGACCGTTCTTATGTAAAGCAAGGCGAACAAAGACAAGCAGATTTTATTGATATTCTCGCTTGGCGTCAGACAGCTGAGTTTGTTGGCAAATATTTCCAGAAGGGCTCAATGATTGCAGTTCAAGGCTCAATTCAGACAGGCTCTTATGAAAAAGATGGTATTAAAAGAAGAACATTTGAAATTGTTGCAGATAATGTAAGTTTCTGTGGCTCAAGAAATGAAAGCGGTAGCACAGCACCAAGAGCAAATATGGACGCAGCTCCTGCTTTTTCAAATGGTAGTATTGACGATTTCTCAGCATCTGCTGATGATGACGAATTACCATTCTGATTTAATTTGAATTAATGCGCTTATGCGTTATCTATTACTATTAAGGAGGAAACTAAAATGGCATACGATAAAGCTGATCGTCGTCCTAACAAAAAGGGCAGAAAAAAAGTTTGCGCATTCTGTGTTGAAAAAGTTCAGACAATCGACTACAAAGATGCAGCAAAACTTCGTCGTTTCACATCTGACAGAGCAAAGATTCTCCCTCGTCGTGTAACAGGCACATGTGCTTACCACCAGAGAGAACTCACAACTGCAATTAAGAGAGCTAGACATATTGCTCTTCTTCCATACACAGCAGACTAATTTGTCGGTGTATTTTGTGTAGAACAAAACCCCAAAGCACTTGTTGCTTTGGGGTTTTTAGTCATTTTTTTACCCACTCGGCGTATCAGTATATGCCTTCGGGGATAAATAAAATGCCTTCTACACTAAAATCCACTCGATAACTTAATTTTCAAGGTGATTTTTAAGTGCATTTTTACCCGCTTGTAGTATCTATATACAACTTCGGAGTGCTAA
>SVPQ01000012.1 GCA_015065845.1 Oscillospiraceae bacterium
AGATGTAAACATTGTAAGCATAGTACACAATACAAGTACTAAACTTAAAATGCGCCTGGTAGTATGTTTCATACTTTCATCTCCAAATTATATTTTAGGAAATTTGCCACCCTACATTTTACCACTTACATTTTTATATGTAAATATTTTCTTGAAAATTTCTACATATTACACAAAAAATTATTTTGCCGTGAGGGAGTCAGGGGTTAGGGGTTATGAATCAGTTAAAATAAAAACAGGAAACGGAGTTGATTTTCTCTGTTTCCTGTTTCCTAATTCCTAGTTCCTAATTCCTAATTCCTAATCCCTAGTCCCTGATTATCTCTGAACTCTACCGCTTGCATCGCCACCAGCTAATTTCTCAACCTCTGCAACTGAAACTCTGTTATAGTCGCCTTCAATTGAGTGCTTTAAAGCAGATGCCGCAACTGCGAACTCAATAGCGTCTTGTGTTGATTTGCCTGTTAATAAAGCATAAATAAGACCGCCACCGAATGAGTCACCACCGCCAACACGGTCAGTAATGTGAAGATGATAAGATTTTGAGAAGCAATAATTCTCACCATCATAAAGCATACCTGCCCAGTCGTTATCTGATGCAGAAATTGATGAACGCAATGTAATTGCTACCTTTTCAAATCCGAATTTATCTGCTAATTGTTTAGCAACTGATTTATAACCCTCGTGGTTTAATTTACCACCATAAATATCTGTATCTTCTGCTTCAATTCCGAAAACATCTTTCGCATCTTCTTCGTTAGAAATACAAACATCTACATACTGACAGAGTTCTGTCATTGCCTTTCTTGCTTCTTCTCTTGTCCAGAGCTTACCTCTGTAGTTTAAGTCACAAGAAATTTTAACACCTCTTGCCTTCGCCGCTTTACAAGCTTCAAGGCAGATTTCTGTAACATTTTTTCCTAATGCCGGAGTAATACCTGTAAAATGGAACCAGTCTGCACCCTCAAAGATTGAGTCCCAATCGAATTCACTTTTATCTGCTTCCATAATTGCAGAGTGTGCTCTGTCATAAATACATACAGAACCGCGTTGTGAAGCACCTTTTTCAAGGAAATAAATACCAACTCTGTCGCCACCGCGAACAATTTTTGTAGTATCAACCCCGAATGCTCTGAGTGAATTTACAGCACCCTGACCAATTGCGTGTGCCGGTAATTTTGTTACGAATACACTGTCTAAACCATAGTTTGCAAGTGACACAGCAACATTTGCTTCGCCACCGCCGAAAGTTGCCTGCATCTGGTCATTCTGAAAAAATCTGTAATAACCCATAGGTGCAAGTCTTAACATTAATTCACCGAATGTAACAACTCTTTTCATTGCTCTCAGCCCTCCATTTTTTCAAGTGCTTCTTTTACGAAAAAGCTACCGCCTATTGCCGCAACTTTATCAAATGCTAAAAATTCGTCTATGTTATTTCTGTCAACGCCACCTGTTGGAATAAACTTAACCTGTGGGAATGGGCCAGAAAGAGCTTTTAATGCTTTTAAGCCACCGTAGATATTTGCAGGGAAGAACTTAACTGTTGTAATACCTAACTCAAGTGCCTGCATAATTTCTGTTGGTGTAACGCAACCAGGATAGTAAGGGATATTATTCTCTTTACAGATTTCTGCAACTGAAACTGAAAGACCTGGTGAAACAATAAACTGTGCACCTGCTTCCAAAGCAGTTTTACATTGTTCTGCATTAATAATTGTACCTGCTCCAACACTCATTGTCGGGTATTTTTCTCTTGCATATTTAATTGCTTCTGCCGCACAAGCAGTACGGAAAGTAATTTCTGCACAGTTAATACCTACATTCTGAAGAGCAGTTAAAATTTTATCTGTCTCAGACATTTCTTTAATAACAACAACCGGAATATTTTTTTCCATCTTAATCACACTCCTGAATATGCTGAGAAGCCACCATCAATTGGTAAAACAACACCTGTTATAAAACCAGCAGCTTCATTATTTACTAAGAATAAAAGTCCACCTTCTAATTCTTCACTTTCACCAAATCTGCCCATTGGTGTAGCGGCTAAAATCTTGCCTGTTCTCGCAGTTGGTGTACCATCATCATTAAATAAAAGTTTTGCATTCTGCTTTGTTGAGAAAAATCCCGGTGCAATAGCATTTACACGGATACCAACTTTAGAAAAATGAACTGCAAGCCATTGTGTAAAGTTTGAAATAGCCGCTTTAGCACCTGAATAAGCAGGTATTTTGGTAAGTGGTGTGTAAGCATTCATTGATGAAATATTAAGAATGTTACAACCACTTCTTCCTACCATCTGACGAGCAAACGCCTGAGTAGGAATAAGTGTACCTAAGAAGTTTAAGTTAAATACAAAACCTACACCGTCAGCGTCCAAATCAAAGAATGATTTTGTGTCAGCGTCAATATCACCGATTTCAAAATATTCTTTATCTGTTGTAGCTTTAGGATTGTTACCACCTGCACCATTGACTAAAATATCGCAAGGGCCGAAGTCTTTCAATACTTCATCTGCTACATTGTAACAGATTTCTTTATTTAAAACATTACAAGCGTATGCTTTTGCAATACCGCCCTCTGCAACAATTTCATCTGCATAACCTTTTGCTGCTTCTTCGTTTAAATCAAGTAACGCAACTTTTGCACCTGCACGAGCTAAAACTTTTGCAAAGTAACTGCAAAGCACACCACCCGCACCAGTAACAACTGCAACTTTACCTGTTAAATCTGTATTTAAAACATTCTTATTCATTTTATTTGTACTCCTTTTCTAACGCTTCAAATAATCCGTTAATGTAAGTAGCACCCAATGCTCTGTCGAAAAGACCATAGCCCGGTTTACCTGTTTCACCCCAAATCATTCTGCCGTGGTCAGGACGAACATAACCCTCATAATTATTTTCAACAAGTGCTTTTACAATATCGTACATATCAAGCGAGCCACAATCTGAAAGGTGTGCTCTTTCTTCAAATGAACCGTCTTCCATAATTTTAACATTACGGATGTGCATAAATGCAATTCTGTCCATCTCTGCATATTTTCTGATCATTTTTGGAATATCGTTACTTTTTGCACAACCCAAACTACCTGTGCAAAGGCAAAGGCTGTTAGCAGGACTGTCATAAAGTTTTAAAAATCTGTCAAGATTTTCTTCATTAGTAATAATTCTTGGAAGACCAAAAATCGGGTACGGCGGGTCATCAGGATGAATAGCCATTCTCACACCACATTCTTCTGCAACAGGAATGACTTTTTTAAGGAATTTTTCTAAATTACTCCAGAGACCTTCTTCACCTATTTCGCCATAAGCGGTAATAAGTTCACGAACTTCTTCCTGTGTGTAACTTGAATCCCAACCTGGTAAATGAATATCGTCTTTAAGAGGGTCAAGACCTTTCATCTGTTCCCAGTACATAACAAGGGATGTTGAACCATCTTTTGCTTCTTTATCGAGTTGAGTGCGTGTCCAGTCAAAAACAGGCATAAAGTTATAAGTAACACACTTAACGCCATATTTTGCACATCTTCTGATGTTTTCACAGTAAACATCTAAAAGTTTGTCAACTTCGCCACGACCTAATTTGATGTCTTCGTGAACAGGGATTGACTCTACAACATCAAAAACAAGACCATTTTTATCACAATCGTCTTTGAGTTTTTTAATGCTTTCTTCACTCCACACTTCACCTGGTTTTACATCGTAAACCGCAGAAACTATGGAACGCATACCAGGAATTTGTGAAATGTACTGAAGTGAAATCGGATCGTCTTCGCCATACCAGCGAAATGAAAGTTTCATTTTCATAAGTTTTTCTCCGTTCTGTTTTTTCAAATTCTCAATCAAACTCAACAAATCTCTCAATCTCTATAAAAACTGTTTCTCACGCAGTTTTTTATATATGGATATTGTTTCTCACTCAATACCCAATATCATTTTAGCAATTTTATATACATCACCGCAACCTAAAGTTATTACCAAATCGCCTTTTTTAATGTTAGCCTTCAAATAGTCAGCAACCTCACTGAATTCAGGGAACCATACTGAGCCTTCAATTTCATCGGCTAAATCCTGCGTTTTAATACCGAATGTATTGATTTCTCTTGAACCCATAATTTCTGTCATAACAACTTTATCTGCAATAGAAAGTGCTTCACCGAATTCTTTTAAGAGCATTTTTGTTCTGCTGAATGTGAATGGTTGGAATACCGCCCACACTCTTTCGTAACCCATTTTCATAGCGGCAGAAAGTGTTACTTCTAATTCTTTAGGATGGTGCGCGTAGTCATCAACTATAACAGCACCGTTATATTCGCCTAAAATTTCAAAGCGTCTGCCTGCACCTTTGAAGTTATACAAACTTTTTTTACATTGTTCGAATGTAGCACCGCAATACATAGCAGTTGCAATTGCACATAACGCATTTAAAATATTGTGTTCACCGGGAACATTAAGTTCAACAGTGCCTAATTCTTCGCCATCTTTAAATACTGTGAATTTCGGGAACGCACCGTGCACCCATTCTAAATCTTTGTAGTAATAAGTATTTGTAGCATCACTGCCGAATGTAATTTTTTCTTTACCTTTAATTCCCTGTACACTTTTAATAGTATTATCATCATCACCATTAAAAATTATAACTTTTGACATTTCTGCAAATTTTGTGAATGATGCAATTAAATTATCAAGGGTTTTAAAGTACTCCATATGGTCACAGTCGATGTTAAGAATTACACTTACATCGGGTGACAAATCTAAAAATGTATCTTTATATTCACACGCTTCGCAAACTAGAGTTTCGCTTTTACCGACTCTGCCGTTAGTACCTGTAAGCGGTAATTTGCCACCGATTATAGCAGACGGGTCAAAATCATTTTCAATAAGAATCTGTGAAATCATAGAAGTAACTGTTGTTTTGCCGTGGGTACCGCAAACACCTACACAGTTATTATATTTTCTTGTAACTGCACCAAAAAGTTTACTTCTTTCAAATGTTGGAATTCCGTTTACTTTTGCCGCAACGAGTTCAGGGTTATCAGGAAGAAGTGCCGCAGTAAACACTACCATATCAGCACCCTCAACATTTTCTGCTTTTTGCCCCAAAGTCACAGGAATACCTAAATTTCTTATTCTTTTTAATGTATCTGTTTCGTTATTATCTGAACCGGTTAAATAGTAACCTTTTTCGTGAAGAATTTCGGCAAGTGGACACATACCGCTACCGCCGATTCCTATAAAATGTATTCTTTTCGCATTTTCTAAAGCCTGTTCTATATTCATAAAAGGAAATCCTTTCCAATATTCAAAATAACACTAATTTATTATACTACATAATTTTATAAAAATAAACTATTTTTACAAATTTTTCACATAAAATTGTTGTATTTCTTTAAACTTTTTAGCAAAATTGTTCCAAAAACCCCGCAAGAGATAATCTCACCTATACCAACTGTCAAAAAGAAATACCAGTAAGTGCCCTCTAATGAGTACACAAACAAAAGCACAAAAGGAACAATTATAGAATTTGCTAAAATTGGCGGTATAACTGCTAAGGAATTATACTTTCTTAAAAGATAAGTCCCGACTGCACCAATTAAAGTGGCAAGACTGCCGAACACAACATCCCACAAGGCACAACCTGTAAGAATATTTGCGACAACACAACCTATAAAAAGCCCCGGTATTGCCGCAGGTGTAAATATTGGCATAACAGTCAGAATTTCTGAAAGTCGCACCTGAATTACACCACTTGCAAGACCTAACATATTTGCAAGGTAAGTAAGAACGACATAAAGCGCAGCAATAACCGCACCCACCGCAATATTGCGGATTTTTTGTTTGTTTTTCATTTTTATTCACTCCGTAGTTTTGATTTAGAGTAATTTTACATACTCAAGTGAGGATGGTCACGAACTCACTACTACAATAATATCATTTTTGGAAAATAAAAACAACAATTAATATTGACTTATTTTTGTAAAATGTTATTATTTAATTGTATTATTTTTGGAAAAGTAATTTTTCTTTATGGAAAGGTGAATTTTTATGATTAATGTAACAGTGTGGAATGAATTCCGTCACGAAAGAGAAGACGAAGAAGTAAAAGCAGTTTACCCTCAGGGTATTCACAACTGCATTAAAGATTTTTTAAGTAAAGATGAAGAACTCAACATCCGCACCGCAACTTTAGATGAAGAAAACTGCGGACTTTCAGATGATGTGTTAAACTCAACAGATGTACTTATCTGGTGGGGACATTGCCATCACGACAAGGTGCCTGATGAATTAGTAGAAAAAATCTATAACAGAGTTATGTGTGGTATGGGCTTTATTGCACTTCACTCTGCACATTTTTCAAAACCATTCAAACGCCTTATGGGTTCAACCTGCTCATTAAAATGGCGCGATGGCGACAGAGAAAGACTCTGGTGTGTACTTCCGTCACACGAAATTGCAAAAGGTGTGCCTGAACAAATTGTTATTCCTGTAGAAGAAATGTATGGTGAAAGATTTGATGTACCAACACCTGACGAACTTATTTTCATTGGTTGGTTTTCTGGCGGCGAAGTATTCCGTTCAGGTTGTGCATGGAACAAAGGCTTAGGCAGAGTGTTCTACTTCCAGCCGGGTCACGAAAGCAACCCTACTTACCACATTCCTGAAGTACAGAAAATTCTCACAAACGCAGTACATTGGGCAAACCCTAACTTTATTGCAGATGAAATAGAATGCCCATGGGTACCTTCTCAGGAGGAAGAACTTTTAAATGCATAATGCAAAATGCAAAATTGAGGAAACGCTTCGCGTTTGATTATTGACAATCAGGGGACGGTTCTATGTCTTAGTCTCAGTTGCAAGTAGCAAGTGTGCAAGTTGCAAGGTGCAAGGTGAATTAAACAAAACTAAGTTAATTGATTTCGATCAGTTAACTGAGTTGCTTGTATTTTTAAGAATGAAGAATAGAATAAAGCAAAAATGAAAAGAAAAAGTCGTTTTTTAGGTGTACCTCTCTTCGAAGAGAGGTACATTATAGAAATAACTGCACTCTTTCTTTTGTAATTTATGAGTGAATATAGTTTTATGTCTTAAAGTATAAAATAAATTAGAATAAGACAGGGACGATTCTGTGTCTTAGTCTTAGTCTCAGTTGCAAGTTGCAAGGTGCAAGGTGAATTAAACAAAACTAAGTTAATTGATTTCGATCAGTTAACTGAGTTTTTTGTATTTTTAAGGATGAAGAATAGAATAAAGCAAAAATGAAAAGAAAAAGTTGTTTTTTAGGGGTACCTCTCTTCGAAGAGAGGGGGACCGCCATTTCGTTGTTTTGCTTGTTTTCATACACTTTCAAGCGAGTAGAAAACTTTATAAAATTTATAATGTTCCTTGGGTGGTGGAGAGTTCTTTGACACGAGGTAGTTTTAAAATTTACAGTCAGTCGGTGGAAAAATAAATTAAAAAATACAACTTGTTAATAGAACGACTACTATAACAAAAGAGGTTAACGCGAGGGGGAAGAACTCTCCACCATTCCGTTTTTAATTACTGTATTTCTGAATTTATCTATCGCCTGAAACCTTAATGATATAAACGAATTTTTGGAAAGAATAGTCCCCCTCTCTTCGAAGAGAGGTACATTATAGAAATAACTGCACTCTTTCTTTTGTAATTTATGAGTGAATATAGTTTTATGTTTTAAAGTATAAAATAAATTAGAATAAGACAGGGACGGTTCTGTATCTTAGTCTCAGTTGCAAGTTGCAAGTGTGCAAGTTGCAAGTGTGCAAGGTGAATTAAACAAAACTCAGTTAATTGATTTCGATCAGTTAACTGAGTTGTTTTTCGACATTTTTTTGAATTTTGTTGAAGATTACAAAACCGCTTGATTTATGCTCCTTAATTTGATATATTGAAACAAAGAAAAAGACGCTGGACGGCATAAGACATAGAACCGTCCCTTGTCTTGTATTTGAAATAATGGGGCGGGATTAATATGAAAACAAAGAAATTAGTTTTGATTTGTTTTATCACCATTATATTTATAGTGCTTTTAAATAATTTGTTCTATGTGGATTTTCTCGAAATGCTATTTTATAAAACTGAATCAACAGCAGTTAGTTATGTGTATTTTAATGATGTTTACATTAATGGTTCAAAACTAAATATTGATGATGTTTTAGATGATAAAACTAAAAGTTTAAAGCAAGTATTTTGTATTGATAATGGTAGAATTTATTTTGCTTATAGTTACACTGTTAATGATAAAACACATTATGTTTTAGCCTCGATTAATAGTGATGATTCGGAACTCAAGATTATTTGGGATGAAGTTTTTGATTATATGAATTCATGGGAATGTCAATTTGATTATTATGTTGATTATAGTTCAAGAAATGGTTATTACTATGATGGGAAAATTATAGTAACAGATTTTGACAAACTTATTGAATATGATTTAAAAACAGAAGTTTGTCGTATCATGAAATTTTATGAATATGAACAACCTATTATCGATTTAGAAATTAAAAAGAATAATTCGCAAGAATATCTTTTTAGTTACAATAATAGTAGCTTTTTGATAAACGAAGATTTTTTTATTGAAAATAGCGAGGTTGCAAATAAAATTCTTCTCAAAAACAAATTAAGTATATGGAATGGAGATTCACCAACCAATTGTTTTATTGATAGTGTTAAGGTGGTAGGTGAGCAAGTTTTTGTTGTTTGTAGTATTAAGAATTTTTCAGGGACATCGTATGCAATTGTTTTTGAAATCAATCCTGAACAACAAATTTGCAACTATGTTGGTTTTAAAATAGTTGGTGGAGTAATACACGATTCTGAATTTTATATTGTTCCAAGAATTGACAATCAAAGACAATCAGGGGACGGTTCTACGATTGAATCCGAAAACCCTTGATTATCAACGGTTTTAGCATTGTTTAAAGTTTAATTTAACAAGAAAATCAGGGGTTGGTTGATTGGAAAATACAACCCAATCACAGAACCGTCCCCTGATTTTTTGACTTAGTGAGGATTAAGTATGGACTTTGGCTATATATTTATGTTCCTTGGAATCTCAATTCTATCTAGTCTGAATTGTAAAAATTCAGCAATTGGAATGATAGAAATAATCGGAATAAATTCGCGATATTATCCTAAGGGATATACCAACCCTGCTAAATGGGTTAGGACGCTATTTAAGATCAAGCAACGGGTAATTCCACGATATCTTTACTTTGAACTTATCATATCTCTTATTTTTGCACTCATTGGCCCAATCAATCTAATTATTTGTGTTGCTGTAGACTGTTCCCCAGATGTTGTTGGCATATTGGTAATGCTCCATATTTGTTTGGTTATTATTAATATGATTTACTTTTCGATTCTGTCATTTCGTCTAAAGAGGTAATGAATCTTTAGGAAATCATGGGACGGATGATTTAGGTAAGAAGTAATAGTGAATAGTTAAGAAGTGAAAATTCTGATTCACAGGTAGGAGTGGTTGGTTCAATCACTCCTACTGATTTTATTGGATTGCAACTTACAAGACATTTCAGAATACAAGAAATAATACACTACAAATTATAATTGCCGACCGCAGGTCCCGAAACTCAGCACTCAGCCTTCAGCACTCAGCACTTTTCTAACGCCAACCTCAAAAACCTCTTGCAATTCCCGAAACTTTGTGGTAAAATATTTTAAACGCGTTGAGCAAGAGAGTAGAAAGCAACTTTTTGTACAGAGAGAAGTGCCACGGCTGAAAGCATTTTCAAAAACAACTTTTGAAGTTCACTTGTGAGCGGTACGGTTGAAACTAAGTAGGCTGTAACGGGTGTAACCGTTATATTACAAAAGAGTGTTTGCTCTATGGTGAATTTTCACTTACGCAAAAATAAGGGTGGTACCGCGGAGATGTCTTCGTCCCTTTTGGGATGGGGCGTTATTTTTTTGCTTTAAAACAAGACAACGCACCCTACCCTGTCACATATAAATAATAATGTTACTGAAAGGAAGAACTGAAAATGCTTGAAAATGCAAATGCTTTAAAAGAGCAATTTTTAGAAAAAGTTAATAGTGCAACTTCTTCCGCAGAACTCGAACAATTAAGAATTGAGTTTCTCGGTAAAAAAGGCCCTATTACATCTCTTATGAGCGAGTTAAGAAATATTCCTAACGAGCAAAAGAAAGAAGCAGGTCAGATTATCAATGAAGTAAAACAATTCATTGAAAAAACACTTGGCGAAAAGAATGAAGAAATCAAAAAAGCAGAAGAAGAAGCACTTATAAATTCTGCTGAAGATTATGATGTTTCATTTCCTCTTAACGAAGACAAGGGTTCTTATCACCCAATTACTCTTGTTCAAAGAGAAGTTGAAGATATTTTCGCTGGTATGGGTTTCTCAATTGAAGACTATGACGAAATTGTTGATGATTACCATTGTTTTGAAGCACTTAACATTCCAAAACATCACCCAGCACGTGATATGCAGGACACTTACTATTTAAGTTCAAATCAACTTTTAAAAACTCACACATCTGCGGCACAGAATGCTATTCTTATTAAATATAAAAAAGAATTAGAAAATAACAGACCTATAAGAGTTATTTTCCCTGGCAGATGCTTCAGAAACGAAAAAATTGACGCTTGTCACGAAAATACATTCTTCCAGATGGAAGGCATTATGGTTGATAAAGATATTTCTATTTCTAACCTCATTTACTTTATGAAAACTATGCTTTCAGAAGTTTTCAACCGTGATGTTACTGTTCGTTTAAGACCTGGTTTCTTCCCATTCGTTGAACCTGGTTTTGAACTTGACATTCAGTGTCTTATCTGTGGTGGTGACGGTTGCCCGTCTTGTAAAGGTTCAGGTTGGCTTGAACTCTGCCCTTGCGGTATGATTCACCCTAATGTTTTATCTATGGGTGGCATCGACCCTGAAGAATACACAGGTTTCGCTTTTGGTTTAGGTTTAACACGTCTTGCTATGATGCGTTACGGAATTAAAGATATCCGTGTATTTAACAGTTGCAATTTAAAATCACTTTCACAATTCACAAACAGAACTTTTATTGATGATGAAAAGGAGGGTAAATAATGTTTGTTTCTATTAACTGGATTAAAGAATATGTTGACCTTTCTGGTCTTGACATAAAAAAACTTATTGAAAGTTTTACCCTTGCTACTGCTGAAGTAGAGGACATCATTGTTAAAGGTGAAGATATTAAAAATGTTGTAGTCGGTGAAATTCTTTCTATTGAAAATCACCCGAATTCTAAAAAACTTCATCTTCTCAAGGTTGATGGTGGCGACAAAGTTTACGATGTTGTATGTGGTGCACCTAATGTAAGAGAAAATATGAAAATTGCTTTTGTTAAAGCTGGCGGTAAAGTTCCTGCCGGTGACATTACAAAGGCAACAGTTGCGGGTTACGAATCAGAGGGTATGTGTTGTTCTGCTTACGAACTTGGTCTTTCTGATGATAAATCCGGACTTATGGAAATTGATGTTGATGTTCCTAATGGTACAGATTTAAAAGAGATTTACCCTATTGACGATATTATTTTTGAAGTTGATAACAAATCTCTTACAAACCGCCCTGACCTCTGGGGTCACTACGGTATTGCCCGTGAATTCGCAGCCCTTGCAGGCAGAGAGTTAAAACCACTTAATCTTTCAGATTTAGCATATAGTGGCGATGAAAAAATCAAAGTTACTGTTGAAAGACCTGATTTAGTTTACCGTTATTCTTGTGTTAAGATGGATAATATCACTAAAAACACCAGTCCCCTTTCATTACAAATCCGTCTTTATTACTGTGGTATGCGTGGTATCAACTTACTTGCTGACCTTACAAACTACATTATGCTTGAAATGGGTCAACCTACACACGCATTTGATGGTAATAAAATTGATGAAATTAAAATCGGCACACCAGAAGCAGATTGTAAATTCACAACTCTTGATAACACTGAAAGAGATATTACAACCGACACACTCTTAATTAAAAATGCTACAACACCAGTTGCTATTGCAGGTATTATGGGTGGTCTCGACTCTGAAATTGTAGGTGATACAAATTCAGTAGTTCTTGAATGTGCTAACTTTGATGGTGTTTCTGTTCGTAAATCATCTTCAAGACTTGGTCTTCGTACAGATGCTTCTGCAAGATATGAAAAAATGCTTGACCCTGAAATGACTGTAACTGCTGCAAAAAGATTTGCTTACCTCTTACAATCAATTGATGAGGGTGCCAGAGTTGCTTCACAACTTACAGACGAATACACAAAGAAATACCCTGTAATTGAAATCGACTTTGACAAATCTTATGTTGATAAATACACAGGTATTGATATTTCTACAGAAAGAATTAACACAACTTTAAAATCTCTCGGTTTCGAAGTTACAATGAATGGTGACAACTTCCACATTAAAGTTCCATCATGGAGAGCAACAAAAGATGTTACCATTAAAGCTGATATCATTGAAGAAATAACCCGTATTTATGGTTACGACAACTTCAGTATTATTACTACAAAGAGCCCCTTAAAGCCTGTAAGAAGTACTGCAGTCCGTTCTGAAAGTAATGAAATTAAAGATATTTTAGTAAAGCACTACAATCTTCACGAAGTTCACTCATATATCTGGGGTGATGTAAGAAGATACAAAAAATTAGGCATTGAAGTTGAAGACAATGTTAAAGTTCTTAACATTGAAAGTTCTGACAATGGTACTATCCGTAATTCAATGATTCCTACCCTTTTAGTTGCAGTTTCAGATAATAAAGATTTCAAAGAAAACTTCGGTATTTTTGAAATCGGCAGAGTTGTTAAAGGTTTAAAAGCTGACGGCACTGCAAACGAAAGACGCTCATTGGGTGTAGTTCTTTTCGATAAAAAAGGCACTGAAAAAGATTTATACTTCAAAGCACTCAATATGGTTAATACTCTTGTGCTTTCAATCAAGCACAAAGCCCCTGAATTCAACAAGGTTCAGCCAGTTCACGCTTATGAACATCCAAAGAACACTGCTGAAATTCTTGTAAGTAACAAAAATGTAGGTACAGTTCACACACTTCATCCATCAGTTTTAAGTAAACTCGACAAAACAGGTAAAGCAGTTTGTATTGAAATTGATATTGATGATTTAATTGAAGTTTCAAATGATAACATTGCTTTTGTTGAACCATCTACACAGCAATCAACTTACTACGACCTTTCTTTAGATATTTCTAATGGTGCTAAATTCTCTGAACTCAAAAAATGTTGGGATGCACTCGAAAAAGAAGAACTCACAAATGTTAATGTTATTGACACATTCGAGAAAGATGGCATTAAGAGTATCGCTGTAAGATTTATCTTCTCATCAAAAGAGAGAACTCTTGAAATGGAAGAAGTTCAGGGTTGGATTGACACTATCTTAGAAAATCTTTCTAAGATAAATGTAAGTCTTAAAAAATAATTAATATTTTTGTCGATATTTCTTAATAAATTACTGTTGTATTTTTATAAATAATAGTTTATAATAGAAATATAAATTTTCTGGGAGGTGTTCTTGTGACAGATAAAACCATTCAATTTGCAATAAGAGACGAGCACGAAAAAGAGATGAGGGAAATTCTCATTCAGGTTTACAATGCACTTGTAGAGAAAGGTTATAACCCTACCAGCCAACTTGTAGGTTACATTTTGTCGGAGGACCCAACCTACATTACAACACACAACAATGCAAGAAGTTTAATTCGTAAGATTGACAGAGATGAACTTTTACAAGCTCTTCTCAAAACATATCTTAACAGTTAATTAAACTTTAAAAGAATAAGGAGTGTTTAGTTTGGCTAAATCAGAAACAAGTTTTCTTACCTATAAAGGTAAACCACTTGTTCGTAAGGGTAATACACTTTATTATGGTGATATGAATGACCCCTTCGTACTTATGCTCTCTGTTGCGGATTCTCACGAGGTTCACGGTGTTCAGATTGCTGACAAAGTTACAGTTCAGCTTTTAAATACTGACCCGAATGTAAACCCATTACAAGCAATTGTTAAAAAGGCTGAAAAAAAAGGTCTTTGGGCTGCAATGGATATCGGCGTTGTATGGCTCGAAAGAGCGCTTAAAGATGCAGAATAAAAAACAGGCTATTGCGTAAGCAATAGCCGTTTTTTATTCAGGTGTTAGATATTAGAGGTTAGGTTCTAGCTTTTAATAACGGTCAATGATATATATAAAAACAAAAAACTATCATTTTAGTTTTTACTCAAAATGATAGTTTTTCATTGCATTTTTTACGAGAAGTTTATCTATTTCCTATTTCCTAATATCTAACACCTAACACCTATTTTCTCCAAAACTTTCTGTTTCTCAAGCACTTTAATTAAAATAACCGCAAGAGTGAACCCTGCCACACCCTGAATCAAGTTCATTGGGATATTTGCAAGTGACGGCTTGAAGCCATACATAAAACCTTCAAAAATGTAATAACCGAGTACCATCCAGAGTTCTGCTAAAACACCCGATAACACTTTAATTAAGTTCAGGTTCTTTGATTTTAAAATTCTGGTAATCAAATAAACTACAAGTACCATTAAACCTTTTATAACAAATGTTGCGGGTGCATAAGCGGTGTAACCCGAAAGAATATCTGCTAAAGCAGAACCGATACCAGCCGCTAAAAAACCATAACCACAAGGTAAAGTAAAGGATGCAACAAGTATTACACAGTCACCTAGATTTATGTAACCGTTAAGCGGTGTCGGAATTTTTACTACCATTGTCGCAACACACACTAAAGCGGCAAAAAGTGCTGAGATTATTGTAAGTTTTAATTTTTGATTTTTCATAGGAAAGACCTTCTTCTATTTTATATTTTTTCCACAATAAGCAACCAATAACATAACAATGCCAATTACCACTGGGAACCCCCAGCTTAAAACAAGTTCAATTTGCTCAGAATTAATATAGTGTGATAGAATCGAAAAAAAGCAACCAGCACCTAAATAAATTACTACTAATAAAAATGAGTTTCTACCACTTTTTCGTAATTTTGTCCAACTTAGTATTAAAGAAACAAAAAGAAATACCGAAATTAATATTCCTAATATCATTTTCATATTATCACCTTTCACGGGCGATCAAAGGTCTACCCCCTACGATACTAACAACTAACAACTAAATAGCGATATATACTCGCTTCGCTCGTATGCGATATGATATAAATCCACGAATCACGCCGAAGGCATATCGCTTTGCGAAGCAAAATATCGCACCGCAAGGTATATCGCAAATCCGCAAGGATTTATATCGCTGAGAACGGAGAAATCTTTATAAGATTTCTCCATTCTCAATAGCCATAATCTGGTCAACACGTCTTTGGTGTCTGCCACCTTCAAATTCTGTTGAAAGGAATACATCAACCAATTCACAAGCGGCACCGCCACCGATAACTCTTGCACCCATACAGAGGACATTTGCATCATTATGTAAACGGGTGAATTTTGCACTGAAATAGTCTGAACAACAAGCGGCACGAATACCTTTAACTTTATTTGCCGCCATAGAAATACCAATACCTGTACCACAACAAAGAATTGCTTTATCTGCATATCCTTCTGTTACTTTTAAACAAGCTATTTGTGCAAATTTTGCGTAGTCAACTGAATCCGTAGAATGTGCACCACAATCAATAAATTCAATATTTTTTTCTTCTAAAAATTTTTTTATTTCTTCCTTTAATGGAAATCCTGCGTGGTCTGATGCAATAGCTATCATTTTAAAATCCCTCTTTCAATTTATACTTTAATTATTTATTTTCTTGTTTCTTTTTGAGTTCCCTCTCCGCTTGTGAGAGTCTTAAATATTTCGGTACTAATTCACTTGCTTCAATCGCATTGTTTTCGTTAGCCAAAATTTTTTCTTCTGCAATCAACGCTACCGAAGAAGCCGACTGATAGCGTATCCCTGGTGAAGCAATTGATATATCTTTTAAAACATCTTTCATTTTATTATAACAGATATTTGCTCCGTCACCTATTAAAACTACTTGGTTGGTTTGATTTTTTAATTGCTCTGTTAATTCGTCTATAGAAATTGCATCATCGTCTGTGAGTCGGGTCATACTACCATTCGCACAATCAAACAAAGCACAGTAAACCTGATTGCAACGCGCATCCATAACTGAAACTGCAATAACACCTGTATTTTCAAGTGGTTTTGCAATTGCTTCTAAAGTAGATACAGCAACACACTTTTTATTTAACGGGTCAGAAAGACCTTTTACAAGAGAAACGCCTATTCTTATTCCTGTAAATGAACCAGGTCCGTTTGACACCGCAATATAATCAATATCATTTATTGTAACTTCCGCTTTTTCCAATGTGCTATTTACCATCGGCATAAGTGTCTGGCTATGAGTTAAACCAGTGTTTGAACTTTCAAGGGCAATTACTTTGCCGTTTTCAACAACCGAAACAGAAGCACTTGTAGCAGAACTTTCAACGCCAAGAATCTTCATAAATTTTGTCACCACTTAATTTAAAAATACGACTTTCGTCAGTGTCACCGCGTTCAATTTCAAGTCTTATATAATTTTCAGGCAAAGCATTTTCTATATTCTCGCTCCACTCAATAGCCAGTACCGCATTTGTGTCAAGATAATCGAAAAAACCTGTTGAACATAAATCTTCAAATCCTGAAATTCTGTACATATCAAAATGATAAACTTTTTTATCTCTGTTACCATATTCATTGACAAGTGCAAAAGTCGGACTCGAAACTTCAGCATTTATTCCATAGCCTTCGCAAAGCCCTGAAGTAAAAGTTGTTTTACCCATACCAAGACCGCCAAAATATGCTATTACCTCGCCACCTGTTAAACTACTACCGAGTTTTTTAGCATATTCAATTGTTTCTTCACGATTATTTGCTTTTACGCTTATCATAATTTTAACATTTACCCCACTTGAAATTAAACTCTATTATATGTATAATAACAATATTCAGAAAATAAATCAAGGGGGCAAATGCTTGAAAAAGTTTTTTTCTGTTACAAAAAGATTTATTCAGGAAACGGACAAACCGTTACTGTTTTTAATAATAGCAACTTCTGTTTTCGGTATTCTTATGGTTTACACTGCTACAAGGTTCCGTCTTGAAGACGGTGTAGTAATTCAGCGTGACGCTGTTGTTATGATTATAGCCGCCGCTTTAGGAATTCTTGTAACGCTGGGAATATCGGCAATAGATTACGAGTTCATTATGAAACTATGGCCGTTTATAGGTGTTTTCTGCATAATACTTATGATTATAACGCTCATTTTCGGTGCCGCACCACCTGCAAGACCCGACTCTAAATGTTGGCTTGTAATCGGTGATTTTTATTTTCAATCGTCGGAACTTGTAAAAATCGGTTTCCTTATTACTTTCTCTATGCATCTTGAACTTTTAAGAGATAAAATCAACAGATTTTCTTCAGTTATTCTTTTAGGTATTCACGCAATGATTCCTGTAGGACTTGTTGTTCTTACCGGTGATATGGGTTCTGCCCTTGTTTTCATTATTATGACAATTGGTATGTTGTTCTTTGCAGGTCTTCATTGGGGTTACTTCGCCTGTGGCGGACTTCTCGTATTAGCGGCATCACCTCTTATATGGATGTTTGTTTTCAGTGAATACCAGAAAAACAGATTTTTAGCACTTTTAAAACCCGAACTTTTCCCGGACGAAAGTTATCAGCAATTAATCGGTTTAAACGCTCTTGGTTCTGGTGGTTTCTGGGGCAAAGGTTTTACAAAAGGTGTTTACACGCAAGGCGGTTTTGTTCCTGAACAGGAAAACGATATGATTTTCACTGCAATCGGTGAAGAAACAGGATTCTTTGGTTGTATAATTGCTTTAGGTCTTTTATTCCTTATCGTTTACAACTTAATAAAAATCGGTAAAAATACCCGTGACTTCTCAACACAGATTTTCTGTTACGGAATTGCTACAATGATTTCCGCACAAGTACTTATAAACATAGGTATGTGCTTTATGATTTTACCTGTTATCGGTATCACTTTGCCATTCTTCAGTGCAGGTGGTTCAAGTACACTTTGTCTTTATATAGGTATTGGTCTCGCTTTCAGTATTTACCGTTTCAACCGTTCAAGAGAAGCAATAAACTTCAGATTAAGCAGAATTTCAACTCCGTTCTCAGAATTTTAAAACAAAAAATAAAAGAAGTGAAAGTTTTACGGCTTTCACTTCTTTTTTGCATATACAAGCTATAAAACAGAATAATATATATTACCATTATTTATCGGGGTGTATATTATGGAGTTTTTCAAAAAGTTAAAAGAAAATATTGACTGGAAGATACTTATTAAAAATCTTGCAATCCCACTTCTTGTCGGTGTAATTTCAGGTTTTGCCACAAGAAGTGCAAACGAACAATTTACCGAGAGTGCAGTTCAACCTGATTTTACTCCTCCTCCGTGGGTATTTCCTGTTGCTTGGACAATTCTTTACATTCTTATGGGAGTTTCTGCTTATTTAATAGAAACAAGTAATTATAATACAGGTAAAAAGAACATGGCACTAATCACTTATTATGTATCACTTTTCTTTAATTTCTGTTGGTCTTTTATATTTTTCAGTTTCAGACAATACCTCTTTGCATTTATATGGCTTGTAATTTTATTATCATTAGTAGTAATTTACACAGTACAATATTTTAAAATAAACAAAGTTGCAAGTTACCTTAACATTCCTTATATTCTTTGGTTAATTTTTGCAGGAGTACTGAATTTCAATGTTTATTTATTAAATTAAACAAAACGAGTGTCCGACATTTTGTGTCAGACACTCGTTTCAATTTATCAGTCTTTATTACGCTCGTTATATTCTTTTTGTGCTTTTCTTTCTTCACGGCGTTCCTCACGCAATTCCTTTTTAGTCGGAACTGGTGCGGGTGGTGTATCCGTAAGTTTCATAAAGTCAATTTTTGCCATTTGTGTTCTCGGCAATTTATCCATAATTGTAATAGATGATGGTTGTGCGAATTTTTCAAGTGTATTTTTACAATACTCTTTAAGATTCTTTATAACTTCATCGTGATTCGAGTCAGGGTTATTAAGTGAAACGAAAAGTCTTATAACAGGTTTTGCATCTATATACCCTTGAACTGCACACGCTTCATTTATATAATCAAGTTTTAAAATTTCGCTTTCTATATCATTAGGATAAACATTGTAACCTGAAATAATAATCATTCTCTTTTTACGACCGGTAAAGAAGAAGTAACCATCTTCATCCATATAACCAAGGTCACCTGTAAGAACCCATTTATTACCTTTACGGTCAAAGTAGAAACAGTCGTCGCTCTTATCTAAATAACAGTTCATAACTGTGTCACCACTTACAACAATTTCACCAATTGTGTTAGGTGGTAATTTTTTGTGTCTGTCATCCCAGATTTCAACTCTTAATTCTGCGAGTGGGCGACCAATAGAATTCTCTTTATAAGCACCAGCTACATTGGCAGTACAAACAGAAGAAACTTCGGTAAGACCGTAACCTCGTAAAAGTTTACCTTTACTACCCCACTTCTGAAGAACTGAGTTAAATTCATTAAGGAATGTTTCACTTACCATATCTCCGCCTGCCCACAAGAGACGAAGATTTTTAAGATGTTCACCCTCAAAGTTAGAGGCTTCATACATCTTTTTAAACATATTAGGAACACCTAAAACATAACTTACATTATATTTCTTTAAATATTTGTTAGCCTTTTCAGGTGAGAATTGTGGCATACCAATGCAGGTAAAACCTGCACACATACTGAAGTGCATAGCAACACCTAAACCAAAAGCATGGAAAAGCGGTAAAACTATCAGTGAAAATTCTTCACCGGGTCTGTGCGGTGAATCTAAAAAACTGAGTTTAAATGCAAGTGCATTAAGGTTATTTGATGAAAGACATATAGTTTTACTTTTACCCGTTGTGCCGCCACCGTGGAGATACACCGCGGTTTCATTACCATTATTCTGTACCGCTTTAGCAATAAAACTTAAATGTGTAATTGTATTATAAGCAATTTTTTTCTGATTTGTAATTTCTGTTTTTACTTTTACTTTTTCAAACACTTTAAAAACAGGTTTTGCAACTGTGCTGACATAATCAGATGTACTGCAAACAATTGTGATACCATCGAACTTGTCAAGAACAGACTTGCAAGGGTCCATAATCATATCGTAAACAAAAATCGCTTTGGATTTTGTTTTTTCTAAAATTTCTTCTAAAATATTTGGTGTCATTAATGGATGCACAATGTTTGCAATAGCACCAATTTTATTAACTGCATAAAATGCTGCAAAACTTTGCGGAATATTAGGGAGAAAAATAGTTACAACATCTCCCCTTTTAATATTATTCTTATCAAGATACCCCGCAATAGCGTCTACATCTTTAAGAAATTTTTTATGACTAATCATATTACCGTAATTTTCAATTACATTATATGAACCAAAATCTTTAGTACATTCTTTAAAATAGAGATAGCAACTCTGATTATTTGGTCTTATCATCGCTGAACTCCTTTCAAATATTAAGAACAAAACATTTCATTTTATTATAACATAAACAAAATATTATTTCAATATGAAAATAATAGAAAGAGTGCAGTTTACACTACACTCTTTCACATTTTATTTTTTAAATTGAGATAAAACTTTAAGAAGATTTTCTTCATCAATCGGTTTAGAAATATGAGCATTCATCCCTACTTCTTTAACCTTTTTAATATCTTCCTGGAATGCATTTGCAGTCTGTGCAATAATCGGAATAGATTGTGCTAAAGGATGATCAGATTCTCTTATTTTAATTGTTGCTTCATAACCATTCATAACAGGCATCATAACATCCATAAGAATAAGGTCATAGTCACCCTCTTTTGAAGCAAGGAATTTTTCAACCGCTTCTTTACCATTTTTAGCAACATCAGCCTTTACACCGGCATCTTCTAAAAGCATTAAAGCAACTTCTATATTGAGTTCGTTATCTTCAACCAAAAGAACTTTCATACCGGAAACATCGTCGGCAGGTTTCACGCGTTCTTTTACAGCATCACAAACAACATCTAAAGTTGTTGTTTTCAATGTCAGGGTCACAACAAATGTACTACCTAAACCGAGATTACTGTCAACAGTTATTTCGCCGCCTAATTTGTCAACATTATTTTTAACAATTGACATACCAAGACCTGTACCGAGACGGTGTTTCCTGTCTTCAATTTCATCTTTCGAGAATGGTTCAAAAATATGCTCAAGGTAATTTTTGTGCATACCTATACCAGTGTCTGTTATTTCGATTCTGTATGTTGCTTTTTCTTCTTCAAAAGCAATTTCATCACATTTGAAATAAATATAACCATTATCAGTATATTTTACTGCGTTACTTAAAATATTAAGAAGAATCTGACGGATGTGTAATTTATTACCGAGAACACCATCATGCTTGATATTAGTAAAATCAGTTTTCAATTCAACATCTTTACCCTCAAGTTGACCGCGAATAATTGAACAACAAGTATCAAGCATACAACTCATAGGGAATGGTTCGTCTTTATCTTCATTCAAACCAGTTTCAAGTTTGGTTATATCAAGAATATCGTTAATAAGTCCTAAAAGATGTTCTGCCGCCATTCTTATTTTTTTATGGCAATCTTTGAGAACCTCAGGATTTTCAATATTCTTCTCTGCCTTTGTTATCATACCTATAATACCATTTATAGGTGTTCTTATATCGTGCGACATATGAGAAAGGAATTTGGTTTTTGCCATATTTGCATTTTTCGCTTCTTCTACTGAAGCTGCAAGGGCTTTTGAATATTCACGTTCTTGTTCAATTAATTGTTTTGTGTTTCTGTTTTTTACAAGATAAATATATATACCTAATGTAAGACTCGCTAACAACACACCTATTAAAATAGCTGTATCACCTATCGCACCTGCAAAATCTATTGTTTGTGCACTTGCAAATTGCTCAGGTATTATCATTACCAAATTCCAGTTATTCGTTTTCATTGGTTGAACAACAAGGAAATAAATACCTTCCTCATCAAGAACACTCAAAGAAGTAACCGTACTTTGCTTGTTGCCAACTCTCTCAATTATTTCTTCTAAGGTATGACCATTTTTCCTCGTTACACGAGAAGCAATTTCTTCATAGTCAAAACTATCAAAAAACTCAAATTTGGATTTTTCTGTATAAATATTCTTTCCGTTTTCATCTCTTATGCAAACCACGTTTTCGTTGTTATAAGCACTATTATGAAACACATTTGAATATTCGGTCAAATCAACATAAAGAACAGAGTGAGTTATTACATTACCATCTGCCAAAACAACATCCTCATCATTTTTAGCAAGAAATGTCATATAATATGTATCGTCATCGCCTACTTTGTTTGTAATGGTAAGCTGTCTTTTCTCGTCAGACAAAACCAAACCGCTTAAATTAAACTTTGTTTCGTGCGAAGTATAAACCTTACCGTTCTTATCGACAATTCCAAATATAAGATTTTTATTTTCAAGTCTTTCTTCAAGTTTTGAAATGCTTTCAATACAATCTTCGGTATCAAAGGAATCAAAGGTTGAGTATCTTATAGATATCATACTCAACAAATACCAATGTTCATCTATCATAGCGTCAACCGTTTCAGTTAACTGAGCAGAGGTTTCTTCTAAATGATACGCTCTTTCATCGTACACCATTTGATTAAACTCGTTAATAAACCAGGTTATTGTGACCACTGCTGCAATAACAGCTATAATTAATGATATTACCCCTATGATTCTTCGGGTTTTCAAACTTTTCATTTTAATCACCGACTTTTTGTTATTAGCCTTGTGCAAATCTGTTTCTGTAGAAGTCTGTTATAGTTCCTTTACACTCTCTTGCAAGTTTATAAATTTCTTCTGAAAATGCACCTGCATCAACAGATAACTGGCTTATAGCGATATTAAAGTTTTGTCTTGTAAAATCATCTAACTTACAGAAAATTTCATCGAACTGCATAGCAAATGCGCAAACTTGTGCGTGAATTGGTGTTTCCTCTGATGTGAGCTGATGCGGGAAACCTGTTCCGTCTGCTCTTTCGTGGTGATACATACAGATATCACTGCAGACTGCACTGAAATATGCACAACTTGACGAAGTGTTCATTCTTACAAATTTAGCACCCGCAGTTGTATGTTTCTGGAACATTCTGTAGTCACTTTCATTCTTTTTAGGGAAATCAATACATCTGTCAGGAATAGTCATATAACCAAGGTTATAGAAATACGCAGCAGTTGTAATCATATTGATTTTTGCCGGTTCATATTCGTCACCAACAAACTGTGAACCATACTCAGTCATAAGAATTCTGGTGAGTTCTGAAACGCGTTTGAACTTTTCATCACTTACACCTTTATTCTTCAAATAATCTTTATAAACACCTGTAAGTCTGCCTATAAAAATGTTTGTATCATTAATATCAAATTCTTTCAAAGGACCACTGTAAACATTTGTGTTTCTTGGTTCAATATCAAGAAGTGTGTGTACTTTTTCTAAAACCATTTCACCATCAAACGGTTTTGAAACGAATGAAGTTATACCGAATTCTGCTGCACGGCGTACATTTTCTTTAGTTGCTTCTGCAGTCATCATAATAATCGGAATACCTGTAAGCCCGTTATTCTGCATAAGTTGTAAAACAGAAAAACCATCTATCAACGGCATAACAACATCAAGAAGCATTGCGTCGAATTTAATTTCTTTTTTAGTAAGTATGTCAAGTGCTTCGTATCCGTTTTTTGCATCTGTAATTTCAAAGTAATTTTCTAAAATATGATGAAGTATTTCTCTGTCAATGAAACTATCATCTGCTATTAATATTCTTTTTTTCTCTTCTGCCACAATTATTCGCTCCTTATATTAAACAAATCGATTTTTTTGGGGGATAAAATCAACCTGCATTATTTTTTATAAATTCTACAAGTTCTTTTTGTAAATTTTCTATTTTGTCAAATTCCTCAAGTGCTGCCTGTGGGTTCCCTTGTCTTAAAAAATTCACAATTTTTGTGTAACTGTTATAAAGTGAATCAATTGAAAGATTTGCTGTAACACCTTTAATCAAGTGTGTTCTTTCAATTGCTCTGTCAATCTCGTTTGACTCTATTAAAGAACGGAATTCATTCTCTTCAATTACTTCAGGAAATTTAAAAAGAAGACGCTTGTAAAAGTCGACTTTGCCTTTCATTCTGTCAAGACCTGCATCAATATTACAACCATATTCTTTTAACGATTCTAAAAACTGCATACCGCACCCCGTTTGTTGTTTTTGCATAATTTTTTCTTATTTTTGCACAAATAAATGTTAATAATTTATCATTTTAAATATACCATAAATGTCAGGTTATGTCAATAAAAAAGTGTAGTCAGGTGTTAGGTGTTAGGTGTTAGGTGTTAGGGAATAGGAAGCAGTGGTTAGTGAGTCAGTTGCTAGTGTGGCTGGTATGGCTAGTTGGCTAGTATTATAAAAAGACTACATTCTTTCATTTTAGGTTTAATCTTAAATGAGAGAATGTAGTTTGTTTTTATTTGTGTTTAATTATAATTAAACGCGAAGCGTTTCCTTTAACTCCGAATTACGCATTACGAATTCCGAATTATAAAATCTCCACTGTACCATCTTCGTAAACTTTGATTTTATCGCCTGTTTTAACAGTGTTTAAAAATTCTTCGCCAAGGCAGTCAACTGTTGGCATTGGAGAATCTGTCCAAACTGCTGCTAAAACTGCACCTGCTGCTGCGAGGGAATCAATATGTTCTGAGAAGAGCATACAAGCAGGAGCTCTGTCCATTGCTTTTGCACAGTAAAGAACCATACCACCTGTTGTTGAACCGATTGTTTGTGGAAGACAAAGAGCTGTACCAACCATTGGTTTTTCAAAAATATCTGTATTGTTCTGGTCACCACATTTAGCAGATTTATCGCCAAACTGAAGTGCGTTCTGGAATGAAGCAAGGGTATTGAAACCATTGTGAGATACAAGAGCAGTTGCTTCAACTGTACCCGGTACTACCGGACGACCTTTAAATGTTTTCATCTTATTTTGCCCCCTTTGTGATTATGTCAAGAATCTCGCTGTCTGTGTAGTAACGAGAAGTTGTATATGTTCTTAATTTATTTGAGTTTGTAATAACCGGCATTTTCTTTGCGAGTGGGTTATTCATATACATAAGTGGGCAGATGTAACTGAGAACTACGCCTGTTGCTTCAAGTTTTGCAGCATATTCTGTTGCTTTGAACTCTTTAACAACTGCAGGAGCAGCAGTAAATACTGTTGGAATTGCAACCTTGCTTTTACCACTCTTTTTAAGACCTTCAACAACATTGTCAGTCCATTCTTTTAATTCTGCGTGTGAAAGATGTGGGCAACCGATAAAGCAAAGTTTAGGTGTTGCATTCTTATCTTTCCACATAACAGGGTAAGAATTTTTAACTCTTTCAAGTTCTGCATCGTCAATTACATAAGTTTGTGCGCCTTCTGCAATGATGCTTTCACCCATTTCAACTGCTTCTGGTGTAAGTCCTTCAATGTGGTAAAGACCAACTGCACCGTTTGATGCTGTAGCTGCACCGAAGTTTTTGAGATATGATTTTGTATCATCGTCTAATTCTGTACCAATCCAGTTTGTAAGACCCTTAACAAAAGGAACATCTTCCATAACTTTCATACCAATAGCACTACCTAAAACCTGTGCTTCCGGTTTTTTAGTTGTTTTAACTTCAACAATCCATGTAGCTTTTCTGCCTTCGTCAGTAACAAGACCGAAGTAAGGAACAAAACCAACGATTGAACCCATAAGTTCAATAATACCTGAGTTACGGTTACAACGAGCACCTAAAACAGAGTTAGCGTAAACAACCGCACTTGATTCTGCCCATGAAAGAACATCGCCTTTCTTAGGAATGTTGCCAACTTCGTTCATATAGCAAGTACAAGTGTAAGACTCGTCATTAACAAGGCCTAACTTTCTGAGTTGTTCATCATAACTTGCTTGTTTTGAGTACATAAACTTCTTAAAAACAACATTTTTAAGGAAGTCTGAGGGTACTTCAGGAGCGAGTGGTTTAGGGTCAACACTAAACTTTTGTTTAGATTTAACACCTGCTTCAATAAGTTGTTCCATAAGGTCATAAACCGGTGTCATAACCTTAAGACCGAAGCTTGTTACCAAATGTCCCATTTCGCTTGTAACAGGAATCATTTTAGTTGCACCGAAAGCTTCACCGTACATAACGAGAGTTTTCATAACTTTCGCCATGGTTTCCCCTTGTTGACCATCAAGAATGCCTTGTTGTTCAGGGGTAAGTTCCATTTTTGTATTCATTTCTTTCAACCCTTTCAGCTGATATTTTTTACAAGTTTACTGCACAGCGGTAAGCTGAGCGGACAGCCTCAAACACTCTGGCACTTTTAAAGCTGTCACCAATATTATAAATTTCTTTTGCGGCATGAATCTTCACACAATCGTAATAAAGCATTGGTGAAGGCACAACACCTGTTGCGAGAACAACCATATCTGAAAACAGTGTTCTCTCTTTATAATCTTCACCGATTTTTGTGAGAATGTCAAGTGGATTCTCGACATTTTCAGGTAAAATCGGGTGCCATGTAACATAAGGGTCAGGAACGTTTTTGTGCGTATTCTGTAGCACATTAACTCTGTGACCGTCAATAGAAACAAGTTTTGTACAGTTAAGAAGTTCAACACCTGCTTCTTCTAAATAGTGAATTATATGACCACGGTTTGCAGTACATGCACCATTCATTATGTACTTGCCCATTTCGACAACTTTTACATCTTTGTCCAGTTCATATTTAAGGAAGTACGCGGTTTCTGTACCTACAACTCCGCCACCTATAACTACTATATTCTGAGCATCCTTAACTAATTTCGGGTTATTTAAAACATCGGTTGCAAAAACTACATTATCCGAGTCAATACCCTCTACTTTTGGTTTTGATTGCACAGTACCTGTTGCAACTAAAATTGCATCATAACTTTTTGCTTTTAAATTTTCTGCTATTGCAGTAGCTTTTATAAATTCAAAATCTTCATTTTTCTTAAGATTCTCAACTATCTTTTTAAGGTAATCGAGGTAATTCTTAACTTCATATTTAATCTGTGCTTTACTGCCGGGTACGAGATTGCCGCCAATTTCACCCTTTTCATAAAGGTCAACCGCGTGACCTCTTTTTATAAGAGTCTCTGCTGCCACAACACCCGCAGGCCCTGCACCTATTACCGCAACATATTTTTTCTTTTCTGCTTTCGGAATTTCACGACTGTATTCTTCTTCAAAAGCAGTTCTCGGATTAACCGCACACTGTGGGTGACCACCCTCGACAAATTCGTTAAGACACGCTTCCTGACAACCTATACACGGGCGAATTTCATCTACTCTGCCACTGTATGCTTTATTGCACCATTCAGCGTCTGCAAGTAACGGTCTGCCAAGCATAACCATATCACATTTATTATCCCTTAACGCCTGTTCAGCTAAATCAGGGTAACCTAATTTACCAACTGCAACAACAGGCACAGGAAGACCTTTATTTGAACGGACATCATAATCAACAAAAAATCTTTTGACAATCTCTGCAACACCGAGATAACAACCGGACGGCATTGAAGACGGTGGATGTGGAAGCCACCAGTTGTCGTAGCAACCGAGGTCAATATCAAACATATCGACACCTGCTTCAACAAGATTTTTCATATATCTTAATGTATCTGCAATAGTTCTGCCATTCTTGAACTTTTTAAGTGACGGAACTGTGTTCATTTTTTCTTTATATGTTTCATTCAATACAAGTGATAGGTCGATTCTGTACATAATAGGGTAATCATCCCCTACTCGTTTACGGATTTCTCTTACCATATCAAGACCGAAATTCTCGTAATTTGCGTATCTGCCTATTTTTCTTCTATTGAATGCAGGGTTAGTCATTTGTTCAAGCAAATAGCCCTCGTGACCGTGAAGATACACACCATCGATATTACAAGCCTTTGCATCTGCTGCACCCTGACCAACATTTTTAATTATTCGTTTAAGTGATAAATCTGAAAGTCTCAAACACGGAACTGTGCTCATATACCAGTTAGGATTAAATGACGCACTTCTCGGGAACTTAAACTGATTTGTAAGACATTGGGGATTCCCGACTCTGCCAAGACCAGGTGTCAACTGAATAAAAAGTGTTGAACCGTACGCGTGGCACATAGCCGCTAAATCTCTCCAAGGAGCAAAAACTGTTCTTGTTCTGTCAATTCGTGGAAAATATGAAAGCTCACCTTTTTCAATAAGTGATTTGTCAATACCAAAAGAAACGGGAACTAAGCCTGTTGTTATAAGACCGACACCACCACGGGCGCGTTCTTCAAAATACTTGAGCATTTTAATATTTGGTTTACCAGTTTCGTCACACATTGAAATATTGCCCATGGGTGCCATAACAACACGGTTTTTTACTATGATACTATTAATTCTTATAGGTGTGAACAATTCATTATATGGGTACAACTCTTTTGTCATCTTCGGGATTTCGTAACCTTTTTCCCACCAGTCTGCAAACTGGTCGGTAAGTTGCATCATTTTTTTATCAAAATCCAAAAGTTACACCCCCATTTGTTAACATCTTGTTAATTATATCATACACTTAAAAAAATTAAAATACTTTTTGTCAAAAATTTGTCAAAAATCATACTAAAATAAAATCTTGTGGAGATAACAGAAGTCCATCAACTGTGACAACAGATTTATTGTAGTTAATATATACCACTTTGTTATATCCGTAAGTCACTTTATAAACACCATTCAAAAGTTTCTCGTGAGAAGTCATAGGTAAATTCTGCACTGCTTTTAATGATTTTACTTTTGAATAATACTGTGCAGTCTGCGTTGCATAAGTACCATAAGACAAATCATTACATTCCTCATAAGTAAATAAGAATGACGGTACCGCACCATATTCAATGGATTTTAAAACAGAAACCCAACCACCTTTTGTTGCGTTAACAGGTTCTCCGCCATAAACAACAGAACCGTGAATTACCATTTGTAAAAGTGGTACGCTTGTAATTGCCACATTACCTTCAAGTTTTGACTGTGATGGTACTGATGACACCGCCGAAGCACCATTCATAAGCCACAACGCAGGTTTACCCAACATAAGACCTGAATTAACAGAAAGTGCCTTTACATTTTCTCTCGTGAGTTCAAGCATCTGCTGACGGTTTAATTTCTTATTGCCATCAGTAAAAAGTAAGAAAGACGCATCATTTAAAGCAATATTCAATTTCTCAACAGAACCGCTCAACTCATAAGCATCAGAAATATTTTTTCCAGAAATTGAACTGTCAGAAACTGCAGTATATAACGAATCTTTAGCCATATAAAGATACTGTTCATTATAAAGTGGTGCTCTAATAAGACCTTTCTGATTTGCAATTGTCGTACCACCTGAAAATATATTAACATCTACCCAGACAGAACTTCTCTGATCAGTTGCAAGTTTACAAAGTGAAGCAAGTTTTTCAGTTCCGCCGAGTGACTTTAAAACAGGATTTTTAGAAACAGTATCGCCTTTTAAACCACCCTTTAAAGCGCCCGAATATCTTAACGCTATATTTCGTACACCTTTGGAATTCAAAAGAGAAATTATTTCAGATGCGTCATCAAAATCTGTGAGCACATCTCTACCCTTTTCACTACCTATAACATTTATAAAAAATGGTAAATCACCAAAATCATATTTGATAGAGTCTGAAAGATAGCCTTTTTTTATGAAAAAATCGCGTGAAATTATTGCAAGGGTATTATATGAATTCTTCTGAATATCAGAAAAATTAAATGTAAGAGAAACCATTCCATCATACTGCTCCGCAAGTTTCATAGCAGTATTTTCTCCAGAAACTGCAGTCAGGGTAAATTCCGAATACAGATTACCTCTGCCGGCAGTCTTTTTGCGATTGCAATAAATTGTTGAAAGTGCATCACCATCTGAAATAAATACTGTTAAAAGTTCTTTTTTGTCTGCAAAAGCATAACACGGAATTGTTGCACCCATTTTATAATCTGTGAGTGTAATATCACTACCAAAAACATCTAACGAAAGGTTAATTTCTTCTGGATTTTCTTTTGATAAGTCAACTAAAGCACCTGAACCATCAGGAATAACAAAATGTTCACCTTTCAACGCATTATCAACAGATAAAAGTCCTGGAAGAAGTGACAATTTTTCAACATATAAACCACTTGAGCATTTGATTTCACTGCAATCAACATATACTTTCAGATTGCCGTTTTCAGTAGTAAAAACAACTGGAATCTCTACTGCAAATCCCGTTAATTTAAAACCTTCTTTTGCACTGTCTTTATCTTTGAAGAATGTAAAAACTATTTTTAGTAAATTCTTTTCTTCAGTTATCTGGAATGCACCGAAATCCACACTGTTTGAATTGGAATTCATAATGTACGAGTTACCTTTCCTGTCGCGTACAGTAATATTTAAAAGTGACGAAATATTATCTTTTGACGCAACTTTACCCATAGGCAACAAAACTTTATTGTTGGATTTTTTTATTGCCACAAATGCAGTTTCAGGATTATATAAAACTGTATTTCCGATGTTATCTGAAACGGAAGATTTATAAGAAGATGTATCCTCTTCAAAACTCACATTTTTACTTGTAAGCACATTTTTTTCTACTGTACCACCACCAAGTAAAAATACACCTGTTACAATTGAAGCAACAAGCAGCACTGATGTTATAGCTATTATAATTTTCACTTTTTTTGAAAGTTTAATTTTCTTCATATATTTAACTACCTGTATTATTTTTTATAATATATTATAATACCACGCATTTTTAATACTGTCAAACACCTTTATTTTCTTAACTTTTTGTAAATTTACTATACATTTATAACAAAAATTCAAAATACTCTTGTAAAATTCTCAGATTTAGTATAAAATAGGAGCGTTATTTACTTAATATATGGTTATCTGATTATATATGAGAGTAAAATATTATGAAAAGAAAAGGATTGAATAGCAAATGGCTAACAATGAAATTAAGACAAACGCTGAAATTTATCGTGAACAGCGTAAAGAACGTCTTGAAAAAGCTAAAAAGAAAAAACACTCTGCAAAAAAAGACCTTGCTATAAGAATAATAGTAAAAACTATTGTTATTTTAGTTTGTGTTGGTCTTATCGGTGGTTTTGCTGGTAACCTTCTTCTTAATGTATTTAATGTACCACAGAAGGTTCTTACAGTAGCAACTTACAATGACACAAAACTTTCTGGCGCTGAGTACAACTACTACTATATGTCATTGTATAATCAGGTTTATCAGATGTCTTATCAGTACGAAAATATGTACTCAAGTTATGGTTCAGGCTATGGTGTTTATTTCACTGGTTTTGATATGTCTCAAGACCCTGCTGAACAGGAGTATCCTTATGATGACGCTCCTGAAAGTGTTGAAACCTGGGCAGACTACTTCAGAGTTATGGCTTCAACAAGAGCATTCCTTATGGATGAAATGTACAAGAAAGCTACAAGTGATGAAGCTAAAAAAGCAGGTTTTGAACTTTCAGAAGAAAAAATGAAAGAAATCACTGATGGTATTGACGAATCAATCAAAACACTCGAAGAAGGTGCAAAAGAAGCATCTTTCGCATTAGACAACTACATTGCCCGTACTTGCGGTGAAGGTCTCACAGAAAAATCATACAGAGCATTACTTGAAAAAGATTCTATAGCTCAGGAATACCTCACATGGTATCAGGAACATACAACTGAATCTTATACAAAAGAAGAAATTGCCAAGTATTTCGAAGAAAACAAAACTGATTTCGTTACAGCAAGTGTAAGAGTTTTCGATGTTTCTTATGCTGAACCTGAAGAAGGCAGTAAAGATAAAGCTTACACAAAAGCAGAAGCAGAAAAACTTGCTAACGAGTTCAAATCAAAAATCACAAACGAAGCTTCATTTATTTCTCTCGCTAAAGAATATGCTCCCGCATCATTAAAAGAAACTTATGAAAATGATGCCGCAACACTTCAGAAAGATGTTCACGCTGCTGATATTTCTTCAAGCGAAGCAGTTGCAGAATGGCTCTTCAGTGCAGATAGAAAAATTGCTGATACAGCAGTTATTGAAGATGAAGAAGCACAGAGTTTCACTGTTCTTTATGTAGTATCTCCTGCTTCTCGTGATGAAAGCGTTTCAAGTACTTCTGTTCGTCACATTCTCATTCAGGCAGAAACAACAGACGAAGAAGGCAACGCACTCGCTCAGGATGTTGTTACAAAGAACTTTGAAAAAGCAAAAGCAAAAGCTGAAAAAGTTATGCAACAATGGAAAGACAATGGTGCAACTGAAGAAGCATTTATTGCTCTTATTGCAGATAACACAGATGATACTGCATCAATTGAAACAGATGGTCTTTATGACGATGTTAAAGCAGGTGGCAACTATGTTGCTGAATTTACAAACTGGGCTATTGACCCTGCTCGTAAACCTGGTGATGCAGACCTTGTAAAAACTGAATTTGGTTACCACTTTATGTACTTCGTTGAAGCATCAGGCGATGCTACATGGGAAAGTGAAGTTCGTTCTACTTTAGCAAGTAATGACTACAACGCTTTAGTTGACGGCATTTACGAAGATGTTGAAGAAAACTTACAATCAAATGATACTTTCCTCAAATTCTTCGCAGACAGACTTCAGAAAACTATTTCTGCAAGATTCTGATTAAGTTTACAATAAAAAATGACCTGCTTCGTGCAGGTCATTTTTTATTGTATCATTTTCTCAAAAAACAAGTCAGCATTATTATAAAACAGATTATTAATCAACTCTTCATTATAACCACTTTTTAAAAGCGAATTACAAATTTCTTCAATTGATTCAATACCGCTGATACCATTACTTAAATCACATCCGTCAAAATCGCCACCGAAAGCAATTACATTTTTGCAACCTCTTTCTAAAAGATAATCAAGATGCACCTTTAAAGCATCAATACCACTTTTATTCTCTACATCAAGAAAATCTTTATAGAAATTAATGCCAATAAGTCCACCACGATTTTTTATAATTTCTATTTGCTCATCTGTAAGATTTCTTTTTCTGCCGGAATCTGTACTTACTATATCTGGATTTGAATGACTCGCAATGAATGGTTTTCCGGTATTTTCCGCTACATCAAAAAAACTCTGTCTGTTGAGATGTGAAACATCAATTACCATTTTCAGTTTTTCACATTTTTTAATAACTTCTTTTCCGAATTCAGTCAATCCACCACTTGAAAAAGCGCCTGATGCAATTTCATTCGGTGCATTCCAGGTAAGAGTAAGAATTCTCACTCCACGGTCATACAGATGATACAGACCATCTATAGTGCCACCCAGTGCTGCACCGCCCTCAACTGCGAGAATTGATTTTATCCGTTTTTCATCTTTCTTTAAAGGGTCATATTTAGTTATAAGGTCTTTATTCCTTAATATTTCAGAATTATAATAATCACAGACAGTTTCAAAATAAGACACTGCTTTTTCTTTTCGTAATTCATCAGAAATCCATATTGCAAAAACTTGTGTATAACTCTCAAAGTTTTTTGCTTTCTCCAACGAGATGTGCAAATTATTTTTTCTTAAAGAAGTTTTATTTTTACAACATTCACCTATTGTATCACAATGCAAATCAAAGAACTTCATAAGAAACACAACCTAAAACGCATTTTCAATATGATTAAGACTTATTACCTTTCGTTCATTAACAATGATTTCTACAATGTCATAACGAGGTGTAAGTTTTGTTTCATATCGTTTCATATATATTGCGGCACTGCCTTTAATATTCTCTTCTTTGTTAAAATCAACCGCAGTTGATGGTGGCAAAAACACACCTTCTGTTCGTGTCTTGACCTCAACAAAACAAATATTTTTACCTTTTTCGGCAACTATATCTATCTCCCCTACCTGAGTTCTGAAATTAGCAGTTTTTATTTTATAACCATTTTCACGAAGATATTTTGCCGCCTCCTGCTCACCAAAGGCACCTAATAATCTACTGTTCATATTTTTTATTCGCCTAAAATTTTCTTTAAAAATGTTCTTCTGTGCACTTTTGAAACACCGTATTTTTCAATCATTTCATAGTGCAGTTTTGTACCATACCCTTTGTGCTTACTGAATTGATATTCAGGGTATTGTTTGTCAATCTCAAGCATAAATCTGTCACGGCTCACTTTTGCAATTATAGATGCAGCAGCAACTGAAATGCATTTACCATCACCTTTTACTATTGTTTCTTCTTTGACACCTGTTTTTGGGTATTGGTTACCATCAATATATGCAAAATCAGGTTTTATACTCAAGCCCTCAACTGCTCTTTTCATTGCTAAAAATGTTGCATTCAAAATATTGATTTCGTCAATTTCTTCTTCAGTTGCAATACCAACACTGTAACAAACTGCATCTTTTATAATATCTTCATAAACTGCATCGCGTTTCTTTTCAGAGAGTTTTTTAGAGTCATTTAAAACAGGATGAGAGTAATTCTCCGGTAAAATAACCGCAGCGGCAAATACAGGCCCTGCAAGAGGTCCACGCCCCGCTTCATCTATACCACAAACCACCTTGTACCCTTTTTCGTGTGCTGTAATTTCGTAACTGTAATCTAACATATCTTTCACCTATAAAAATAAGAAGTCGGATTTTTATCCGACTTCTATTTTACTCGTATTCTTTTGGATATTCAAGAGTTAATTTACCTAATTTTCCTGCTCTGTATTCATCCAGTAAAATTACAGATGCTCTTTCAGTATCTATTTCGCCACCTGAAATTAAGAAACCGCGTTTTCTGCCAATCATTTCTAAAATTTCATAATCCTCTTTGTCACTGAAATCTGTAATTTTAAATCGTTCTGTAAGTCTTTCAGCATAATCATTTTTTAAAACTGTTATAAGTTTAAGTGCAAGTGTTTCACTGTCTAAAACTTCATCTTTAACAGAACCTATAAATGCTAATTTGTCACCAACTTTAGGGTCATCAAATTTAGGCCATAAAACACCGGGTGTGTCTAAAAGTTCAATACCATTGCCAACTGCAAACCAACTGTTGCTTCTTGTAACACCGGGTTTGTCAGCAACTTTAGCACGGTTTCTGCCCGCCATTTTATTTATAAATGAAGATTTACCTGTATTTGGTATGCCCACAACCATAACTCTCAATGGTTTACCCGCCATACCTTTTTCAGTATTCTTTTGAATTTTATCTTTTAAAATTTCACGAACTAATGGTAAATATGCATTTAAAGCCTTACCTGAACGACAATCTACAGGGAGTGCGTACATACCATTCTTTTTATAATACTCTACCCATTGTTTTGTTGCATTTTCATCTGCAACATCACATTTATTGAGAAGAACTATTCTTGGTTTGTCACCTATCATCTCAGAAAGTTCCGGGTTAGATGAACTTAAAGGAATTCTTGCGTCAACAATTTCTGTCACTAAATCGACAAAAGGGAGACTTTCTTTTATAAGTCTTCTTGTTTTTGCCATGTGACCAGGGAACCACTGAACTATTTGTTTCTGTGAATCTGTACCTTTATTCTGTTCGTTCTTTTTTATATTGTTATTCTTCTTGTTGTTTTTCTTGTTCATAGTCATAAATATCAAAATCACCAAATGGTAAAAGTCTTATTACTGCTTTACCCATAATATGTTTTTCATCTATTGCACCAATAAGTGTAGAACGGGAATCTGTTGAACCGTTACGATTATCACCCATACAGAATAAATAACCCTCAGGCACTGTGTACGGGAATTGCATATAATCAATTTTTTCAATCATAAAATCTTCTTTTGTGTATGGTTCATCCAGTGCTTCACCATCAACAAAAACAGTACCTGTACTGTAATCTATATCTACCGTCTGACCACCTGTTGCAATAACTCTCTTTATAAGTGGTTCATTAAAATAATTGTACTTTGTAGTAACAACTATATCACCATAAACATATTCTGACTTCTGCATAGTAACAAGCCAGTCGTTACCGTGAAGTGTATTTTCCATAGATTCGCCTTTAACACCTACCAGACGGAATGCAAAAACGAATATAACTGCTATAATGATAAATGCAGTCATTACTATTGAAACAAAATCATAAACATTGAGTTGGAATTTTGTTTTTTTATCTATTTCAGGCTTTATTTCTTCCTTTTTTGCTTTACCTGAATCAACTTCTGTTACAAGTGCTTCTTCCAAATTTTCTGTTACAGAAGTTTCTACAGTTTCAGTTTCGTTTACAGACTCTAATTCTGTATTCATTTCATTTTGAGACATATTACTCAACCTTTCCGAATGGTGAAATTCCGAAAACCACTTTACCTATTATGTAGCGTTCATCAATACAACCTATTTCCGTTGAACGACTGTCAAGTGAATCACTTCTGTTATCACCTAACACAAAAACACATCCCTCAGGAACAGTTATAGGGAACGCAATATCAAACTGTTGAAGTGTAAGTTCTTCTGCATATTCTTCTTCAACACCATTAACTGTAACAATACCTGTGGCAAAGTTTATATCTACTTTATCGCCACCTAAAGCGATAATTCTTTTAACAATTGTTTTTTTAGATTCTGATGAAGTTGAAAGAACAACTATATCTCCAACTACAGGTTCATAACCTCTTGCAGAAATAATAATTTTATCCCCATTATTTAAAGTTGGCATCATTGACGGACCACTTACATTAACAATTCTGAAAAACAATGTAAAAATAACAGTAATTACAAGTAAAGCCGCAACAATAGGTTCAAGAATATCAAAAATAGTTAATTTTGATTTTTCTTTTTTACCTTTTTTCTTCTTTTTGTTATCTTCTTCGTCATAGTTAAAATTTAAGGTTGTTTCTTCTGCTTTACTCATTTTTCTGCCACCTTTCAAAATATAATATATATAAACATAATAATATTAAACAATGAGGGGCAGATTTTCACCTGCCCCACGCTTTGTTTGGCATTAGCCAATTCTTTCTTTAACCTTAGAAGCCTTACCAACTCTGTCACGAAGATAATAAAGTTTTGCTCTACGAACTTTACCGTAACGAACAACTTTAACATCTGCAACATTTGGTGAGTTTACAGGGAATACTCTTTCAACACCAACACCGTAAGAAACACGGCGAACTGTGAATGTTTCTGTAACACCGCTACCATTGATAGCAATTACAGTACCCTCGAAAACCTGAATTCTTTCTCTTTCACCTTCACGGATTTTAACGTCTACTTTTACAGTATCGCCAATTGAGAAAGCTGGTTTTTCAGCCTTAAGGCTGTCTTGTGCAATAAGTTTTAATGCGTCCATATTAAACCTCCGAATTTTTTCAAGCGTTCTTGCTGCAGAGCAGTAGCGGACCGCCAGCTTTAATGTTGCCATTAACTGCCGTTGCAACCTATCGATTACAACGCACACATAGACTTTAGTATAATACCATAACTAAATGCAAATTGCAATAGAAAATGTTAAACAAATTAAAGTGTATCTTCAGAACCCTTTTCTGTTATTTTTACTATAGGAATACGCATTTCTGCTGTAAACTTATCTTTCTTTTCCAGATAAGAAAATTCAATATTTAAAGATTTACAAAGTCTCTCACAAGTTTTAAGCCCGATTTTTGAACTTTCTACAGGGTTATTTATTTCTTTGATATAGTTTATAAGTTTAAGATTTAAAAGCTCTCCGTTTTTAGTAACAGAAGCAAGAACCGGTTTTTTTAAGTCTGCATATTTATTGATATTTGAAAACAGATTATCAAACACCCTTTTTAAAACAAGTGCATCTACATTAATAGTTATATTATTTATTAAAATTGTACAGGCAACCTCTGTACCACCTGCTTTGAGTTCTGCGAGTGGTTCACCTATTAACTGACCTAAAAGAATAGTTGCGTCTTCATTAGTACAATTAACATGAACTTCTGGTGCACCAAACACAAGTGAATACCTGAAAAGTTCTTCAGTCAGTTCTTTTAATCTGTAAATTTTATCATGACAGCGGTTGAGGTAACTCTCACACTCTTCCTGACTTGAATATTGTTTGTTATGAAGAATATCAGAATATCCGACAAGTGAAGTCAATGGATTTCTTATATCGTGAGAAATAGAAGTTATAAGCTCCTGATTTGCTTTCCACGCTTTATTTTCGCTTTGAATTTTATCGACAAGTGTACTCCTCATTATTTCAATATCATGAGAAAGAATTGTAACCTCATCGCGTCCATCCAGTGTTATTGGCTTATTTAAATCGCCACCACTTACCTGTGACACTTGTTCCGAAAGATTTTTCACCCTTAATCTTAAACGGTTATTAAATCCGCTCGTTATAGAAAAGAACACTACAAAAAATATGGTTGCCGCAATACAAAGTACAATGGTTGTGTAGACAAGAGAATATTCGTGACCGATTGTCACCGCACAAACACCATCTTTAAACGCAACAGAGTAAATTGTTCTGTCATAGTTACTGTATAAATTACCTTCGCCCAGAGCATCATCTAAAAAAGAATAATCATTATTAATACTATTCCCTGAATTATCAGGCAGTTTATCAGGCGAAATCACTTCATCACCACTTATTTCAAAATCCTTTAAAAAGACTTTATCCTCTCTGTAAACTGTAAGGTAAACAGTGTCGTCATACTGACTTATCCATTCATCAAATTTTTTTGCATCAGTAGAGGCAACATCATTCTGTTCTACAAAATCAACAAATGACTGATAAAGTTCCACATCGCGTTCTGCTTCTGCCTCTTCACTTAAGAAGAATTCGTCAACTACTCTTACGCCTACTTCAAAAGTCACAAAAGATGAAACTATTCCCATAATAAGAGCAAACAAAACACATAATACAATTCTTGTCTTGAAAGATATGAATTTTTTACCATTCACTGTTTTTTGCTTAGTCAAATTGGTACCCCTTTCCCCAGATAGTTTTTAAGAATACAGGGTTAGTATGGTCATCTTCAATTTTCTTGCGAAGATTCAAGATATGCACCATAATTGTGTTCTGGGCAGATGAAACATATTTTTCATCCCATACAACTTCATAAAGTGTTTTTGTATCAACTGGTTTACCTTTGTTTTTAAGAAAGAAACAAAGCATATCAAATTCAGTATCTGTAAGATTTAATAACGCACCGGACTTATATGCTTTTTTAGAGTTTTCATCTATTGTTATTATATCTGCTTCACCATTCTCATAACCTTTACCGGCATAATCACGGTAGCGTCTTATTAAAGAATTGACTTTCATTAAAAGTTCATTTTGCGAAAATGGTTTACCTAAAAAGTCATCGCCACCATTAGCGTACGCTTCTTCTTTGTCACTTTCCTGTGTTTTGGCAGTTAAAAACAGTACTGGAACTTTACTGAATTCTCTTATTTTTTTTATAACTGTTATTCCGTCTTCGTGTGGCATCATAACATCTAAAATCATTAAATCCACAGATGGATTTTCTTTAAGAATTTTCATTGCATTTTTTCCGTCTGCCGAAGAAAAAACTTCATAACCATTTGAACTTAATAAAAGTTCCAGAATTTCTCTTATATCGGGTTCATCATCAACAATTAAAACTTTTCTTAGTTTCATTTTTTTTACCTTCCGTTTTATTATAGCAATAAAAACCCCGAACTCATACAGACCTGAGTCGGGGAAGTTCTTTTATTATTATACGATATAATGTCGGTTTATTCAAGTGTTTTATGCAGACGGAATAAAGAGCATTTTTATATCGCCTGTTGTATCACCTTCAAGATTATTCTCAATAGCAATACTGTTTACTGTTGTGTTATATCTTTTAGCAATATCCCATAAAGATTCTTCACACTTCGGGAAATAAACAGTTATAGCACTGTTATTGCGTTTTTCAGTTTCTTTGCCCTCGCAAATTTCAGTAACAACATCAATTTCAGTTTCACCGAACACAGAGCAATTTATCTGCATCTCTGCTTTAACATCAATCTGGTCTTTATTTTTTAAGATACACTCAAATGAAGATACTGTAACCTCCGGCACTGACTCAGTATGAATATCACCACTTTCTGTTTTTCTTTCATAACGGTAATCAAGCATTTTTTCAGTAGTAACAATGCTACCGAGAGTATCTTTTAAAAGCATTGTAGCTTTTAAAGAACCACAAACGGATATAAGACCATCTTTAAAAGAAAGCGTTGGTTCAGTCGTTTCACAGAAAGAGTCTAAAATACAATCAACACCTGTATTTTTAACATCAATCGAGTCTTTATAAATATAAGTATCTCTTATAGCGTCAAGTGCAGAATAAAACTTCATTTTTTTGTAAGTCAAATCAATTGCACCATTTATTGCATAGGCATCGGTTATAACACAAAGTTCTTTCTGTTCCCACATTGTTACACCTGCATTTACAGTAACTGCAACATCAAGACTTCTGCCTTCACTTTGCGAGTCATTTTTTATTATTACATCTACACCGGTTACATCTAGTGTAATATCACCGGTAAATTGTTCTTCCATACCATCAAATTCTAAAATCTGATTTATTGGTAAAATTCTTCTAATTGTTCTTATTACACTTTTGTCTTCATTAGGTACAAAAGCAATTTCAACAATAGTTTCACCTTTAATCATAATTTTGTTACTTATTTTTCTTGTTTCACCCAAAACAGAAACTGCATTCGCTCTTATTAAAAAAGCGGCTGTTTCATTATCAAGCACAAAAGTGTCGCTCATAGAAAACATTTTGCTTTTTTTACAACCTAAAGACATTGCAGAAAGTTCTCTTTTCTTTTCTTCAATCCCCTCAGAGTTACCTGTAAGCAGAATTTTTTCTGAAAGTTTACCGAATGCACATACAGTTATACCTACACCTGCTTTTATTTCTGCTCTTTTGGTGTTGGTTGCTCTGCAATTAACAAAATTAAGTGCAGTTTTAACTTTTACATCTTCAGCGTCAAGAAATGCAGAGTTTTCTGCATAACGGGTGAAACTTCTTGTTTGTGAAAAACTGTAAATGCAGTTATCATTACCAATATAAACCATTCTTAACTCACAAGTGCCGTCAACAGTTACCCTCTCACCGACAGTGGTATATGAATTAATTTTTGGTATCGCCTGAGATTTTACTATTCTTAAAATTTCGGGCATATATTCCGGCAAAGAAATCTCTGCTTCAACACATTCTTCCACTGTTGTTTCGTAAGTTCTTTTTAAACTGCAATATTCTGTATTTTCTAAAGAAATATCCATAAAAATAAACTCCCTTCATATATTCTCTAACAAAATATATGAAGGAAAGTTTTTAATTATTCATTTGTTGTGTCTTCTTCAGTCTCTTCTTCAATTACCGGCTCATAAATACTGTTATAAAGCATTTCTCTGTTTTCACTGAAATTAATAGCGATTGAAGAACCATCCCATTTAGACTCAAACCACCATGTATCTTCAAATGGTAATTGTTGAGAAACTAAAAGTTTGTCCATTTCAAGACCTGTTTTTGAAACACAGGAAACCATACTTAAAATAAGGCTTGTAAATTCTGACTTGCTCAAAGATGTTTCTATATTAGGTGCGACATCTTTTGCAGTTGAAATAAGACCGAAAATGTTACCTGTCAAAAGTTCTTTTTTAACATTTTCTGCAATTGCAGCTATAACTTTTCTCTGACGGTATGTTCTCATAAAATCAGAGTCGAGTTTTCTTATACGGGCATACCACAATGCCTGATAACCATTAAGGTGAACACTTTCGCCACTTTCAAAATGGTCAGGTTTTGTTTCTTTTTTGTAGTTGTGACGGTTGTTTATATAATCTGCTTCGTCTTCGGTTACTTCAATATCTATACCGCCAAGACCATCGACAAGTTCTGTAAACATATTGAAATTAACAACTGCATAACCGTCAATTTTAATATTGAAATTCTGTTCGATAGTCTTTATAAGTAAGTTTGCACCACCCCAGGCATAAGCCGCGTTGATTTTCGCTTCACATTCGCCGGGGATATCTACATGAGTATCACGAAGAATAGATGTAACAATTACCCTGCCGACCTTTTTGTTGACAGAAATAATCATAATACTGTCACTTCGTGAAGCGCCGCCTTTTTCTTTATCGGCACCAATAAACAGAATATTTTTCACATCAGGACTACTTGAAAGTGCATCAACATTTTCAATGTGTTCAATCTCTTCACCTTTTGTGAAGTTGTCAACAATACCACTTGCAGAACTTAATAAAACACCACCGAACGCTATAACTACTGCAAGAAAAACCGCTAATACAACTACAAATTTAGGTGTTTTTCTTTTTTGCTTCTTCTTTTCCTGAACGAGTTTACCTCTACGCATTTCATAATCTGAAATTTCGTCTTCGTCTAAATCCATTCGCTGATTTCTTATAGCGGTAGGTGCCGGTCTTGTTTGTCCTCGTGCTTCTAAAACCGCTCTTTGTTGCCTTGGAGCAATAGGAATATCTTCATATTCTGTTTCACGCTCTATACGTCTTGAAGCCCTTAACTGTGAAAGAGAAATATCACTGTTGCTATAAACATCTTCATATTCTCTGGGGGTATCTGTTATAGTCAGAATATCTTCAGGTTCATCTTTTGAATTTGACCAGACATCATCTGCGTAAGGGTTATTAATAAAAGTGCGCATATTATTCGCTTTCGAAGTACTACTGAAAATATCGCGTGAATTTTCTTCTACACTTTCACTTTCTACTTCTGTTTCATTAAGAAGGTCTAGGTAGTCGGTATTATAATCGCGTTTTTCAGTATTGCTACCAAGATTACCAAATGAAAAATCGTTATTATCAGCCATTTTCGTCCTCTTTCTTCAATTCATCTATAATCTGGTTAAAGATGATATTAAAAATAGTTTGTTTGTTCTTTTCTGTATTTTCTATGCTTCCGTCAGAAATTCTCATAGCAAAAGAAAGAGAATTATCTATAATAAAGAACCACAAAACATCATAATTTATTTTTTGGTAAAGTCCGAACCGTTCTGAAATCTCGTTTATAGCACTCATTATTGTGTGATAATGGTCGTTATCTTCTGCGTGGTCGTGACTTATGTAAAGATTTGAATTGCGGAAGTTTTTATAATACTTTGTTTTGGTAGGATTCATTAAAAGAAACTCAAAATATTTATTCCAGATATTCCACACACTTGCTTTAATGTCACTTTCATCTATATTCACATTTTTAATTGACTGGTAAATTTCACTGTCAATATTGTAGTAAACTTGCTTTTTAAGTTCATCTAAAGTATTAAAATGCTTGAAAATAACACCTTCAGAACATTCGCATTTTTTAGAAATGGCTTTACTTGTCATACCATACATACCATTTTCTGCACCAAGTTCTGTTACCCCCTGTATGATTTTTCGTGAAGTTTCTGACACGCTTTTCACCTACCAAAATATATTCCAAAACATTTTAACATATTTTCGTTTATATTTCAACAAAAAAATAACCTTACAAATCCCATACATAGTTTTCAAAAATGCACATAGCAAAAAATTAAAATAATTCTTGGTTTAGTTTAGTTATTATCATCCTTTTGTTTATTGCTTAATTTAACTATTTCACATATAATAAAGCCATCGGTACCGAAATAAAATACAAGGTGATAATTTATGGAAATAGGTAAAAAAATAAAACAATTAAGGTTAAACAAAGGAGTAACACAGGAAGCGCTTGCTAATGCATTAGGCGTTACATATCAGGCAGTTTCTCGTTGGGAAAATGAAACTACAATGCCTGATATATCGTTACTTCCACAAATATCTGTCTTTTTTGGTGTAAGTATTGACGAGCTTTTTGAATTCACAGAAGAAGCACAATATGAAAGAATTGAAAATATGCTCAACGAAAAATCAACTCTTTCAGACAGTGAGTTTCAGAATGCAAAATATTTTCTCGAAAAACAATTAAATCAAAAAAATGAGAATGTCAATGCAATTAAATTACTTGCGTGGCTTTATGCTCATCGTTCCAAAACTTTTGAAATTCAAGCAATAGAATATGCAAAGAGAGCTTTACAACTTGGCGATACAAGTAAAAGTATGAATAATATTTTGCGTGACGCTTATGGTTCACCACACACAGACTGGAACTATCGAAATCGTCATGAACTTATTGATTTTTATTACGAACATCTCAAAACATATTCAGATGATATGAGAGCGTACAGATATTTATTACCTGCACTTATTGCTGATGGCAGAACAAATGAAGCAAGGGATTTAATTGAAAACATCCGCAACAAAGAAAAACCAGAGTTGCTTTATGTTTTTGATGCTATGATTCTTCGTAGAGAAGGAAAAATCAACGAAAGTGAAAAATTACTTGATGATATGATAAAACAGTTCCCTGACAGTTGGTACACCTGGTCAATAATTGCAGATTTCAAAGCAGACGATTGCAAATATGAAGAAGCAATTTCTTGTTTTGAGAAATCATTTGAACTTCAAGAGAAACCAAGATTTACAGACTCACTTGAAGCAATTGCTCATATTTATGAAATCAAAAAAGATTATCAAAATTCAATCTTAACTTATCAACAAATAATTGAACTTTTAAAAACTGACTGGAATATAACATTTGGTGCAACTGTGAACAAGTATCTACAAAAGATTGATGAATTAAAAATCAAGAAATAAAAACAAAAACCTGGCATTTAAAGTTTTCGCTTTAAATGTCAGGTTAGTTTTATAAAATAAATTAGTCAGTAACTTTAACTGTCCAGTTGAATTTATCTTCTACTTTACCCCATTGAATACCAGTGAGTTCATCGTAAAGTTTTTGTGCTACTGCACCGATTTCGTTGTTGTTAACAACGAGTTTTTCGCCTTCATCAAAGAATTCGCCGATTGGTGAAATAACTGCTGCAGTACCTGTACCGAAAGCTTCGTCTAACTTGCCGTTTTTGTGAGCTTCTTTAACTTCATCAACTGAAATTTTGCGTTCTTCAACTTTGTAGCCCCAGTTTTTGAGAACTTCAATACAAGATGCTCTTGTAACACCAGGAAGAATGTTGCCATCTTCAAGTGAAGGAGTAACGACTGTGCCATCAATTACGAAGAATACATTCATTGCACCAACTTCATCAATGTATTTTCTTTCAACACCGTCAAGCCAGAGAACCTGTGCGTAACCCATTTCATCTGCCTTTTTCTGACCGATGAGAGAAGCTGCATAGTTACCGCCAGCTTTTGCCATACCTGTACCGCCTTTTACGCAACGAACATATTCGTGCTCAATGCAGATTTTAACAGGGTCCATACCATTAGCATAGTAAGAGCCAACTGGTGAAAGGATAATAGCAAAAATGTAAGTGTGTGCAGGGTGAACACCTAAGAATGGGTCAGTTGCAATAATGAAAGGACGAATGTAGAGTGATGTACCCTCACTGTGTGGTACCCAGTCTTTATCTACTTCAACAACTGCCTTGATTGCTTCAAGAGCTAAGTCAGGGTCAATTCTTGGAACACAAAGTCTGTCACAAGTGTTGTTCATTCTTTCGATATTTTTCTGTGGACGGAAAAGTTGAATTTTACCGTCAGCAGTTCTGTATGCTTTAAGACCTTCAAAAAGTTCTTGCGCATAGTGGAAAACCATAGCAGATGGCTCAAGTGGAAGCGGACCATAAGGAACAATTCTGCCATCGTGCCAACCTTTTTCTTCATTGTAGTTCATTAAGAACATATGGTCAGTAAAAAATCTACCAAAACCAAGACCTTTATCTTCTGGTTTTTCTTTTTTTACTGTTGCTTTTTCTATTTTGAAATCGTAACCCATAATAGAAAACCTCTTTTCAAAATTTTATTATCTAAAATATCAGTAGTCGTAACCTAACTGAAGTGCAGTTTTATTTACTTCAAGTAAATCCTGATGTCTTGCTGATACAACTTTACCTAAAGGAGCGTCAATATTATCAAATGATAATTCTTCTACTTCTTTTAAGAGTTTACCTGTAATAATCATATTTGCAAGAGTGTTAATGCCTTTTTCACTTGCAAGACCTGTTGCAGGAATGTAATAAACATCAACATCTGTACGATTTACTTTTCTTTCAATGAGTGTTGAATCAACAAAGATTTTACCACCAGATACAACTTCGTTTTCGTATTTGTCAAGTGAAGGTAAGTTCATTGCAACTAAAACATCTGGTTTACTTACAATTGGTGAACCGATTGGGTCTTCACTTACAATAACGCTACAGTTTGCAGTACCGCCACGCATTTCAGGACCATAAGAAGGGAGCCAGCTGATGTGTTTGCCTTCAAGAAGACCTTTATATGCTACAAATTTACCTGCAAAAAGAATACCTTGACCGCCGAAACCGGCAAAAAGAATATTAGTTGTCTTTTTCATATTATTTTGCCTCCTCAGCGTAAATATCTTTATAAACACCAAGTGGGTAATATGGAAGCATATTTTCTTCAAGCCACTTTAATGCTTTTTCAGGTGTCATACCCCAGTTTGTAGGACAAGTTGAAACAACTTCTACAAGTGAGAAACCTTTACCGTCAATCTGATTCTGGAATGCCTTTTTAATAGCAGCCTTTGCTTTTTTGATGTTAGGAACACTGTTAACTGCAACTCTTTCAAGGTAAGCAGCACCATCAACATTTGAAAGTAATTCACATACTTTTACAGGGTAACCAACTGTTTCAACATCTCTACCATAAGGTGAAGTCTGTGTAACCTGACCAGGAAGAGTTGTAGGAGCCATCTGACCACCAGTCATACCATAAATTGCGTTGTTTACGAAAATAACTGTGATATTTTCGCGTCTTGCTGCTGCGTGAACTGTCTCAGCAGTACCAATAGCTGCAAGGTCACCGTCACCCTGATATGTAAATACAATGTGATTTTCAGGGTCTGCTCTTTTAACACCAGTAGCAACTGCAGGAGCTCTACCGTGAGGAGCCTGAACAAAGTCACAGGTGAAATAATCGTAAGCCATAACTGAACAACCAACAGGTGCTACACCAATAGTTTTACCTTCAATGCCTAATTCATCTATAACTTCTGCTACAAGACGGTGAATAATACCGTGAGTACAACCAGGGCAATAGTGAAGTGGTGCATCTGTAAGTGATTTTGGTTTTTCAAATACTACCATTATCTTTCTCCTCCTTCGTTTACTTCTTCAATCTTTGCGAGTACTTCTTCAGGTGACGGAATCATACCGCCAACACGACAGCAAAGTTCTACAGTTTTTTTACACTCAATAGCGAGTTTAACATCTTCAATCATTTGTCCCATATTCATTTCAACAGAAATAAATGCTTTACATTTGTCTGCTGCTTTGTTTAACACTTCTGTTGGGAATGGCCAGAGTGTAATTGGTCTTATCATACCAACCTTAATGCCTTTTGCTCTTGCTTCAACAATAGCATTTTTAGCAACTCTTGATGTAATACCGAATGAAACTACGCAGATTTCTGCATCATCCATAAGATATTCTTCATACATAACTTCATTTTCTTCAATTGTTTTGTATTTTGCAAAACGCTCAAAGTTTTTCTTTTCTAATTCTTCAGGTTTTAAGTAAAGAGAGTTTACAATATTGTGTTTTCTCTGCATTTTAGTACCTGTTGTAGCCCAAGGCTTTTCGTATTTTACAGGTTCAGATGTTTCAAGTTCAACAGGTTCCATCATCTGACCCATTGTACCATCTGCTAAAATCATTGTAAGAATACTATATTTATCTGCTAAATCAAATGCTTTTGTTGTAAGTGAAGCCATTTCCTGAACAGATGCAGGTGCTAAAACAATTCTCTTATAGTCACCGTGGCTACCACCTTTTACTGCCTGGAAGTAGTCAGATTGTGATGGTTGAATACCACCAAGACCAGGGCCACCGCGTTGTACGTTAACAACTAAAGCAGGAACGTCACTACCTGAAATATATGACATACCCTCACTCTTAAGTGAAACACCAGGGCTTGAAGATGATGTCATAACTCTTTTACCTGCTGCAGCAACACCTAAAACCATATTGATAGCAGCAATTTCGCTTTCTGCCTGTAAAAATACACCGCCAACCTTTGGCATACGCTTTGCCATATAAGCCGCAATTTCTGTTTGTGGTGTAATAGGATAACCGAAGTAATGTAAACAACCTGCTCTTATTGCAGCTTCTGCAATAGCTTCGTTACCCTTCATTAAAACTTTTTCACCCATTTTTTCCACCTCTTATCTTTCTACTGTAATTACGCAGTCAGGGCACATTGTTGCACAGAATGCACAGCCAATACATAAGCTTTCATCTGTAACGTGTGCAGGGTGATGTCCCTTTGCGTTAAGTCTTGAAGTATCAAGTGCTACGATTTTTTTAGGACAAGCACCAACACAAAGACCACAGCCTTTGCAAACATTGTCCGCGAAAGTAACCTTTGCCATAATCTTACCTCCAATAATCATACATAAATATCAATAAGATACATTAATATATTATACTATCTTTTTTTGTAATTTCAATGGAAAAATGTTATCTATTTCACCATTAAAAGAATCAACTAAATTTTCACTTACTGTTGTCATTTTTATTGGCAGACCTGAAAGCTGCGACAGCTCATTTACACTCTCTACTGAAGAAATAACATCTTCTTTAGTAGTTAGAACACCTAAATTGGAGTTATTTACAATAGCGGTAAATTTAATTTTACCTGCCAATTCAATTTCTTTCATAACTTCAAATGCAGACTTTGCATCTGGGGTTAATGGTCTGTACATATTAAAAACAAACAACATTTCGTAGTCATTTTCTTCTCTTATTGCAGTTTCATATCTGCCGAGTGCATAAGCACCACGGTCATCACCGCCAATATCGAGAATTGCTACTGCACTTTTGTCATCAAGAATTGAGTAAACATCCTGTGGAAGTGCGGGCAAATCGACATTTGAATTAGCAAACTCTGACGATATAAGTTTTATTCCTGCTTTTGTTAATTCATCTAAACTGTCAGCAGTTCTGAAATACGGATTAACAATATCAAGGTCAGTAATAACTACTTTTTCATATTTTTCTTTAAGGTGCAAGGCGTAATTTACTGCGATATTTGTTTTACCGCTACCATAATGCCCTGCAAAAAGAGTAACTCTTTTATTTTTCAATGAGAACCACCTCAAAGCTTATTTCTTATAATCTTACCGCTTGTTGTTTTTGGTAATTCATCACGGAACACAACAATTCGTGGATATTTATAAGGTGCAGTTTTCTCTTTAACATACTGCTGAATTTCTTTCTTTAATTCCTCTGTACCCTCAGTACCAGGAAGAAGAACTATACTTGCTTTAACAACCTGACCACGAACTTCGTCAGGGGCAGCAGAAACACCGCACTCTAAAACATAAGGAAGTTCCATAATAACGCTTTCAATTTCAAATGGACCTATACGGTAACCAGATGATTTGATAACATCATCTACACGACCAACATACCAGTAGAAACCATCTTCATCGCGCCACGCAACATCACCTGTATGGTAGTAACCATCGTGCCATACTTCTTTTGTCTTTTCTTCATCTTTATAATAACCTTTGAAAAGACCACAAGGTGCACCATCTTTAACATTGATAACGATTTCACCATTTTCACCGACATTGACCTCGTTACCATCTGCATCAACAAGTTTAACATCGTAAATCGGTGCAGGTTTACCCATTGAACCGATTTTGTGAGAAGCACCTGTCATATTACCGATAATCATTGTACTTTCTGTCTGACCGAAGCCCTCTAAAATCTGAAGACCTGTTGCAGTTTCAAATTGGCGGTAAACTTCAGGGTTGAGTGCCTCACCAGCAGTTGTCATGTGTTTAACTGATGAGAAATCGTATTTTGAAATATCCTGTTTTACCATCATACGAAGCATTGTAGGTGGCGCACAGAATGTTGTGATTTTATATTTCGCAAACATCGGAAGAATATCTGCTGCATCAAATCTGTCAAAGTCATAAACGAATGTAGGTGCTTCACAAAGCCATTGACCGTAAAGTTTACCCCACATTGATTTTGCCCAACCGGTATCTGAAATTGTAAAGTGAAGACCATCAGGGTCAACATTGTGCCAGAATTTTGCAGTATGGAAATGACCTAAAGGATATTTATGACTGTGCATTGCGGTTTTCGGGTAGCCTGATGTTCCTGATGTGAAGAACATAAGCATTAAATCGTCACCACAAGGTGAATCTGCAGTTCTTTCATAATGTGAACTGAAACGAGCACTTTCTTCGTCATAATTTCTCCAGCCGTCTCTTTCACCATTAACCATAATTTTAATTTCTAATGATGGTGAAGTTTGTGCCGCTAAATCAACCTGATGAGCAGTATCGCCATCGCCTGTGCAGACAATCGCTTTGATACCAGCAGATTGAAAACGATATTCAAAATCGTGTTCCTGTAACTGATTTGGTGCAGGAATTGCAATTGCGCCTAATTTGTTAAGACCAATCATTGCAAACCAGAATTGATAATGGCGTTTTAAAACGAGCATAACTCTGTCGCCTTTTTTGATACCTAAAGAAGCAAAATAGTTTGCAGCTTGTGCAGATGCCTTTTTAATATCTTTAAAAGTAAAGCGTCTTTCAACCTTGTTTTTATCAATATGAAGCATTGCAAGTTTAGTCGGGTCTTTATCTGCTAAAGCATCAACCAAATCGAATGCAAAGTTGAAGTTTTCTGTATTTTTGAAAGAAATCTTTGTTGGTGTACCGTTTTCATTCTTCTCAATATCTATATATTTGTGATAAATGCGGTCTTTCGTATCATTCTCAACTGACTTTTTACTTTCAAGTGCTTTTGCCTTTGCCTTTGCTTTTGCGTATTCAAGTTCTGGAATAGGTTCACCTGTTGGGTTAAGAACAATAGCGTAGAAAGTACAGTCTTTACCGTCAACAGCAATCATTCCGTGTGGTGTTGAACTGTCATAATAAATACTGTCACCAGGTTCAAGAATTTCGTAGTGTTCACCAACCTGAACCTTTAATTTACCCTCAATAACAATATCAAGTTCCTGACCTGCGTGAGTAGTAACTTCAATTTCTTTATTTTGTTTTTCTTCACTGTATGTACTGCGCACAAAAAGTGGTTCGGCAATTCTGTTTTTGAAAGAAGAAGCTAAGTTATAATATGTCATACCATGAGCTTTTTCAATTCTCTGTCCTTTGCCAGATTTTGTGTAAACATAGTTTACAAGTTTTGGTGTGTGACCTTCAATAAGGCTTGTTACATCAACATTAAGAGTTTGTGCACAACGGTAAATAAACGCAAAGTTCAGGTCTTTATTACCATTTTCACATTCAATGTATTCAGCTTCACTAACACCTGTCTTTTCAGCCATTTGTGCAGTTGTGAGATTCTGAATTTCTCTGAGTTCTCTGATTCTTGCAGCCATTTCCTTGATTTTAAAATCAAGTGCTGTAATTTGTTCCATTTTTAGTTCCTCCGATTATTCCTCTGAAGCGTGGTTACTTTTAAAAAAATAACCCGCCTCAAAGACATGATCTTTGAGACGAGTGTTATAAACAATTTATAATACCCGCGGTACCACTCAAATTGCAGAAAACCTGCCACTCTTGGAGTCTATCAACTCCTATGCATTTACGCAGCAATCACGGAGAGATTCTACTGAGCATTCGCCTTTCTTTCTCCCGGCTCAGAAACTACAAGTTGTAAATTTTCACCTGTGACTTGCACCAACCGTCACTTCTCTGCAAGGGAAGAATTTATAACCCCTTTTCTTCAACGCCTTTTAATGTATTATACCATACCACATCTCTTATAATTTGTCAAGAAAATAATTGGAATTTTTTATAAATTTAATCACCAAAATTTGTAAATATTGCAATAAAGAAATATTTTTTATTAAAGTTTATTTCTTATGATTTTACCGCTGATAGTCTTTGGTAATTCATCACGGAATACAACAATTCTTGGATATTTGTAAGGTGCTGTATTCTTTTTAACATAATCCTGTATTTCCTTTTTGAGTTCTTCTGTGCCTTCTGTGCCTTTAGTTAAAACAATACTTGCTTTAACAACCTGACCGCGAACTTCGTCAGGAGCAGCAGAAACACCACATTCAAGAACATAAGGAAGTTCCATAATAACATTTTCAATTTCGAATGGACCTATTCTGTAACCAGATGATTTGATAACATCATCAACACGACCAACATACCAGAGGTAGCCGTCTTCATCTCTCCAAGCGGTATCACCTGTATGATAAAGACCATCGTACCAGACTTCTTTTGTTCTTTCTTCATCATTGTAGTAACCTAAGAAGAGACCGCAAGGTGCACCGTTTTCTGTGTGAACAACAATTTCACCGGTTTCACCATCCGGTACTGGTTTACCATCAGGGTCAACCAAATCAATATCATAAAGTGGTGATGGTCTTCCCATAGCACCTATTTTAATTGCAGAACCATCAAGATTTGCAATTGAAAGAGTTGTTTCAGTCTGACCAAAACCTTCATAAATTTTAAGACCAGTTGCCTTTTTGAATTGTTTGAAAACTTCCGGATTAAGTGCTTCACCCGCAGTTGTTGCATGTTTTATTGAAGATAAATCATATTGTGAAATATCCTGTTTTATTAACATTCTGTACATTGTAGGTGGCGCGCAGAATGTTGTAATATTATATTTTGCGAACATAGGAAGGATTTTTGAAGCATCAAAACGTTCAAAGTCATAAGTGAATACCGCACCTTCACAGAGCCATTGACCATAAAGTTTACCCCAGAGAGCTTTACCCCAGCCCGTTTCTGAAATTGTGAAGTGAATACCATCACGATAAACATTGTGCCAGTGTTTTGCAGTTATATAGTGACCAAGTGGATACTTGTGACTGTGAACTGCAATTTTAGGGTAACCGGTTGTACCTGATGTAAAGAACATTATAAGCGGGTCGTTACCACAAGCAGTTTCTTCATCACGAACAAATCTACGAGAGAAGAGTGGGAATTCTTCATCAAAATTATGCCAACCGTCTTTAGCGCCATTTGCAACGATTTTAACTTTTAAATCAGGACAGGTTTTCTGTGCTTCATCAACTGTTTCAGTAACTTTACCGTCTGCAGTAGCAACAATTGCAGTAACACCTGCTGATTTGAAACGATATTCATAATCGTGAACAACGAGTTGGTTAGTTGCAGGAATTGCAACTGCACCTAATTTGTGAAGTGCTAAAATTGCAACCCAGAACTGATAGTTTCTTTTAAGAACCAAAAGAACTCTGTCGCCTTTTTTGATACCTAATGATTTAAAGTAGTTAGCAGCCTGAGAAGACATTTCTTTCATATCTTTAAAAGTAAATCTTCTTTCTGTCATATCATCAGAAATATGAAGCATTGCAAGTTTTTCTGGTGATTTTCTACCGATTTCATCAACTATATCAAATGCAAAATTAAATTTATCTTCATTATAAAATTCAATTTTGTCACAAACACCATCGTCGTTAAGGAAAGTCTTTACAAACTTATCACTCACGAGAGGTCTTTCAACTTGTTTAACCTTATCCTGATTTTCAGAAACAAATTCTGCAGTTTCTTCTTCATCATTCATAACCATAGCTAAGAATGTACAGTCTTCACCATCAACTGCAATCATACCGTGAGGAATTGAACTTTTATAATAGATACTGTCGCCTTCTCTTAAAATTTCATAATTATCACCAACACGAACTTTTAAAGAACCCTTTATAACAAGGTCAAATTCGTGACCGGCGTGTGTGCTTACTTCAATTTCTTTTGACTGAAGTTCACTTGAATACTGGTAATTTACCCAATATGGATTAGCAAGTTTCTGTTTGAATCTTGGTGCTAAATTCTGAATTAATTTACCATCTTCATTTGCAGTAACTTTACCGTTACCTCTGCGTGTTACTGTGTAAGAAGAAAGTTTTGCGCTCTGACCTTCTAAAAGGTCTGTCATTTCAACACCGAAAGCCAATGCACATTTATGAACAAACGAGAAAGGTAAATCATCCTCACCTTTAACAAAAGATAAATAATCCTCTAATGTTACTTCTGCCTTTTGTGCCATTTCTTCTTCTGAAAAACCGTAAATTGCGCGTAACTCCTCAATTCGTTCAGCAACCTCTGCTAACTTTTTTGTTACATTACTGTCTGCCATTACAATCATTCCTTTCAAAAATGAAATAAAAATTAGTTAAAAGAAACACACAAATAAAAAAACCGTCTCAAAGCAAAAACTTTGAGACGGAAAACTTTTCCGCGGTACCACTCAAATTGCAATAATTAAATATTGCCACCTTTAAGGTCAAACAACCCCTCTGCACTAACGCTGCAGTTCTTTCGGAAGAAACTTACTGTAACTTTCAGCCCTTCAGCTCAGAAGTGATAGGTTTAAGGAAAATTATGTTATCGGCTCACAGCAACCGCCGACTCTCTGGAAACAGTCATTTTCAACCGTCTTCGTCATCGCTTTTATTTGTGATATTCATTTAATGTAGTTACAATATCACTTTTATTTTTTCTTGTCAACACTTTTTTGAAAATTTTCTTAACTTTTTTAATAAATTTTATGCTCAATATTTATAAATTGTTACAAAATAACAGATATACACATAACTTTTGTTGACACTCTTTTCATTATATGTTAAAATTTACAAGTTAAAAAATATTGGATAAAGGCGGTTATTAAAATGGCTAAAAATTTAAAAGACATTGACAAAGCTGCTGAAAGCAAAGGTTCATTCCTTGTTACAGTATGGCAGTTTGTTAAATTCATTGTTGTAAGTCTTCTTGCAATGATTGTTCAGTTTGTGCTTCTTAACACACTTCAACTTATACCTGCAATTCAGGAACTTTACACACAGCCTTTCAGCTGGTGGGTGTTCATTTATCCTGTAGCAGTCGGTGGTTTAGGTTACTTTATTGTTAGTAATGTTGCAAACATCATTGCACAGATTGTTGCTTTCTTCGTAAACAAAGAAAAGACTTTCAACTCAGGTGCAAATGTTGCAGTTGCACTCCCAATTTACATAGTATTCACAATTGCACTTATACTCTTCTCTGCTTGGCTTAACCCAACATTAAAAGAAGTATTCATTGGTTTTGAATGGTGCAACGAAACAATGGCAAAAAATATTGCTACAATGATTTGCTCTGCACTTCAGTTCTTCCTTTACTTCCCAGTTGACAAGATTCTTTTCCATAAGAAAAAAGAAGAAAAATAAGTTGCAAGTGTGCAAGTATCAAGTTGCAAGTAAAATAAAAATAACTACATCCTGTCATTTACAGTTTTCCAACTTAAATGACAGGATGTTTTTTTATTACAATTGCTGACCGCAGGTCCCACAATTATTCACTATTCATTATTCTTTATTATTTATTATCTAACGAATTTTTATTAAAAATTCGTATTATTCCATCCCCAATCAGCGTAGCCCATATATTTAACATATACTCTACTAGGGGAAATTCCGAGCACTTCTTCTAAAATATCGCAGACAGTACAAGTCATTTTAAGACTGCCGTCTTTTGAAACTCCACCTAAAAGGTCAACATCTACAATTGCGCTGTCTTCACTGTTATCACCCTTGAACCAGAGTTTCTGATTATCTTCGATACCAACCATAAGCCAGCTTTCGGTTTTACCAGGAAAACTTTCAATTGCTTTACCGAATTTTGCTTTTAAAATCTCCGCTTTTTCCTCTGTTACATTTACCGTTGTTTTTAAATTAATATATGGCATTTTAATTACCACCTTTCATTTTTATAATTAAAAATTAAAAATTACGGAAGGCTTCGCCTTGATTTTAATTTACTACACATAAAAACTACTATGTTCTTTGATTTCAAGCTTCTTTATAAAGTAAAGATGAAAAAATACAGTTATTTATATAATATTATAATGCCGACCGCAGGTCCCACAATTCTTAATTCTTCATTTTTCATTTTTAATTCTCGCGAAGCGAGTTACCTGTTCCATTTCCTGCAAAGTTCAAGAATCTGGTCTGTGAATTTTGCAAGGTCTTTGTTTGCTCCTTCAACATTGTTTTCTGCAACACGCTCGAGTTGCTGTACCGCAGTCATAAGGCGCTTGAATGCAGGAGTAATTCGTTTACCCTGAAGTCTGCCGGAACCATATTCTGATTGTGGTACTTTAGGTTTAACTCTTACACCATCATTCTTTACAAGGCATACGCCTGTAACAATATCCCAACAATCACCACTGAATGGTGCGGTTGCAGAGAAATGCAACTCTTCATTTATTCTTGCAGTAAGTGTTTCACACGCTTCTTCGTTACCGTGGATAACAAACACTTTTTTAGGTGGTTGCTCGAATGAACCAATCCATTTCATAAGTCCTTCGTTATCAGCGTGACCGCTTATTGCATCAAGCACTGCAATTTCTGCATTAACCTGAATTTCTTCACCAAAAAGTTTAACTGTATCTGCACCATTTACGAGTGTGCGGCCTAAAGTACCCTCTGCCTGATAACCAACGAAAAGAATTGTTGAATCTTCTCTCCACAAATTATACTTCAAGTGGTGACGGATACGACCGGCTTCACACATACCACTTGCAGAAATTATAACTTTTGGGGATTTATCAAAGTTAATTGCTTTAGAATCATCCGTTGTAATCGAAAGTTCGAGTCCCGGGAAACTTATTGGATTAATACCTGCATCTAAAAGTGCTAAAGTTTCTTCGTCAAAGCATTGTCTTGAACTTCTGTCTGAGAATATATTAGTTGCTTCTACAGCGAGAGGGCTATCAACATACACCCTGAAATTGTTATGACCTTTAATTAAATTCTGCTCTTTAATTTCTCTTATAAAATAGAGAAGCTCCTGAGTTCTGCCGACTGCAAATGACGGAATAACAAGGTTACCACCACGGTCAAAGGTGCGTTGAATAACATTTACTAAATCGCCTATATAATTAGGTCTGTCACCGTGGCTACGGTTACCATAAGTAGATTCCATAATTACATAGTCAGCGTCTGTAAGATAAGTAGGGTCTCTTAAAAGTGGTTGTTCGAGATTTCCAATATCACCCGAGAACACTAATTTTTCAGTGTCTTTATCTTCAGTAACCCACACTTCAATACTTGCAGAACCTAAAAGGTGACCCGCATCTGTAAAGCGAATTTCTAAACCTTTATCTACTGTAACAACAGTATCATAAGGGCAAGGTCTGAAAAGTTTCATTGAACCTACTGCATCGTCTATTGTATAAAGTGGTTCATATTTTTCTGCACCTGAA
>SVPQ01000013.1 GCA_015065845.1 Oscillospiraceae bacterium
ATAGAATTCTTGTTCGCCTGCTGTGAAAGTGAATTCTTTACCACATTCTTTGCAGATGAGAGTTTTGTCTTCGTACATTTTTAGCTTCCTCGCTTTTTATAATGATGTGTCCTCCGGCGGAATTGCACCGCCACCTTTAAAATAACGCTCTCCTTTTTAAGCTAAAAGGACATATATAAATAGTGAAAACACTATTTTTATGTGAATACATTTTTCAGTTTTTTTCTCGCCCTTTGAAGTGCATTATCAACCGCTTTTGGTGTAAGACCCAACTTTTCTGAAGTTTCATTGTAAGAAAGTCCGCTCATCTGACAGTAAACAACTGACTTTTCAATATCTGAGAGAACATTTTCACAATGAACTAAAACAGAAGATAAATTTTCACTCGCTACAATTGTATCAAGTGGATTCTTTAGTTCTGCATTTACGGTTACAGGGTCAACATCTCTGTCAATCTGTAAATCATCCTTTGTTTTTCTTACTGCAGAAAAAATACGGTTATTCATACACACAGAGGCATACGCAGAAAAAGGAACTCCTTTTTCACTGTCATAAGTTCTTACTGCAGAAAGGAAGCTAATCATACCCTCCTGGAGCAAGTCATCAGCATCAAGATAACCAGCTGATGAAACCTTCGGTTTGCGTGACAAAAATCTACGGGTTAAAGCATCTAAAGCAAGACTGTTACCCTCCTGTGAAAGTTTTACTAATTCTTCATCGGTAAAACCATCATAAGAAGATGTTAAATTCTCGCCCAAAATACCACCCCAATGTAATGAAATATGAATTCACAGATACAATAATATCACATTTATTCAAACTTGTCAAATATTTTTTTATAAGACTGTATTTTTTGTGCAAAACCTAGAAAATAACATTTTTCGACAAAAAAATAAAAGGTTGATAATAAAAAATCAACCTTTCGCCTTTTCTGTCAAGTACCACTTACCACCAATGCGGATTGCATAAATATCATTATATATGCTCTGATATTCACCCGAATCACCTTTTGCATTGATTGTAAAAGAAAGTTTAGCACCTTTATTTGCGGTTTTTTCATAGAGATAAGTTTCTACGAGTAATTCATTTATCTCTTCTAATTCTTCATCTTCTATATAAACAACAGAGTCTACTATATAACTTAATTTGAACTCTTCACCACAACGAAGTTTATAAAACTCATTACTCCTACGCATTGCGTGAGTCATTTCGGTAAGAACGACTTCGTCATCGAAATAAAGATATTCTTTATTATATGATTTTATCTGTTCATCAAAAAGAGTGAAAAACAACTCTTCATCATTCTGTTCAATTGAATGTGTAAAAGTTTTTACAAGAGCATCAGGTTTACTGCCTGTAAGAACACCTGTAATAATTGCGGCAATGCTTAAAACTATTGCTATAGTTATAAGACTTAACACCCTACTTTTCATAGTAGGCATTCTGTATGACTTGATTTTATTTATTAAAACATTTTCTTTATGTTCTTTTTTCTTTTTGTGAAAAGCAGCACCACAATAAGCGCAGTGCTTGAAATTTTCAGGACTTTGTTTGTTACACTTTTCGCAGTACATACTCACACTCCGTTCTAATAAAATACTACCCGAAAAACAGATTTTCGGGTAGTATTATTTTTTATTATTCAGCTACTTCTTCTGTTGCTTCAACAGTTTCTGCTACTGCTTCAGTTGCTTCTTCAGTCTTCTCTTCTGCTGGTTCTTCAGGAAGAAGAGCACGAATTGAAAGACCAACTCTTTTAAGGTCAAAGTCAATTTCAGTAATTTTAGCCTGAACAACTTCGCCAACTTTAAGTACATCTGCAGGATTTGCAATGTGTTTATTTGCAATTTGTGAAATATGGATGAGACCATCTACACCAGGGATAATCTGAGCAAATGCACCAAATGATGTAAAGCTTACAATTTTAACATCTGCAACAGAATCTACAGGATAATCTCTTCTGAGAATTTCCCATGGATTATCTTCAACTTTTTTGAAGCCTAAAGAGATTTTTCTCTTTTCCTGATCAAGTGCTTTAATTGTAACTTCTACGCTGTCACCAACATTTACAACTTCTGATGGATGTTTGATTCTGCTCCATGAAAGCTCTGAAATGTGAATCATACCATCAACGCCACCGATATCTACGAATGCACCGTAGTTAGTAAGTGACTTAACTGTACCTGTAACTGTTTCGCCTTCTTTTGCTTCAGCCCAGAATTTGTCTTCAGCTTCTTTTTTAGCACCTTTAAGTACAGCTTTGATTGAACCAACTGCGCGTTTTCTTTGTTTATTGATTTCAATAATCTTGAACTGAACAGTTGTCTTTAATAAATCTTCTAATTTGTCGTTACGATTCATTGTTGCAAGAGATGCTGGAATGAATACTTTAACATTTTCTGAAAGCACAAGAATACCGCCGCGTACAACATCTGTTACTACGCCTTCGAATACTTTGTCAGTACCTTCTGCTGCAAGAACGTTATCCCATGCTTTAATAGCATCATAACGCTTCTTAGAAAGCATAATTACGCCTTCTGCATTGTTTGTTTTCATGATTATGAGGTCTAACTGGTCGCCAGGTTTTAACTCTGTCTTCGGATCAGCATCCGGGTCATTGCTGTATTCACTGTACGGAATATAGCCGGTTTCTTTCCTGCCGATATCAACTTGTATCTCAGTAGACTTAACGCTTATTACAGTACCTTTTACTTTTTGGTTGCTGTTAAGGCTGTTAAGTGATTCTTCTAATGCTTGAGCAAAATCAAAATCTTCTGCTGATACAGAGTCCAGCACTTTTTCCTCCTCAATCATTTTGTTTTCGTTTACAATTTCGGACATGGTTTGAAGTACCTCCTTTATAATACCGGCGGGAGTAGATGCACCCGCAGTAAGACCGATTGAGTTAAAACCAGAAAATGAGATACCATAAAGCTCATTTTTAGTCTCAACAAGAAATGATGGGCAATTCTTTTCACAGACACTTTTTAATTTCTGGGTGTTAGAACTGTGCTTACCACCCACAATTACCATAGCATCATTTTTAAGTGAAAGAGAAACTGCTTCTTTCTGCCTTTCTTCAGTCGCACTACATATTGTATCAAAAATTTTTGCATTTGTACATAGTAAATTTACTTTTTTTAAACTTTTTTGCCATTCTTTGACACTAAAAGTGGTCTGTGCGACTAAAATTATTTCTTTTTTAGAAAATAAATTGTTTTTTTGTAGAATTTCTTCTAATTCAGTTGAATCTTTTACGACATAAGACTCGCCTTTTGCACAACTCTTTATGCCGTGTACTTCAGGGTGATTCGGGTCACCGACAATTAAAGTAACAACATTCTCCCCTGAATTATCTCTTACGATTTTATGAATTTTATTTACAAACGGACAAGCGGCATCTATATATTCAACACCACTGTTTTTCACTTCTTCCAAAACCTCTTCAGTAACTCCGTGTGTGCGTAACACTAAAACAGTGTCTTTTTCTACTTCAGATGGATGCTCTACGATATAAACACCACGATTTTTAAAATCTTCAATAACCTGTGGGTTATGAATTATGGGTCCGAGTGTAGCAACGCGTTTGCCTTCACTTAAAAGTTTTTCTATAAGTTTAATTGCTCTGTCAACACCAAAGCAAAAACCTGCCGTTTCAGCAAGGGTTATTTTTGCCATTAAAGACGCTCCTTTATTGTGTTTATCATAAGTACGATTGACTCTTCTAAACCAATTTCAGTTGTATCAACCAAAACTGCATCTTCTGCTTGCTTTAATGGTGCAGTAGCTCTGTTCATATCCTGATAATCGCGTTCTTTAATTTCTTTTAAAATCACATCATAAGGAACATTCTGACCTTTTTCCTGTAATTCTTTAAAGCGTCTGTCTGCTCGTGCTTCTGCTGATGCAGTTAAGAAAATTTTGATTTTTGCATCCGGTAAAACTACTGTACCAATATCTCTGCCATCCATAATACAGTCATTACTTTTTGCAATATTTCTTTGTAAATCAAAGAGAAATGTTCTTACTTCCGGAATAGATGAAACATTTGAAGCCGCCATTGAAACTTCGTTTTGTCTTATTGCAGTTGAAACATCTTCATCTCTTAAAAATACGTGTTGTTCACCGTCAATAAATTTAAGTGAAACTTCTGCAGAAGAAAGTGTCGGAATAACTTCTTCAGGATTTTTGGTATCTTTAACGCCATTTCTTAAAGCGTTTAACGCTACTGTCCTGTACAAAGCACCAGTATCCACATAAATAAAGCCGAGTTCTGCCGCTGCCTTTCTTGCTATTGTGCTTTTTCCCGCACCTGCAGGACCGTCAATTGCTACGTTAATCATTTTTCACATACCCCTTTTATATTTTTTCTATTGAGTCACCGGCTAAGTGACCTGTTGAAAATGCTATTTGTAAATTGAAACCGCCAGTATATGCATCAACATCTAAAACTTCACCCGCAAAGTAAAGACCTTTTAATAATTTGCTTTCCATTGTTTTCGGGTTTACTTCCGAAATATCAACACCACCTGATGTAATAACCGCTTCATCTATTGGTCTGAAATCTGTTACTGTGAGTGTTATATCTTTCAAAAAATCAACTAATTCACTACGCATTTCTTTTGTTACCTGATTTGATTTTAAATTACCATTGAGTTTTGTAAGTTTTACAGTAATCGGAATCATTTTTCGTGGTAAAAGTAACGATAATGTATTATATAAATTTTTATTGGAACATTCAAGTAAATCTCTTTGAATTCGTTTGTCTAACTGTTCATAAGTAAGAGCTGGTTTGAAATCTATGTGAATTTTATATCTGCCCTTTTCCATATTTCGCATATGTGACGAAGCAGAGAGAACCATAGGACCAGAAATTCCGTAATGAGTGAAAATCATTTCGCCCATATCTTCATATATATCACAGTGCTTCACTGTATCTTCAACAGTAATTTTAACATTTCTTAAAGAAAGTCCCTGTGCTTCAGTACACCAACCCTCGTGACATTCTAAAGGAACTAATGATGGTTTTAAATCTGTTATTTTATGCCCTGCCTGTTTTGCTAATTCGTAACCGTCACCAGTTGAGCCTGTTTTAGGATAAGAAAGACCACCTGTTGCAACAATTACATTGTCAGCAAAATATTTTTTACCATCTTCTGTAATACAACCCACAACTTTACCATCTTCAATTATAAGTTCAGTTGCTCTGCCCTGTTTTCTTGTGACACCATTTATTGTTATGTATTTATTTAATGCATCAACAATATCGAGTGCCTTATCTGAAACAGGGAAAACCCTGTTGCCACGCTCTATTTTAAGCGGTACACCCAATTCCTCAAAAAAGTCCATTGTATCGGCTGTATCAAATCGTGAAAATGCACCAAATAAAAATCTACCGTTTACAGGAATATTTGAAATCAAATCATTTAAAAGCGGACAGTCATTTGTAACATTACAACGACCTTTGCCTGTTATAGCAACCTTTCTTGCTAACTTGTCATTTCGTTCAAGAAGTGTTACTTTAAGTCCTTTTTTTGCCGCAGTACCTGCCGCCATTAAGCCAGCGGCACCACCACCTATTACGAGTACATCCATATAAAACCTCTTATTTTATAATTATCTTTTCTGTCATTTCTTTGCCACACACATCAGGATTTTTAAGGCACAAAGAATATAAATCTCTTGCTTTACATTCAAGGTCATATATTCTTTTTGCATTTTCTGAAAGATTTTTTAAATCTGCCGTTCGTGTAACAATTGGTAACTCTGATTTTTCTTTACATTGCTTTAAAAGCGAAGCACCTTTTTCATTAAATCCCAATACTCTTACATAAGGCACTGGCATTTCAATAAGTTCTTTTGTTATATCTAAATACGAAAAAAGAAGAATTCGCCTTATCCTTGATAAAGTATATCTTTTTGTCTTGATTTTTTCAAGTAGCTGGGAGTAACTATTTGAATTTCTTACTGCGTCATAAATTCTGTATTCAAGCCCTTCAGAAACATCAGGAAGTTTTTTAAAATCTTCGGGGGTTAATGCACGCAGCTTGAACATCAAAGACATTTCGTACTTTTTATAATCTATAATTTTTCCGTTTTCTGTCGCCTTTTCTATAATTGCAAACGACTCTTCTGGTACAAAGTTTTTAACCGAATTCAAATCATCTATAAAAGTTCTTATAAGGGAAGCTGAACGGATGTTTTCTGTACCACTCTCAGAATCGTGCTCTGCACCAGTTCTTTTTATAGTTGTTACATCTAAATCCGAATTTATTGACATTAAGCCTTTTACATATTCAACACCTAAAATATCGTTTGAATTCTTCAGAAGTTCTGCTTGTAAATCCCCGTAAAGTTCCCTTACCGCTTGCTCACGAGCAGTAGGATAAGAAACACCGCTGTCTATAAATTCTGAAACCAATGAATTGAATTCAGGTGATTTTAAATTATTGGCACAATCAAAAAGCAAATCTTTATTATTACTTTCAGACCCGAAAGCAACCATATCAAGGCATTTTACAGAATCGAGTACAGTAACACCTGAAAGTGCAAATTTTTCAGCAGTAGAAATACAATAAGGCAATGGCAAAGAAAGAACTAAATCGACACCTGAATTGAGTGCCATTTCTGTTCTTAAATTAACATCTATTACAGCAGGTTCACCGCGTTGCACAAAGTTACCCGACATTACCGCGGTAACTACAGAATTTTCATTCTGTTTCAAAGAGTCAACAAGGTATTTATGACCATTGTGAAACGGATTGAATTCTGCTACAATTCCGTAATTCATTTTTTGCCCACCTTTCTTTCTTAAAAATGTAATCTGTACTTGCAAAAACTGAAAAAAGTGTTATAATTATTATCGTTAGTATTTTACACAAAAAATATACAAATAAAATTCTTTAAAAGAATTAAAACTGTTTTGGAGGTTCAAAAATGAAAATTCTCGTAATTAACTGCGGTAGTTCTTCACTTAAATATCAACTTTTTGATATGGAAAGTGAAAAATGGCTTGCAAAAGGTATTTGTGAAGCAATTGGCACAAGCACAAGTTCTGCTAAAGGTTCAACACCAGATGGCAAAGAATTCAAAATGACTGTCGATATCCCTGACCACAAAGTTGCATTTAACATCGTTAAAGAAGCTCTTACAACTGGCGAATGTAAAGTTATTGATGACCTTAAAGAAATTGATGCAGTAGGTCACAGAGTTGTTCAGGGTGGTGACCGTTACACAGAAAGCATTCTTATTGATGATTCAGTTGTTAAAGGTATCGCAGACCTTGGCACACTTGCTCCTCTTCACAACCCTGCACACGTTATTGGTATTAATGCTTGTACAGAAGTTTTTGGTGAAAAACTCCCACAGGTTGCTGTATTTGACAACGCATTCCACAGCACAATGCCTGAAACATCTTATATGTTCGGACTTCCTTACGAATATTATGAAAAATATCATGTTCGTCGTTATGGTGCACACGGTACAAGTCACCGTTTTGTTGCATACAGAACCGCTGAACTCGTTGGTAAAGATTTAAAAGACTTCAAACTTATTACTTGTCACCTTGGTAACGGTTGCTCAATCACTGCTATTAAAGATGGTAAAGTTCTTGACACAAGTATGGGTCTTACTCCACTTGATGGTTTCGTAATGGGTACTCGTTGCGGTGCGGTTGACCCATCTGCTATTACATATATTATGGATAAAGAGAACATCTCGCCAAAAGATATGGACACTCTTATGAACAAGAAAAGTGGTGTTCTCGGTATTTCTGGCGTTCACTCTGACGACCGTGAAGTTAAAAAAGCTGCACTTGAAGGCAACAAGAGAGCAAAACTTGCAAGAGATATGCAATGGTATCAGATAAGAAAAGTTATTGGTTCATACATTGCTGCAATGAATGGTGTAGATGTTATTTCATTCACAGGTGGTATTGGTGAAAACTGCACTGATTTAAGAGAAGACATTTTAACTAACCTTTCTTACCTTGGCATTAAGCTTGACAAGGCAGTTAATGATGCTACTCATGGTGATGAAGTTGAACTTACACTTCCTGGTTGCCCTGTAAGAGCATTTGTTGTTCCGACAAACGAAGAACTTGCTATTGCGAGAGACACTAAAGAGATTGTTGAGAAATTATAATTCGGAATTGAAGAAAACGCTACGCGTTTGAATGCAGAATGCAAAATGCAAAATGCAGAATTTCGGAAGGCTTCGCCTTGATTATAATAGAATAAAAATAAATAAGTTCTATCATTTGCAGTTTGTAGTAACTGAAATGGTAGAACTTTTTGTTTTATTATTTTTCGTTTTCTTCTAAATTTTCAAGAGCGTACTTGCAACATTGTAAGACTAAAAGGTTAAAAGAAATTCCGTTTTTGGATGAAACCTCGTGCAATTCATCAAACAAAGTTTCGGTAAATCTTATAGTGCGTGGAATATCCGCACTTTTCATTTCATTATCAATTTTAAACATTTTTATCACCTGATATTATATTATGCTCATTTGAGGCTAACACAAACTTTAAATGATGTAACTTTACTTTTAATTTTAATCATTATTTATATCTTCCAAAGCTGAGCGAACTGCTGCAATTACAAATGCTGAAAAATTACACTCTTTACCCTGAATAGCTTTTTCAACTTCTTCTATTACATCATTCGGAAAACGAATTGTTTTATTTGTAGTTGGTGGTACAGATGGTATTTTAAATTTACCCATATTATAAAAACCTCGCAATACAATTGTATTACAATTATTTTATACTATTTACATAACAAAATATGCATTGCATTCGCATTGCGTATTTGTTATAATAATTCTACTGCAAATTAAAGGGTGATTAAAAATGAAAAAACTTCTTATAAAAATACTTAATAAAATCCAGGATAAAGAGGTAGAAAAACCAATAGAAAAAATGAACACCGATTTAATTTTCAGATGTTCAAAACTTATTTTAAAACTTCGTGGTATTGATGCAACATTAACTGAAGAGGAAATAAGTGAAAGAGTTAATAAAATCTTTCATAAAAGAAAATAAAAAGTTCTATCATTTGCAGTTTGTGGTAACTGAAATGGTAGAACTTTTAATATTGCATTTTTTGTCAATATATGCTAGAATAGCGTACGGAACGAAAGTTCCCAAGGAGTTATTCTACACGGTAGGCGGTTAATTCTACGCTCCCGAACCTTTTCTCAAGGTGAAAGGAGTGATATTTATGGAATACATAATTGGTGCTGTATTGCTTTTGATAGTTGCAACAGGCTATTTGATAACCATAAAAAAAGAAAAATAATCGCCTCACTTCCACATAAGGCGATTATTTTTTATTAAAACTTAATCCCAAGGGAGCTAACCGCTTACGGAATAACTCCTTGTTTAATTTTATTATAGCAGATTATTTGCAAATGTCAACCGATTATTGGGGTTTGTACCAATATGATTTTTCGCCATATAAATAAGTGCGTGAACCTTTTGGCATCTGAATTAATGCGTTAAATGCATTAAAATAATCACCAATACCCTGAATTACACAACCGACAGCGATTCCACCTAAAATATATAAATTCGGAAAAAACAAATAAATTATAAAAGGTATAATACCAAAAACTATATTGGGTAATAGCGACAAGAAAATAAATCTTGCTTTACTCATATCTTCAGGACCTGTAACAAAAAGTGTACCACCCTGTGGATATATGTACAAATAAACATCTTTTTTAAAGCAAATCGCGTGTAAAAATTCGTGCGGAAACAAAAGTACAAAAGATATAACACTACTTATAAACAAAATAGGAGCCAACTGGCTTAATGTAAGATTACTGTAAAACCACATAAAAATAAACAATGGTATTATAAGTATAAAACCAAGAGCATTTGTAACAATTCCCTGAATCTTTGATGATTTAAATTCTTTGAACTCTACAGAGCCTTCTCTGTATTCCTTGTTAGGTAATGTATCAGCATCACCATTATATTTCCCCATATAATGTAATTTCATTAAAACTCACCTCAAATTTATAACGCCGCAGGTCCCGACATTCTGCATTTTGCATTTTGCATTCTGCATTCATTTTAACAAAGTTAAAATGAAAACGCACTGCGTTCGTACTTACACCATCTGTAAGGTGTACCCATTTTAATTTTTTCACCGTTTCGTGAGAGTAATTCATCTACTCTTACAAATTCATAGCCTTGCTCCTGTAATTCGGGAATTGCCCTCAGAACTGCTTCGACAGTTTCTTTGTTTGTATCGTGAAGAAGAATTATGTCGCCATCACTTGCTTTTTTCATAATTCTATCGTAAATATAATCGGCAGACTTTTCCTGCCAGTCATAAGTTGAAAAAGTCCAGCTTACAAACACTACATCGAGTTGTTTTAACTGATATGCAGAAACATCGCCATAAGGAGCACGAAGGTACATTGTTCTGTCGCCTGTTATGTTTTCAATAATATTGAATGTTTTGCCTATACTTACTTCACATTCTTCTAGTGTATGAAGTGGCAGACGGATATGGTCATAAGTGTGATTGCCTATTAAATGACCCTCGTTATAAGCCTTTTTTACAATCTCAGGATTTTGTTCCGCTTTGCTACCAATAACAAAAAAAGATGCTTTTGCATTACATTCTTTCAATCCTTCAAGTAATTCTTCAGTATATCCTGTAGGGCCATCGTCAAAAGTCAGTGCAATTGCCTTTTCACCAACATTGTTGTCAGGCAACTGGTAACGAAGCGTACCGTCAGGAATACATCTTGACATAATAATTATAAGAACCAACATCGGAATCAAAACAAGCATATCGCGGAATGTTTTCTTCTCATATTTGTTAAGTTTAATTTTTTTCATACTAAAAAACATAAATGCCGATTGAGAATTTTCTTCTCAACCGGCATATTCTTTCGTTAAATTATCTGTTTCTGAAAAGGTCGAGAATATCACCAATATCGTCATCATCACTTGATGAAGAATATACAGAATCTGACTCAACACTTGAAGATGGAGCTGTTGTAGCAGTTGATGTTGCACCAGCTTTATTCGGGAAACCATTAATATCAGTACCAAAACCAGTTGCAATAACTGTAACAATCATTTCATCATCAAGAGACTCGTTGAGTGTAACACCGAAGATTGTGTTTGAATCAACATCTGCAGCACTTGAAACGATTGTTGCTGCATCCTGAACTTCTTCAAGAGTAATATCAGGTGAAGCAGTAATGCTTATAATAAGACCCTTAGCACCCTGAATTGTTGTTTCAAGAAGTGGACTTGAAATAGCTGCGTGTGCCGCTGCAGAAGCTTTTTCTTTACCAGAAGCACGACCAACACCCATGTGAGCGTGACCAGCATCTTTCATAACTGCACTAATATCTGCAAAGTCAAGGTTAATAAGACCGTCAACTTTAATAAGGTCTGAAATACTCTTAACACCCTGACGAAGAACATCATCAGCAATTGCGAAAGCGTTAAGGAATGTAATCTTCTGGTCTGTAACTAATTTAAGTCTTTCATTAGGAATAACAATAAGACTGTCAACATGTTGTGCAAGTTCAGCAATACCTGCTTCTGCTTGTTGCATTCTTCTTCTGCCTTCAAATTCAAAAGGCTTTGTAACAATACCAACTGTAAGAATACCGCGTTCTTTTGCGATTTGTGCAATTGCAGGAGCAGCACCTGTACCAGTACCACCGCCCATACCAGCAGTAATAAATACCATATTTGTATCGTTTAATGTATCTACAATAATATCGCGACTTTCTTCAGCAGCTTTAAGACCCATTTCTGGACGAGCACCTGCACCACGACCACCGGTAACTTTGTCACCAATTGCGATTTTGTGAGTAGCTTTTGATGATTCAAGTGCTTGTCTGTCAGTATTGATAGCAACAAACTCAACACCCTGAACACCTGCAGATACCATTCGGTTGATAGCGTTACCGCCGCCGCCACCGACACCTATAACTTTTATTTGAGTATTTTCTTCGAATTCAGTTGTAACATTTTCAAATGCCATTTGAACTTCCTCCTAATATCAAGTATCACGGGCATAACCGCCCCAAATACAAAAATCCTTATAAAAATTTATAAATTATCCATATAATGTTACCACACAAATCTGATAATAGCAAGAGATTTTTTGGATTTTTATTACAATTTTGTAATTTTATTGAAAAATAACCAAATTATTACTGTTCATCAGTCGTTTTTTCTTGTGTTTTGTTTAATTTATTGTCGGATTTGTTTGTCGGTTTCTTCTTTTTATAATCCTCTGCCTTAAAATACACTTTAGGTTCTGTTCTTAAATCAAGAACGCCTATTTCGTATTGATTTATTTCATTTTCTCTTTCGATAGCCGCTGCCGCTCTTAAAATTTTGGTTTCAAGATTTAAAGATGAACCCACAAGAATTTTAATTCTGTCGTTATAAATCATAAAAATATCTGATGTATCTGTAACATCTATTTCAGTTAAACCGGTCACACCCGCTTTTGTAACAGCTTTAAGTAACTCTATTAAAATATCCCCATTTTCTTTGGTTTTAAAAGTAATTGTTTCACTTTCTTTAAAACTTTCTGTTTCAACACCTTTTACAACGGGTATTCCTTCATTTAAAATATTGGCATCTGAATCCAGAACTTTACCGTCTTCATTTATGAGAATAAAGTTCCCCTTATTTGATATTGCCGCCGCTGTGTATGTATCTGTTATGTTTATTATAAGCGTTGACGGTAACTTTCTTTCTATTGTTACAGACCCTACAAATGGTAATGAATTCATAAGAGTTTCTGCAATCTGCTCTTCAGAAGAAAGTAACAGACTGTCTCCTGTTTCAACACCACAATTTTGTAAAATAATTTTTTGCGGATAGACTACTGAACCTTTTGCTTTAATTGTATCTATTTTAAAGAAAACAGTCACAGCAAGTGCTAAACCTATTATAACCACAACTAACAATAAAACAAAAGAGAAAATCGCTTTTCTTATTGCTCTTCGTCTTTTTAAGCGTTTTTTCTTTCTCGAACGAACTTCATCACGAGATAACTGTTGCCCACTGGTACCTGTAAAACCAGTAGGCAGTTTTATAATGTTGGATGTGTTATTTTTCTTCATATTTGCCATAATTTTTATTCGTCCTAACTATATCAGCATTTAACATACAAAGATTATCTTCAAAATTTTCGTAACCACGGTCTATATGTTTAATATCACTTACCTCTGTTACTCCGGTTGCCGTAAGTCCTGCTAAAACCAATGCAGAACCACCTCTTAAATCTGGTGAAACAACACTTGCACCATAAAGTCTGTCAACACCATCAATAACCGCTACTCTTCCCTCAGTACGAATTCTCGCACCCATTCTGAGAAGTTCAGGAACATGTTTGAAACGACTTTCAAAAATGTTTTCAACAATCACACTTGTTCCCTTTGCTATTGTAGCAAGTGTCATTACAGGTGCTTGTGCATCTGTCGGAAAACCAGGATATGGTTGAGTGATAAGTTTATCTATTCTATTAAGTTTAATAGGTGCTTTAAGTCTTATTTCATCACATCTTACTGATATTTCACAACCAGTTTCTTCTAAAACTGGTAAAACAGCACCTAGATGAGCGGGAACGGTATTTTTAAGCGAAATATCGCCACCAGTTACAGCACCAGCAAAAAGATATGTTGCGGCGGCAATTCTGTCACAAATTACAGAATGTTCAGTTGCAGTTAATTTCTTTACACCTTCAATAACTATTATGCTTTCACCGCCACCGTGGATTTTTGCACCACATTTATTAAGGTAGTTGCATAAATCTATTATTTCAGGTTCTCGTGCCGCATTTATTATTGTTGTAGTACCCTCTGCAACACTTGATGCTAAAATTGCATTTTCGGTTGCACCTACACTCGGAAAAGTCAGTGTAATTTTAGTACCTTTAAGTTTTTTATCTACAGAACACTCAAGTCTTCCGTGTTCTTCGCAAATTGTAACACCTAATTTTCTCATTGCAAAAAGGTGTAAATCAATAGGTCTTAAACCTATTTCGCACCCACCAGGTGTTGAAATAACTGCTCTGCCTGTTTTAGCAAGAATTGCACCTAAAAAAATAACAGAAGAACGCATTTCTCTCATTAAGTTTTCAGGAATCTCAAAACCTGTAGCACTGGTACTGTCAATAACTAAATCTTTACCGCATCTTTCTACTTTGCACCCTAAATTTTCTAAAATTTTAATAGTGCTTTCAACATCTGAAAGACGGGGGCAATTATGTACTACTGATTTACCACTTACTAGATATGTTGCGGCAAGAATCGGTAAAGCACTGTTTTTAGAACCTTGTGCCACCAGACTTCCGCTTAATCTTCTACCACCGTTTATTACCAATGAAGCCATACAGCCGCCCCTTTCAAAAGGTTAGTCACGCTTCATACTATGTAACAAACTGCAATTTGGTTACAAATTATTTTATAAGACTTAAAACAATGTCTGTAATTTGTTCTTTTGCATTTAATGTTGCCATTTTTTTAGCATTTAAGCCTATTTCATTTAATTTATTTTTATCGTTTATAAGTTTGTTTATTTCTTCTAAAAGTCTGTCACCTGTCAAATCTTTTTCTTCAATAATAACCGCGGCATTATTATTAACAAGTGCCATAGCGTTATGATACTGATGATTTTCAGTAACATTGGGTGACGGAATTAAAATTGAGGCTTTACCTAATGCCTGAAACTCTGAAAGAGAAGATGCTCCCGCACGGCAGATTACAAGGTCTGAGGCAGAAAGGCAACGAGCCATATCGTTTATATATTCTCTTATTTCTATATTTTTGGCGTTTTCTAAATCAACACCTTTTTCTTTCATTAAATCAGGCACCCAAAGTCCATATTGACCTGTAGCAATAAGGAAGTTACAAGTGTTATCTTTCCAGATTTTTGAAACTACATCTGTAACCGCTTCGTTTATTGCTCTTGCACCCAATGAACCGCCCATAGAAAGTATGAGAGGTTTACTGTCAAAGCCTAATTCTGCTCTTGAAATTTCGGAGTCTGCTTCTAACAATTCGCCCCTTACAGGAAGTCCTGTAACAACCATTCTTTTTTTTATGTTCATATGCTTTTTTGCTTCTTCTGCAGTAAGCATAACAACATCTACTTTTTCTGCCAACGCTTTGTTTGTAATACCAGGGTAAGCATTCTGCTCGTGAATAGCAGTAGGAATACCCATTTTTGCTGCCATTCTTACAACTGGTCCGCTTACATATCCACCGAAACCTACTACTACATCAGGTTTAAAATCGTTAATTATCTTTTTCACCGCACCAGAACTTTTTAAAAGTCGTGTAACAGTTTTCACATTTGCTTTAATTGCATCAGGTGAAAAACTTCTTTTAAAACCACTGATTTCAATAGTTTTTAAAGGAAATCCTGCTTCAGGTACTATTTTTGCTTCGATTCTGTCCGGAGTACCCACAAAACAAATTTCTGCTTCCGGATGTCTTTTTCTGATTTCGCCTGCAACTGCTAATGCAGGATTTACATGACCACCTGTGCCACCTGCTGCTATTAAAACTTTCATCTTACTCACCACTAATTAAAATGTTTCTGTATTTCTTTGAACTTTTCTTTTTTTAGATTTTTTAAATGTATATACTTTCGGCATATTTGCTTGTCGCGAGACAGACAACACAACACCCATTTCAACAAGACATATAAGCATTGAAGAACCACCATAGCTAAAGAACGGCAAACCAATACCTGTATTCGGGAGTGTATCTGTAACAACTGCAACATTAAGTGCTACCTGAAGTGCTAAGTGTAAAACCATACCAAAAGCAATAAGTGCACCGAAACGGTCTCTTGCACGCATACCTATCATTACACCGCGCCATATAAGTGCACCATATAAAAGAAGTATTCCTGTTGCACCGACAAATCCTAATTCTTCGCAGACAATTGCAAATATAAAGTCGTTCTGTGGTTCTGAAACATAAAGATATTTTTCTTTTGAATTACCAAGCCCTGCGCCGAAGAAACCACCAGAACCTATTGCGTACAACGACTGATTTGTCTGCCAACGGGCACCAGTCGGTTCGTAATCTTTATCTAACCAGGCTTTAATTCTTTCTGCCATATAATCACGAAGAAGCGGAATATTATCATACTCTAAAATAACAACAGTAATTGCAATTGCTGCTAAAACAGCGCCAATTACAAACCATCTCATTCTGCCTTCGCCAAGCCATAGCATAATAATACCAATGCCCAAAACAAGAATTGTACCTGACAAATGACTTTCTGCGAGTACAAGTACCGCTATTACAAGAACTATAAAAAGATAATAAAATAAAGTTGTTGTACCTTGTGTAATTAAAATCTTTTTACCGGACATCTCGTAAAGACTTTGTGCAAACGGAACTTTTGAAAGTTTGCTACTTGTAAGTTTTCTGTAATCTTTATCTAGTCCCCTTGCTAAAAACAATATAAGAACAAACTTTGCTACTTCTGATGGCTGGAATGTTATAGGACCAACACCGAGCCATCTTTTAATACCATCTTCAGAAGGAACTAAAAGAACTACTAAAAGCAGAAGCAAAGCAATTCCCATACCAAACACACTTAAATCTCTTAATTGATGGTAATCGAACTTTGAAACTACATACATTATACCAAGTCCGAGAACTGCAAAGAACAACTGACGGGTAAAATAGTGAAGAGGATTATTCCCTTTTACATTATAATATGCATAAAAATAACTTGAAGAAAGCAACATTACAAGTCCTATAGAAAGGACGAGTAAAAGAATTAAAAAGAACGGCAAATCCATACTGTTTTTAATCCAGGAATCTTTCAGCATAGTTTTCATCTTGTTAAGATTCATTTACTTTCCTCCTTATGTAATAAATTTGAGTTTTATTTTAAATTACCGAAATAGAAAAGTGCAATTGCTACTGCACCACCTATAAATGTTACGAGTGTAAAAATCTTACAGATTTTAGTTTCTTTCCAACCACAAAGTTCAAAATGGTGGTGAATTGGTGCCATCTTGAAAAATCTTTTACCATGTGTAATTTTGAAATAACCTATCTGTATAATATCTGAACCGAATTCTGCCACATAAATAATACCAACTAAAAGTATTATGAACGGACAATCTACTGCGTATGCAAGAGCAACAATCATACCGCCCAAAAACATTGAACCCAAGTCACCCATCATAACTTTTGCCGGGTGCCAGTTCCATATAACATAACCTACAAGTCCACCCATTAAAGAAGCTGATAAAAGACTTGCACCGAAGCAGTTACGAAGACCTGCAACAACAATAAAACAAGCCGCTGCTGCCGCAGTTACAGACGCACAAAGTCCGTCAACACCATCGGTAAAGTTTACTGCGTTTGTTGTGCAATAAATAACAATAATACCAATAACCCAGAAGAAGATTTTTGTTTCTACCATACCAATGAACGGAATAAACATAGCACCTGTTGGGTTATCTAAATAAAGTGTCAACAAATAACCGAGCATTACGATTATCTGAAGAATTGATTTTTGTTTTATAGAAAGTCCCATATTACGCTTTTTAACTGCTTTAATGTAGTCATCAAGAAAACCTATAAAAGCAAATCCGAGAGCCATTATGAGACCAGCGAATATTTTTACCTTCATTGAGTCTGAAACTATATCATTCACTACAATAATTTTACCGCCACAAAGATGGTCAATTAAAGCAATAAGACCAAACGAAACAAGAGTTGAAATGATAAACATAGTACCACCCATAATTGGTGTACCTTGTTTGTCTTTGTGCCATTTAGGTCCTATATCAAGAATAGTCTGACCGAAGCTTAATTTATGTAAAAACGGAATTACTACATAACCTAAACCAAATGCAATACCAAAACTTAAAAGTGCCGCTAAAGCCAATGCTAAATATAAATTCATACATCCCACTCCTTGTATAACTTATGAAAAATTTCTTCCATCTTCATTGAACGACTACCTTTAAAAAGAACGGTATCGTTTTCTTCAAGAATTGATTTTAAATATTCTGTCAATTCATCTTTATCTAAAAATGATTTTGCAAAAGCGCCATTTTCTTCAGCACCTTTTTCAGTAAGTTCGGAAAGTTTTCCGAAAGTCAGAACAATATCTGTCTTTTCCTCTGCGGCAAACTTACCCACTTCATAATGTGCTTCATCTGAGAAAGAACCAAGTTCAAGCATATCGCCAAGCACCGCAATACTTCGTGTTTTCTTGATTGTATTGAGTGTTACAATGGAAGCTTTCATACTGTCAGGGTTCGCATTATAACAATCTTCAATAAAAGTATAACTTAGAACATTACGCACATTTTGTCGCATTCCCTCAGGTGCAAAGTTTTTTAAAGCATCTGCACTTTCCTGCAGAGTAAAACCCATTTTTTTACCGACACACATAGCACAAAGTGCATTGTAAACATTATGTACACCAACCGCTGGTACAAACGCTTTTACTTTTTCGTTTTCACAAATTGCAGTGAACTGACTACCATCAGGTAAAAACTCAACATCTTCTGCTTTCATATAAAGGTCGTTTTGCTCTATACCGAATTTTATAATTTCAAAATCATCGGTATTTATAGTAGCAAGCATATCATTATCACCATTTATAATAAGTGGCGAACCTTTTTTCATACCCTCGGTAATTTCGTATTTTGCTTTTAAAATGCCTTCGCGTGAACCCAAATTTTCAATATGAGCAGTACCGACATTTGTTATTATGCCTATGTCAGGTTTTACAGTATCTGTAAGACGGGATATTTCATTAAAGTGGTTCATTCCCATTTCAATTACTGCTGCTTCGTGACTATTCTCGAGGCAGAACAATGTTTTAGGAACACCTATTTCATTGTTTAAATTACCTTGTGTTTTTAATGTATTATATTTTTCTGAAAGTACAGCGTGTACCATACCTTTAGTAGTTGTTTTGCCTACACTGCCGGTAAGTGCCACAAAAGGAATTTTAAATTTCTCTCTGTACCCTTTTGCTATCTGTAACAACGCCTTACCCGTATCTTCTACAAGAATAACCTTGTCACTCTTACCATTATAACGACTGCATACTACCGCTTTTGCATTTTTTTCGAGAACTTCATCCACAAAATCATTTGCATCGAAACGCTCACCTTTTAAGGCGATAAAAAGTGTGTTTTCATCAATTACCCTGCTGTCAGTTGAAATTGTTTTAACTGACCCTTGTAAAGATGTTTCGGTACCACACCACAGGGCAATCTCGCTTAAAAATATTTCTTCCAAAAAATCACCTTTTCAAAATCAATTCAAACCAAGAGCATTCTTTATAACTTCGCGTTCGTCATAATGAACGCGTTCTGTACCAATAACCTGATAAGTTTCGTGACCTTTACCCGCAAGAAGTACTGTGTCACCTTTCTCTGCTATTTTCAAAGCTTCTATGATTGCTTCGCTTCTGTCAGTAATTGTTATAACTTTTGCTTTTGAACCTACTGTACCAATCAGAATTTCTTTAATAATTTCGTCAGGGTCTTCTGTTCTGGGGTTATCAGTTGTAACAATAACAACATCTGAAAGTTCAGTTGCCATTCTGCCCATTTTAGGACGCTTTGTTTTATCGCGGTCGCCACCACAACCAAAGAGAGTAATTACTTTGCCTTTTGTGAAACTTCTTACCGCATTAATTGCTTTTTCAAGTCCGTCCGGTGTATGTGCATAGTCAATAATAACACCAAACGGTGTATTGGTCTCTACAAGTTCCAATCTTCCTTTTACTGACTTTGCACTACTGATTGCATACACTGTTTCTTCGAGTGTATAACCTAACGCATTAACTGCACCAATTGCCGACAATGAATTATATACAGAGAAATCTCCCGGAATATGAAAATCAACTTTTAAAGTATCATTCACATCATAAACTACTTTATTGTCATAAAGTTCAATATTACTTGCTTTTAAGTCTGAATCTGTATTGATACCATAAGATATTTTTTCACATTCTACACCATCAATCATAAATGCACCTGATTCATCGTCTGCATTTATAACTGCTATATCACACGCCTTGAAAAGTTCTTTTTTACACTTTTTATATTCTTCGATAGTACCGTGATAATCAAGGTGGTCCTGTGTGAGATTTGTGAACACTCCAACTTTAAAGTGGATACCTGCAAGACGCATCTGATGAAAAGCCTGTGAAGATGTTTCCATAACACAATGTTTTATACCATCATCTGCCATCATTTTGAAAAGTTTGTGCATATCATAAGGGTCAGGCGTTGTGAGTTCAGTATGGAACTCCTTTTCACCTACCATATTTTTAACAGTACCTATAAGACCTGATGACACACCGAATTCTTTAAGAATATCTTTAATAATAAACGCTGTAGTAGTCTTACCATTAGTGCCTGTTATACCAATAAGTGTCATTTTATCACATTCAGCACCAAAAAGATTTTTACACATTTTTGCATACGCTTCGCGTGTATTATCAACAAGCACTTGTTCTTTAAGTCCTAAATCTTTTGAAACAATTACTGTTACTGCACCATTTTCCATAACTTCTTTTGCGAAATTATGCCCATCAAATCGTGCACCGCTTACACAGACAAACGCACAATTTTCTGATACCTTTTTTGTATTATCAGTAACATCGCTTATCTCTCTGTCAATATATTCTGATTTTACATTTACACCTTTTAACAATTCTGATAAAAGCATTAATCTTCAACACCTTTATTTGTTTTAAAATATACTGTAATTGTTGCACCAAGTTCAGTTTGTGTTCCTGCGTCAATACTCTGACGATATGAAACAACCTCACTGTCAAGTGATGCACCTGAAATTTTAATATTGAAACCAGCATTTACTGCTCTTTCGTTTGCAGAACTTATACTGAGTCCTGTTAAATCAGGAACAGTAGCGGTAGTATTTGAAATTTCTTTTTCTGTGTAAAGAATTACAACGCCATCAAGCGGAATATTCTGCCCCTTGAGTGGATATTGCGAAACAACTGTATCACCGTTACCGATAATTCTTGCAGTAAACCCTTTATTTTTAAGAGTTGCTTTTGCTTTTTCTACACTCATAGAGTTGACATCAGGTGTAACACCATTGAGTTGTGACAACTCCTTTGCAGAATAAACCGGGTCAATATTCATATATTTAAGAGTTTCTTCAATTACTCTGCCTGCAACAGGTGCGGCAATTGCACCACCGCCGTGAACATAACCTTGCGGTTCATCTATAACAATAAGAACTGCGATTTTAGGGTCATCAGCAGGAGCACACCCTACGAAAGATGCAATATATTCGCCATCTACAGTAAGTTTTTCAGATGTACCGGTTTTACCCGCAACGCGATAACCCGGTACATAAGCATTTCGACCTGTACCATCTGCTACAACCTTTTCCATCATAGTTAAAACGGCTTCGCTTGTACTCTCAGAAACAACACTTCGTTTTACTGTCGGTTCTGCTTCAAAAACTGTGTTACCATCTTCATCAAGCATTGATTTAACAACATAAGGTTGCATAAGATTCCCACCATTTGCAATAGCGGAAACGCCTGTAATCATCTGCATAGCACTGACCTGGAAAGTCTGACCGAATGATGAAGATGAAACTTGTGAGATACCCATATTTTCAAGTGAGTGATATGTAACATCTTTTACAGGTGTTGCTTCACCGGGTAAATCAACATCAGTTTCCTCAGTAAAACCAAATGCTTCGAAATATTTATAAAATCTTTCACTGCCTAACTTCTGACCGATTGTAACAAAGAATGGGTTACAGGAATTCATTAAACCTTCTGCAAGAGTCTGATTACCGTGACCGCTTGTTTTGTGACAATGAAGAATATTATCTGCTACCTTTATAGAACCCGAACAAGAAAAACAATAATCAGGTGTAACAAGACCTTCTTCAAGTGCCGCCGCTGCAACAAAAACTTTGAAAACAGAACCGGGCTCATAAGTATCACTTACCGCTTTATTTCGCCACATTGAATAGATTTTCTCATTATATGCCAAATCATATTTTTCTTCATCTTTAATTTTCGAAAGTTCTTTTAAAACTTCTTTATCAGTTATAACGGTTGGTAAATTCAAATCGTAATCAGGTAGTGTTGCCATTGCAAGAATAGCACCTGTTTCTACTTCCATAACAATTCCGTAAGCGGAGGTAGCGTCATTGTCTATAACTGCCTGACTAAGACCTTTTTCTAAATAGTGCTGAATAGTTTTGTCAAGAGTAAGAACAAGGCTGGTACCTTGTTTCGGGTCATAAGTTGTTTCGTAATTACTTGACATAGGACTGTTCCATGCATCTTTTGCAGTAATAACTCTACCTGCAACTCCTGACAGACTGTCATTATACATAAGCTCAAGACCTGCTCTGCCTGAATCTTCTGAACCGGTAAAACCAATTATAGTTGATGCAAAATTTGAGTACGGATAATACCTTTTTGTATCAGGGTCAATATTAACTATATCGTACAAATCATTATCTTTGATAAAGGAAGATATAAGCGTTTTTTCAGTATATTCAATTTTACCCTGAATTTTCACATAACTGTAATCGGAATTTGAAATTTTCTCATAAATTCTTTTTTCATCAAGTTTAAGTGTTTTAGCAAGCGTTGATGAAATAAGTTTTCTTTGAGAATCATCTTTTATTTTTGATGGATTAACATAAACAAGCCAGGCAGATGAACTCTCTGCTAAAACATTGTAATTACAATCATATATAATACCGCGGTCTGCAGAAATTTCTGTATCACTGAGTTGTTGTGACTCTGCTTTTGTTTTAAGTTCATCGCCTTTTACAACCTGCAAATAAAACAACCTTATTATATCTGTACCGAAACCACAAACAAGAAGAAGCGCTACAGCAAACAATGCACGGACTTTAAGTTTATTGGTTGATTTTGCCAACTCTGATAACCTCCCAAAACAAGAATAAGGTGCTTATTACATAATTATGTTTATTATACCATATATAATGCAATATGTAAAGAAATACACCATACTTTTTCAACAAAAAAGGAGTCGAGTCAATCTCAACTCCCCTAATAATATTTATAAATCACTCAATATATGTTATAAATCAGAAGATCGATGCAAACAATGATTTTATTTCTTTGCCGAATTCACCTTTGCCATCAACTTCTTTTTCACCAGCTACAACAAACTCATCACCTGCTGATAAATCAATATATGTAATCTGATAATTTTCTGCTTTTACCATTCCTAATTTTGTTTCTGCGTATTCAATTGCTTTCTGAGAATCAATCATACTGTTAAGTTCTGCATTAAGTCTTACTGTTTCGCCTTCCTGAATTGCAATTTCTGAGGCAACAGAAGCAATTTCAGCATCAAGTTTATCACTCTCAACAAACATAAAAAGTCTTACAACAACTGCAGAAAGAAGACACAAAACAATTGCTGCAGATTTTATAAGAAGAGGTGAAACAGCAGTTTTTTTGCTGTGTCTTGCAACAGTATGCTGATGTGAATCAACTGTTTCTACTGCTCTTCTTACACTATTACTAGTTGTTCTTGTATAATTAACACTTTGTGGTCTGGCTTGTTTCTTTACTGTTTTTTTACTGCTTGTCTTTTTAGCAGGAGTTCTTCTAACCTGTTGTTTTCTTACAGGTTCTGTCTCACGAACTCTTTTAGTTTCTACAACTTGCGGCTCAAACAATGATAAATCGTAAGCCGAAGTTTCTCTGTAATTAGTCATTTTACTAACCCCTTATATCTTTAACGCGGTGCGAAGTTTTGCACTGCGACTTCTTTTATTGTTATCCAATTCCTTTTGTCCTGCTTTTACCCCACCGCTTTTAACAATTGCTTTTGGTGTTTTTCCACATACACAAACCGGAAAATCTTTAGGACAAGTGCAACCTTGTTTTAGCGTTGCGAAATAATCTTTAACTATTTTATCTTCTAATGAATGGAAAGTGATTATTGCAAGCACGCCGCCTTTGTTAAGTAAACTGAACATATCAGGCAAAACATCTTTTAAACCGCCCAATTCATTATTAACTTCAATTCTTATTGCCTGAAAAGTTTTTCGTGCAGGATGTCCGTCACGCTTGAACTTTGCTGGAATAGAATCCGAAATAATATCACTCAACTGGAAAGTTGTTGTAATTTCTTGTTTTTCTCTCGCTTTGACTATGTTTGAAGCGATTTTTTTGGCAAATTTTTCTTCACCGTAATTTGTAATAATACGATAAAGTTCGTTTTCAGAGTATGTATTAACTACATCTTTAGCACTAAGACCTGTTTTACTCATTCTCATATCAAGTTCTGCATCGTTATGGAATGAAAAACCACGCTCGGCAGTATCGAGTTGAAAACTGCTGACACCTAAATCAGCAACTATACCATCAACTTCTGAAACGCCAAGTGATTCAAGACAAACTTTTATATTACTGTAATTATCGTGGATAATTGTAACTCTTTCATCATCTTTAAAACGCTCAGTTAAAACGGAGATTGCATCAGGGTCGCGGTCAAAAAGATACATTTTTCCGTTTTCATTAAGATGTGAAAGAATCTCAGCGGAATGTCCTCCGCCCCCCGCAGTACAATCGACATAGATACCATCGGGTTTTATATTAAGTGCATCAACAGATTCTTTAAGAAGAACCGAAATGTGATTGAATTCCATATCAATTCTCCTATAAATTAAAATCTGATTTCAATTTCTGTTTTAAGACATTCGTTGAAGTTTTCAGACTCTTTATCCCACTCTTCTTGTGCCCAGAGTTCAATTCTGCTTGAAACACCAACAATAACAATATCTTTAACAATATTTGCGTATTCTTTGAAAGATTGGTTGAGTGTAACTCTACCGGTTTTATCAAGTTCAACAGGAATTGCTGCGTGAAGAAGGGCTCTTTGCAAATGTCTTGAAGAAGCTGATGGCGGAAGATTATCTATTTCTCTGCAGATTTCTTCCCAGCGTTCTTCTGTATAAACATAAATACATTTAGATTCATCTGGTGAACGGAAGAGAATTATTCTGTCACCAAGTTCAGAACGAAGTTGTGCCGGAATAATAAAACGATTTTTAGAATCTATACTGTGATTGTACATACCGAAGCTCATTTCCGACACCCGCCTTTCTGAATTTAAAATCTCCCACTTTGTGGGTTTTTCGCGTCACTTTATGGGAATTTGCCCCACCGTGCTCCCATTATACTCCCCCTAACCCCCATTTGTCAATAGATTTAAAAAACTTTTTTAATAAAAAATGACCGAACTGAACTAAAAAAAGTCCAATTCGGTCAAATACGACAAAACTGTTGATTTTATTGGGTTATAAGGGTTCAGATTTGTTTCAGTAAAGAAACAAAATCATCAAGTAGTGTTTCGATTTTTTCGTCAGTAAAAGAGCTCATTTCCCATTCAAGATATAATGTGGTTTTTTCTCCCATAACAAACGCAGAAGTTACACTTTCATTCGATTTGTGGGGTTCATTTACCCAAATGTGGTTAAAAGTGGAGAGTTTTCCCCATACACTCTGATTAAGGTTATAAGAAGAAAAACCTAAAAGATATTTTTGCTCACAACCATAGAGATTTGCAAGTTTTTTTGTAGGCTTACTCTTAAACACCCCCGCTTTATACATATACATAGAATCAATAAAAGCTGGTTCTAACTTATTAAGAAACAGCTCATTATAAAACGCATTGAAGCACTCAGAAAACTTTTTATAATATGTTTTATGAAATTCTTTTGCCTGTTCTTTCAGTGCATTTGAGTCACCCAGCAACTCAAGAGTTACAGAGCCGTTGAATGCACCAACCGAATAAGCATCACGCTCAACAAAATATGGTCTTCTGTCGAGTGAAATATTCATTCTGGTTGTTTTTTCTTTTATTTTAATATTTTTGTTAAGTGCCTTAAACAAAGCAAATGCAACAAGTGAAGAAACATCAACTTTTAACTCTTTCGCCTTTTTGTTAAGTGAAGACATCAATTCACTACTGAAAACGAATTCTGTGTTCTTAAACCCTTTATAATCCTCTGAAAACTTTTCTTTTGCATTTCTGTAGTCTTCCACCGAAAAAGCAGAAGGTTTCATAAGCCAATCACTGTTAAGAACTTCTGTTACCTTATCAGCAACAAAAGATTCCGCTTCAAGCGGTATCTGAGCTTCACAACTGAAAAGTCTTATTTTTTCAGGTTCAACTGAAACGGTTTCTTTATTATAGTATAACAAAAGTTGTTTTGCCAAAATAAGTAGTGACTTTGCATCAGAAACAGCAGTGTGAGAAAACATAACAAGTGTATTCTCGTTAAGTACATAAAACTGAAACAAATTCTCACAGAAATCAATACCATCTGTTTTTCGTTTATTTACAAACTCATTTACATCTGCTTTTACAAAAACAATTTTTTGTTCTATTCTTTCGGGATGCACATATGCATCTGAATTTTCTTTAAGTTCAATCTGTGCGGTGATTAAAGGTTGTTTTACAGAAAGCATATTGAGCGCTTTCCGTAATTCCTTTTCATTAAAACTTTCTTTATATTCACCGACAAATGTCACTACATTCTGAAAATCAAAAAGACGACATCTCGAAAGACCAAGTTTATAATTATTACTCATAAGTTTATCCTTCAGAATTTTGAATTCTTCTCAATTAAACTTTGTTTTATACCCCAGAGTTTGCCCGAGAAATCCACATAATATTTATGAGGATTTTCAAATCTTGTAACTTCATCCCATAAAGTTGAAACCTGTTCAATGCAATATGAACGGATTTCGTCAAGCGATGGTGAATTATATACACATTCGCCATCTTTAAATACAGTAACAAGCAATTCTCTTGCAACGAAGTTATCAACTGTTTTTCTTTTCCATGTGAAATCGGGGTCAAAGAGAGAGTAAGTTTTTTCGTTATCAATACTCTCATCAGCAAGTGTAAGAACATCTGCAATTGCTTTGCCTGATTCCATATCAAAAAGACGCCACACGCGTTTAGAACAAGGTGTTGTAATTTTATTTACATTATTACTTACCATAATTGCAGGGATTCTCTCACCATTTTTCTCTGTTTCACAAAGTTTGTAAACACCATCTAAAACCGGTGATGATTCTGAAGTTATAAGTTTTTCACCAACAATAAATCCATCAATTTTAGCACCTTGATTAATCATATCTTTTATTAAAATTTCATCAAGTGAATTTGAAGCATAAATATCACAATCAGGAAAACCTGCTTCGTCTAAAATTCTTCTAGCTCTTTTGGAAAGATACGTCATATCACCACTATCTATTATAATACCTGCTGGACGCAATCCCTTTGGTACAAGTACCGAATAAAATGCTTCAACTGCATTTTTTACACCACTTTCCAATGTGTCGTAAGTATCGACAAGAAGCATACCATCTTCACCGTGCTCATTGAGATATATCTTAAACGCTTCTAATTCATCATCAAAAAGTTGTACCCAACTGTGACTCATTGGTGAAGCAGATGGTATTTTAAACTCTTTCACAGCATTATAAAGAGTGGTTGCAGAAACTCCGCCGATATATGCCGCTCTTGCACCAAGAATTGCAGAATCAAATCCATGAGCGCGTCTTGCACCCATTTCAACAACCTTTTTGCCTTGTGACGCTCTTACAACGCGATTGGCTTTTGTTGCAACAAGTGTCTGGTGATTTATTATGTTTAAAACTAAAGTTTCTATTATCTGTGCTTCTATTACAGGTCCGCAAATTTTAACAATAGGTTCATTAGGAAAAACAGGTGTACCTTCAGGAACTGCATAAACATCACAAGAAAACTTGAAATTACTCAAATAATCAATAAGAGCCTGTGAGAAACCATTTTCTTTTAACTCTTCTAAAGTTTCTTTTGAAAAACTGATATTTTTAAGTTCGTCAATAAGTTCTGACAATCCCGCCATAACAGCAAAGCCACCATTATCAGGTATTTCTCTGAAAAAGACATCATATACTACATGGGTATTATGAGCATTTGCAGAAAGCAACCCTTCTGCCATTGTAAGACAACTATAATCCACAAAAAAATCTTTTTTCATATTCAAAACTTTCACCATCACTTATAAACATTATATATAATATAGTATTAACTGTCATCTATTTTAACACACTATTCCACTCTTATCAAACATTTTAACACCCCAAACAGTAAAAAATATGCACTATTTTTTGTTTTATTTTCACAATATTCATAAATTTAAATTTTCTTATTAAAATATCTTTACAGAATTAAAATTGTGTGATATTATGAAACCAAGATAAGAGATTTGATTGAAGTTTGATGATTGTTGCTTCGTAAATTTTATATTTTTTTACGAAGTTGTGAGTGACTACTCACTCACTATTTTACCCACGCACGCTAAAAACAAAAAGTGAAAGTGAGGAAATCTCAATGAGAATCAGAAAACAACCACTCGGAGACCGTAATATATGCGGTAAAAAAGTAGAAGCAAGACGCAAAGAAATCGGTATGAAACAAAAGGATTTACTTACACAATTACAAATTCGTGGCGTCGACCTTAATGCTTCTGGTCTTTCAAAACTCGAAGGTCAACTTCGCTCAGTTTCAGATTTTGAAATTGTTGCTTTAGCTGAAGTACTTAACACAAATGTAAGTTGGCTTTTAGATGTTGAATAATTTGCTATTTCTCCCCCTTTAATATAACCCCCTTAAAAAGAACTTGTCTGTCGTTCGCGGCAGGCTTGTTCTTTTTTGTAACCATCGTTTTCTTTCTGAATATTATATAACGAGAGGATTGATATTTTATGAAAGAAAATATTTTTTTAATATTGGGTGGAGATGAACGCTCACTTTATTTAGGAGAATATCTCGAAAAACAAAAATTACAGGTCTGTTATTATGCATTTTCAGATACAAACTGTTTCAATAATTTAAGCGAAGCTATAAACAGTGCAAAATACATCATATTACCGTTACCTTTTACAAAAGACAGATTAACTCTTAACGCACCTTTGTTTGATGAAAAGGTTGAAATAAAAGATATTTGTACACTTCTAAAAAAAGGCAATATTGTAATGGGCGGGCAATTGCCGGAAAGTTTCAAAGAAACACTCAACAATGCAGAAGTGGAGTTTTATGATTATTTTCTTTTAGAGGAACTTGCGATTTTCAACGCAATACCAACTGCAGAAGGTGTTGTTGAAATACTTATAAAAAATCTGCCAATAACAATTCACTCAATGAAATGTGCGGTTTTAGGTTATGGCAAGACAGGTAAAGTTCTTGCCGCTACATTAAAGGCCCTCGGTGCTGATGTTACTGTTTTCGCAAGAAAAGAACGAGACAAAGCAGATATTTTCACAAAAGGATATAAATTCGCTTCATTCCCCTCTCTTAAAGATACCGAATACAAATTTGATGCTCTTATAAACACAGTACCACAAAAGGTTTTAGGCAGAGAAGAAATGAAAAATATATCTTCTGACTGTTTATTTATTGAAATTGCCTCTGCACCTTTTGGTATAGATTTTCAGGCGGCAAAAGAATTTGCTTTCGATGTAATAAAGGCAAACTCACTCCCCGGGAAAGTAGCACCTAAAACCGCAGGTGAAATTATAGGGCGCTCTGTTTTACCTATTTTAGAGAACAAAGGACTGATTTTATGACAACAATCGGTTTTGCAATTTGCGGTTCATTCTGTACATTTAAAAATGTATTTAAAGAAATCGAAAATTTAACAGAACTCGGATATGATATAGTACCAATTATGTCTGAAAATGCTTTTTCATTTGATACAAGATTTGGTGAAGCAAAATACTGGCAGGACGAATTCAGAAGAATCACAAAAAAAGATATAATACACACAATAAAAGATGCCGAACCAATAGGGCCTAAAAAACTTCTGGATATTCTTGTTATTGCCCCTTGCACAGGTAACACATTAGCAAAACTCGCTAACGGAATCTCTGACACATCGGTAACACTTGCAACAAAAGCACATTTAAGAAATGCAAGACCCCTGGTAATTGCAGTTTCTACAAATGATGCTCTTTCTGGTGCAGCTAAAAACATAGGTAATCTTTTAAACTACAAAAACACTTATTTTGTACCTTTCAGACAAGATAGTTTCAAAAACAAACCATGTTCATGTGTTGCAGATTTCACACTTTTACCGCAAACAATTGAAAATGCGTTAAAAGGATTTCAACTTCAACCAATTTTAGATATTCCCCTTGAATAAAATATTTACTCCCTGACAAACATATATATTGAAACAATATATATCTTGGGCAAATTATGTAATTTGTGTAAATTTTAAGAATTTGCTATTTACAAATTCTGGAATTTACAGTATAATATATTACAACAAAAGGGAGTAACTCGTGCTAATGCATGGTATAGGCGTCAATACGGTTTAAACCCGCTTACACCTTAAAGAGTGAGACTTTTACCCAAGGGGGTAAAAGTCTTTTTTAGTATATGTTATTCCTTTTAATGTTAATTTTATTGAAAACGAGGGAAGAAAATGAAGTATTATCTTGAAACTGCTGAAGCGGTTTTCGAAGAAGTAAAATCTTCAGAACAAGGTCTTACAAGCGAAGAAGCCGAAAAAAGACTCGAAGCAAACGGCAAAAATAAACTTGCCGAAGCAAAAAAGGACTCTACATTCAAAAAGTTCCTTGCACAATTAAAAGACCCGATGATAATCATTCTTATTGTTGCGGCAGTTATTTCAACAATCACAGAATTTATCGAACACGGTCTCGGCGTTCCTACTGATGCACTTATAATTATAACTGTTGTGCTTATAAACGCAATTTTAGGTGTTGTCCAGGAAAACAAGGCGGAAAAAGCAGTTGAAGCATTACAGAAAATGTCTGCCGCTACAACAAAAACACTTCGTGATGGTAAAATTGTTACTATTAAAAGTGAAGATTTAGTTGTTGGTGATGTTATTCTTCTTGATGCCGGTGACGCAATTCCTGCAGACTGCCGTATTTTTGAATGTGCAAGTATGAAAATCGAAGAAGCGGCACTCACTGGTGAATCAGTTCCTGTAAACAAACTTATAAAAGCTTTACTTAATAAAGGTGACGAGGAAGTTCCGTTAGGTGACCGTAAAAATATGGCATATATGGGTTCTACTCTTGTTTATGGTCGTGGTAAAGCAGTTGTAGTAGCTACCGGTATGGATACTGAAATGGGTAAAATCGCAAATGCTATTACCCTTGCAGAAGATGGTAAAACACCTCTTGAAATTAAACTTGAACAACTTTCAAAAATCCTTACAAAACTCGTTCTTGGTGTTTGTGCAGTAATTTTCGCTTATAATATTGCTATGTACTTTATTTCTGGCGATACTGCACCAATTTATGAAGTTGCACTCAATTCATTTATTACTGCTATTGCGTTGGCAGTTGCGGCAATCCCTGAAGGTCTTGTTGCGGTTATGACAATTGTTCTTTCAATTGGCGTTACAAATATGTCAAAGAAAAATGCAATTATCAGAAAAATGAATGCAGTTGAAACTCTCGGTTGCACACAGATTATCTGTTCAGATAAAACAGGTACTTTAACACAGAATGTTATGACTGTTGTTGACCACTACGCAGAAGACGAAAAACTTTTAGCAACTGCTATGGCGCTTTGCACAAACGCAGATGTTGACGAAAACGGTAAAGGTACAGGTGAACCTGACGAAGTTGCACTTATCAACTACGCTAAAACATTGGATTTGGATAAAAATGTACTTGTTACAGAAAAACCTCGTGTTGGTGAAGTTCCTTTTGACTCAGGCAGAAAAATGATGAGTACCGTTCACAGTTACAATGGTAACTTCATTCAGTACACAAAAGGTGCTCCTGACGAAATTCTTAAGAAATGCACAAAAGCGTATGTTGGTGGTCAGGTTGTTGCAATTACAGATGAAATAACTTCTAAAATCGCAGAAGAAAATACAAGAATGGGTAATAAAGCTCTTCGTGTATTTGCAGTAGCATTTAAAGAATACACAATTGAACCTGCTGAATACTCAAGTGAAGCTCTTGAGAATGAAATGATTTTCATCGGTCTCACAGGTATGATTGACCCTGTTCGTCCTGAGGTTAAAGATGCAATTGTTGAATGCAGAAGTGCTGGTATCACACCTATTATGATTACAGGTGACCATATTAACACCGCAAAAGCAATCGCAAGAGAATTAGGCATTTTAAATGACGACTCCCAGGCTATGATGGGTAGCGATATTGATAAATATACTGATGAAGAATTTGAAAAGATAGTTGAAAACATTTTTGTTTATGCTCGTGTTCAGCCTGAGCACAAGACAAGAATTGTTAACGCTTGGCGTAGCAAGGGTTATGTTACTGCAATGACAGGTGACGGTGTTAACGATGCACCTTCAATCAAGAGTGCCGACATTGGTGTTGGTATGGGTATTACAGGTACTGATGTTACAAAGAATGTTGCCGATATGGTTCTTACAGATGACAACTTTGCAACAATTGTTTCTGCAGTTGGTGAAGGCAGAAGAATTTACGACAATATCCGTAAAGCAATTCAATTCCTTTTAGGCTCAAACCTTTCAGAAGTTGTTTCAATCTTCTTTGCAACAATTATGAGCTTTACAATTCTTAAAGCTCCTCACCTTCTCTTTATTAACCTTGTTACCGACAGTATTCCTGCTTTAGCTTTAGGTCTTGAAAAGCCAGAAGCAAACATTATGAAGAGAAAACCAAGAAGTAAAAATGATGGTATTTTCTCAGGTGGTTTAGGTTTCGACTGTGCTTACCAGGGTATTCTCGTTAGTATTCTTACAATCGTTGCTTTCTATATAGGTGAATTCTTAGAGACAGGTCACCTCGTATTCCACCACATTCAGGATAGCTCTGAAGGTATGACAATGGCATTCTTCACAATGGCAATGTGTGAAATCTTCCACTCATTCAATATGCGTTCACAAAGAGCATCAAGTGTTGGTATGATATTCAAAGGACATCACAACCCTGTACTTTATATTGCAATGGTTGCTTCGTTCCTTCTTACAACTGCAGTTGTTGAAGTTCCGTTCCTTTCAAACCTCTTTGGTTTCGCTCACCTTGATTTAACTGCTTACCTTATTTCTCTCGGTCTTGCATTCCTTATTATTCCGATTGTTGAAATTGTTAAATTCTTCCAGAGAAAACTTGGTAAAGCAGAATAATGTATAAAAATATGAGTCCCTTAAAATATCGCGAGATATTTTAAGGGGCTCAATTGTTGACCAAAAACCAATATTATGATAATATTTATCTATTATAATTGGAAGTTGGGTATAATTTGAAAAAGTTTTTAAAAATTGTCGCGACAACATTAGTTTTTGCTTTGATTATTCCCTCGACCTACGGTATCGGTTATTTAATAGGTTATATTCAAAATAGGCAAAACGAAGAAAGCGGTTATAAAAAGACAAAAGAATTTATAAACATTATGACGCTTAACGTCTGCTCGTGGAGTTTTGATGGCAAAGATTTAGAAACACGCGTTGAAGGAATTACAAAAACTATAAATGACAATAATGTTGATTGTTTCGGTGTTCAGGAAGCGACACCTTACTGGATGACTGCACTTAACGAGAAACTGGGCGACAAATACGCTTACATAGGTGTTGGTAGTAATACAGGTAAAGATTATAAAGAAAGCAATGACACGGAAGACGAATTCACTGCAATTTTTTACTTAAAAGAAAAGTTCAGAGTTATTGAGTCTGGTTACTTCTGGCTTTCAGAAACACCTGATGAAATTTCTTATGGTTGGGGCTCTGCTTACAGAAGAATCTGCAACTGGGTTATTTTAGAAAACAAATACACAAACACACAGTTTGTTCACCTTAACACACACTTTGACAACGCAAGTAGTGAAGCAAGGCGACAAAGTATTGGTATGATTTTAGAAAAAGTTAAAGAATTTAAAGATTTACCTGTTGTATTTACAGGCGACCTTAATTTTCTTGAAAATAGTATGGGTTATAAAGATATTACTTCTGACATATTAAAAGACACCAAAGTTCTTGCAAAAGACACAATGGACTCCCCTACATTCCACAACGCAGACCCGAATGCATTTAAAGATTATGTTTTAGATTACATTTTAATTAATGACGGTTTTAAAGCGGTGAAATATGAGGTTATAAAGAAAAGATATAAATACAGATATATTTCGGACCATTATGCGGTGGTTGCAAGTGTGCAAGTTGGCTAGTTGCAAGTGTGCAAGTATGCAAGGAAATAGGAATTAGGAACTAGGAATTAGAGCTTCGCTATCAATTTACGCATTGCACTCGATTGGTTTATTATAATAAAAAATTACTCCCACTACTCGCGGGCGACCACAGGTCTGCCCCTACCATAGTGGGAGTTAATTTATTGTTTAATTTATAATGTAACGCAGTTCCGAAATTATTCATTCTTCATCACTCATCAGCGTATGCGACTTCATTATTCATTAAATTCTTTAAGAACTCTCCACCACCCAAGGAACTATACTATTTCTTCAAGGTTTTCGCTCGCTTGAAAGTATATGAAAATAAGCAAATCAACGAAATGGCGGTCCCCCTCTCTTCGAAGAGAGGTACATTATAAAAACAACTACTCTCTATCATTTGTGCCAGTGGTCAGTTGTCAGAAACCAGGAATCAGCTATCTTGTTAAATAAAAATCACCCTATCATTTAAAGTTGGTTTTTACATCAACTAAAAATGATAGGATAAATTCATTTATATAACTTGTTTCCTGTTTCCTGTTTCCTATTTCCTGTTTCCTATTTCCTATTTCCTAATTACTTGCATACTTGCAACTATTTCGCTTTCGGTTTTCCAAAAAAGCTCGCGACGATACCACATAATACTGCGGTCATAATACCCGCAGAGCCTGCGGCGAGTGGGCCGGTTATAATTCCGAAAATGCCATCTTCTGTTACTGCGTTTTTTGTTTCTTCGGCAAGTAGTGCCCCAAAGCCCACAAGTGGCACAGTAGCACCCGCCCCCGCAAACTCTTCAACATATTTATAAACTCCTATACCACCAAGAATTACACCAACTACTACAAATCCCACAAGAATTTTTGCTGGTGTAAGTTTTGTTAAATCAAGTAAAAGCTGCCCTATTACACAAATCAATCCACCAACTAAAAATGCTTTTAAAAACATCATAAAAAATCACTCTTTTTGTAAACTTTAACATTAGTTTACTCAAAAGAGTGGTTTTTATACTTCAACTTTAAATTACTTGCAACTTGCCACTTGCACACTTGCAACTATTTAGCTTTCGTCTCACAATAATGACAACGATAAACTCTGTTTTCTTTGTCAGTTAAATTAAAGATATGCGGTAACTCTTGTTCTGTTGAAGAAATGCAACGGGGATTTTTGCAATAGATTACATTTGTAAGTTTCTTTGGTAAATCTACATTTTTCTTCTCAACAAGTTTTTCATTTTTTATAATATCAATAGTTACATTAGGGTCAACATAACCTAAAATATCCATATCAATTGTAACATCAGCATCAATTTTTATGATATCTTTAACGCCCATTTTTGCACTTTTAACATTTGTCATAAGTGCAACAGGACAAGAAAGTTCACCGAGTTTCAATAAATCGTAAATTTTCATACCATTACCTGCGGTAATGTGGTCAATTACAAAACCGTTTTTAATAGAATCTACTCTCATTACTCTACCCCCGTCAGTTAATCTCTAAAAGTTTAAGAATAAGTGCCATACGCATAAATTTACCGCAAAGAACTTGTTTGAAGTAACACGCTCTTGGGTCTTCGTCTATTGCAACACTTATCTCGTTTACTCTCGGAAGCGGATGCATTATTGATAAATTTTTCTTTGCATTCACTAACTTTTCAGGTGTGAGAATGTAACTGTCTTTAAGTCTTAAATAATCCTCTTCGTTAAAGAAGCGTTCTCTCTGCACTCTTGTCATATAAAGAATATCAAGTTCCGGCATAACTTCTTCTAAACTTGTAGTCTGCACATATTCTAAATTATTCTTTTCTAAAACTTCTTTTTTAATGTAACTCGGAAGTTTTAATTCGTCAGGTGAAATTAAAACGAATTTAATTCCACTGTAACGAGAAAGAGCGTTTATAAGAGAGTGAACAGTTCTGCCGAATTTAAGGTCACCGCAAAGACCAACAGTCAAGTCATTAAATCTGCCCTTTTCTCTGTGAATTGTAAGTAAATCTGCAAGAGTTTGTGTAGGGTGATTATGACCACCGTCACCTGCATTTATAACAGGAATTGTAGCATTTAATGAAGCAACAAGTGGTGCACCTTCTTTTGGATGGCGCATTGCAATAATATCTGCATAGCAAGAAACTGTTTTTGCAGTATCTGCAACGCTTTCACCTTTTGCGGCAGAGGAACTCTGAGCTTCTGAAAAACCTAAAACATTACCACCTAATTCATACATAGCCGCTTCAAAGCTTAAGCGTGTACGGGTTGATGGTTCAAAGAAAAGTGTTGCTAATTTTTTACCCTTACACTTTTCACTATATTTCTGGGGATTATCTATAATATCATCTGCAACCTTAATGAGTTCTTCTAACTCTTCAACTGTAAGGTCGAGAACATCTATAACACTTCTCATAGTTAATTTTTCCTTTTCAAAAATCAGGGGACGGTTCTGTGATTGAATCGTAGCCCCCTGATTATTTTATTTATTCTTTTGCACCATTCACTTCAAGGTACTTTTTAATTCTTTCTACATTTTCCTTGTTCTTTTCGTCTTCTTCAAGATATTCAATAATATCGTAAACATCAACAACTGAATATACTGGGAAACCGTATTCTTCGCCAACTTCTGCCATAGCAGATTTTTCTGTCTGACCTTTTTCTTTACGGTCAACCATAACAAATGTTGCTGCAACTTTTGTGCCTTTTAACCCTGAAAGAATAGACATACTCTCTCTTATAGCAGTACCTGCAGTAATAACATCTTCAACAATAACGATTTCTTCGCCTTCCTGTGGTTTGTAGCCAACGAAAACGCCACCTTCACCGTGGTCTTTTTCTTCTTTACGGTTAAAGAAGAAAGGAACATCAAGACCATTTTTAGCTAAAGCTACTGCAACTGAAACTGCAATCGGAATACCTTTATAAGCAGGACCATAAAGAACAGCCTTTTTGTTGCCTACTTTTTCAAAATATGCTTTTGCGTAAAATTCACCTAATTTACAGATTTGTTCACCTGTTTTAATATCACCAGCGTTAATGAAATAAGGGATTTTTCTACCACTTTTTGCAGTGAAATCACCAAATTTAAGAACGCCTGCACCTTCTAAAAATTGAATAAACTCTCTTTTGTAGCTTTCCATTATAATTTCTCCTTAATCGCAAAATTCATTTACGCATCTTTCGTATGCTGCAACCGGGTCTTCTGCCGCGGTTATAGGTCTACCTACAACAATGTAGTCTGAACCGATTTTCTTTGCTTCCGCCGGTGTCATAACGCGAACCTGGTCGCCAATATCACCATCTGCAAAACGAACACCCGGTGTGATTGTCAAGAACTCTTTACCGCAAAGGTCGTGCACCTTACCTGCTTCAAGTGGTGAGCAAACTACACCGTCAAGACCTGAATCTTTAGCATTTTTTGCGTAATGCATAACAACTTTATCAATTGGTTCATTTATAAGAAGTTCGTTTTTCATTCTTTCTTCACTTGTTGAAGTAAGTTGTGTAACTGCTATAAGAATTGGTCTTGTACCATCTTCGCGTGTTAAACCTTCTAAAGCACCCTCCATCATAGCACCTGTACCTGCTGCGTGAAGGTTTGTCATATCAACATCTAAATTTCTTAAAACAGACATTGATTTTTTTACTGTATTAGGAATATCGTGAAGTTTTAAGTCAAGGAAAATTTTGTGACCTCTTTCTTTGATTTCACGAACAATTTGCGGACCTTCTGCATAGAAAAGTTCCATACCGATTTTTACAAATGGTTTTCTGCCTGTGAACTTATCTAAAAAATCCATACAAGCTTTTTTACTACTGAAATCGCAAGCGATAATTACATCTTTACCCATTAGTGTGCGCCTCCTATAATATCTTTTAAGTTAGTAATACCATATTTTTCCATAACGCGTGGTAAATCTTCAATAATATCTTTACACACATACGGATTTATTAAGTTTGCAGCACCTACTTCTACCGCTGAAGCACCTGCTAACATAAATTCAATTACATCTTCGGCAGTTGAAACACCACCCATTCCGACAATCGGAATATTTACTGCATCATACACCTGGTACACCATTCTTACTGCAACAGGCTTAATTGCATTACCTGAAAAACCGCCCATTTTATTTGCAATAACAGGTTTCTTTGTTTTTAAGTCTATACGCATACCTAAAAGTGTATTTATAAGACTTATACCATCTGCACCTGCTTCTTCACACGCTTTTGCTATAGAAACAATATCAGTAACATTTGGTGAAAGTTTTATAATTACAGGTTTAGTTGTTGCTTTTTTGACTTCTCTTGTAACTTCTGCCGCCGCTTCAGGTGATGTACCGAAACTCATACCACCACCATGAACATTAGGGCAACTGACATTTACTTCGAGCCAGCCAACTTGTTCTTCTTTATCTAACTTTTCACAAGTGTAAACATAATCTTCAACAGAAAATCCGCTTACATTTGCCATAACTTTTTTATTAAATACTTCTTTAAGTTTTGGTAATTCTTCAGAAATAACTTTTTCAACACCAGGATTCTGAAGACCTACCGCATTTATCATACCTGCTTCGCACTCGGCAATTCTTGGTGTAGGGTTACCGAAACGAGCGTCTTTTGTTGTACCTTTGAATGAAAATGTACCTAAGATGTTTATATCGTAAAGTTCTGCGAATTCGTAACCATAACCAAAAGTACCACTTGCAGGAATCAAGGGATTTGAGAGATTTAAACCACAAAGTGATGTTTCAAGATTTACCATATAATCTCCTCCCTTTCTAAAACAGGACCATCTTTACAGATTCGCTTGTTGCCGTATTTTGTTTTACATGAGCAACCCATACAAGCACCAAAACCACAACCCATTCTTTCTTCGAAACTGTACTGACCACTGGTTGTAGCAGTATTTTCAATTGCTTTAAACATTGGCATAGGACCACAAGTGAAGAAGTAAGAATAGGTAAGTTCTTTCATAACATCTGTTACAAAACCTTTTACTCCTACACTTCCATCAACAGTTGTAACATAAACTTTTGCGCCCAATGCTTCAAATTCATCTTTATAGAAAATTTCATCCGCAGTGTTAAAGCCTAAAATTACTGTTGGCTTTTTGCCTTCTGTTACCAACTTTTTACAAAGACCATACATTGGCGGAACACCAACGCCACCGCCGATTAAAAGTGGATTTTCTCCACTTTTATCGGTATTGTAGCCATTACCGAGACCGACTAAAATATCAAATGTTTCGCCAGGCTCTTTTGTTGACATAATCTCGGTACCTGCACCTACTACTTTGTAGATAAGTGTTATTGTGCTTTCATCATAATCACAAACTGAAATTGGTCTTCTGAGATATAACCCATCAACCTTGATATTTACAAACTGACCTGTTGCAGTAAGTGAAGATGTGTCACCCTCAACAATCATTTTATAAACATCTTTTGCGATTTTTTTATTTTCTTTGATTGTATAAATTCCCTGATACATTTTAAACTAAAACTCCAATTTATTATTCATCAATAGTAGAAATGCAAAGTGTTGTTTCCTCAAGCACATCAAGCAATACTGCAACAGTATCAAGTGAAGTGAAGAGTGTTACATTGTTTTCAACTGCACATTGACGAATTTCGTGACCATCTGATAAATAACCAGTCTGATTAATATCACGAGTATTGATTACATAGTTAATGTAACCCTGACGCATATTGTTAAGAATTTCTTCACTGCCTTCGCTGATTTTCTTAACCGCGTGAGTTCTTATTCCGTTTTCTTTAAGGAAGTTTGCAGTACCTTCTGTTGCCTGAATATTGAAGCCCATATTGTAGAAACGACGGATAATTGGTAATGCTTCCGCTTTGTCTTCATCTGCAATAGTTGCAAGAACTGTACCGTAGTTCATAACATTCATACCAGAAGCCTGTAACGCTTTATAAAGGGCACGAGTAAGTTTATTGTCGTAACCGATTGCTTCACCTGTTGATTTCATTTCAGGTGAAAGGTATGCATCAAGACCACGGAGTTTTGAGAATGAGAAAGCAGGTGCTTTAACATACCAGCGTTTTTTATCTTCTGGGTAGAGGTAATCAATACCCTGTTCTTTAAGGCTCTTACCTAAAATTGTAAGAGTTGCAATATCTGCTAAACTGTAAGAAGTTGCTTTTGAAAGGAATGGAACTGTTCTTGAAGAACGCGGGTTAACTTCAATAATAAACACATTTTCATCCTTATCAACAATGAACTGAATATTGTAAAGACCAACAATACCGATACCAAGACCTAATTTCTTGGTGTATTCGAGAATTGTTTCTCTTACCTTTTGTGAAATACTGAATGTCGGGTAAACGCTTGTTGAGTCACCACTGTGGATACCTGTTCTTTCAACGAGTTCCATAATACCAGGAACGAAAACATCTTTACCATCACAAATAGCGTCAACTTCAACTTCTTTACCTGAAATATATTTGTCAACAAGAACCGGCTTGTCTTCATCAATTTCAACAGCAGTTTTAAGGTAGTGTTTTAATTGTTCTTCGTCTGCAACAATCTGCATTGCACGACCACCTAAAACGAATGATGGACGAACTAACACTGGGTAACCAATTTTCTTTGCTGCTTCAAGCCCATCTTCAATTTTTGTAACTGCCTTACCTTCTGGTTGTGGAATGTCTAATTCTTTAAGAAGTTTTTCAAATGAATCACGGTTTTCTGCCTTTTCAATAGCATCACAATCTGTACCGATAATTTTAACACCACGGTTTTTGAGTGGTTCTGCTAAGTTGATAGCAGTCTGACCACCAAGTGAAGCAATAACACCCATTGGTTTTTCGAGGTGAATGATGTTCATAACATCTTCAACTGTAAGTGGTTCAAAATAAAGTTTATCTGAACAAGTGTAGTCAGTTGAAACTGTTTCAGGGTTGTTGTTGATGATAATTGCTTCGTAACCCGCAGCTTTAATTGTCTGAACTGCGTGAACAGTTGAATAGTCAAACTCAACACCCTGACCGATTCTGATAGGACCAGAACCGAGAACAATGATTTTCTCTTTATCTGAAACAACAGATTCATTTTCTGCTTCATAAGTTGAGTAGAAATATGGAACTGTACCTTCAAATTCTGCCGCACAAGTATCAATCATTTTGTAAACAGGGAACATTTTATTTTCAACACGGATGTTGTAAACATCAATTTCGTTGCATTCCCAAAGACGAGCAATATACTGGTCGCAGAAGCCCATTTTCTTTGCTTCGTAAAGAACTGTTAAATCGTTCTTATTAGCTTTGAGTTTTTCTTCCATACGGATGATATTTCTGATTTTTTCAAGGAAGAAAATATCAATTTTTGTTGCATCGTAAATCATACCGATGTCTGTACCATGACTGATAAGTTCTGCAATAGCAAAAATTCTGTCATCTGTACCATCTTTGATATACTCAAGAAGTTCTGCTTCTGTGTAGCTATCAAACTTCTTCATATAAAGGTGGCAAACACCGATTTCAAGTGAACGCGCAGCTTTTAAAAGAGTTTCTTCAATAGTTCTGCCAAGACTCATTACTTCGCCTGTTGCTTTCATCTGAGTTGAAAGTTTATTGTTTGCAGTTGCAAATTTATCAAATGGGAAACGAGGCATTTTTGCAACAACATAGTCAAGTGCCGGTTCACAAGCCGCAGGAATATTTGCAAGCTCTATTTCTTCAAGGTGCATACCAACCGCAATTTTTGCAGTAACTCTTGCAATTGGGTAACCACTTGCTTTAGAAGCTAAAGCAGATGAACGGGAAACACGAGGATTAACCTCGATAACATAATAATCAAATGAAAGTGGGTCAAGTGCAAACTGAACATTACAACCACCTTCGATTTCCAATGCTTTAATAATTCTTAAAGCACTGTCACGAAGCATACCCGCTTCTTTATTTGTAAGTGTCTGACAAGGACAAACAACAATTGAGTCACCTGTGTGAATACCAACAGGGTCAACATTTTCCATATTACAGATAGCAATTGCTGTGTCGTTTGAGTCACGCATTACTTCAAATTCTATTTCTTTATAACCTTTAATGCTCTTTTCAACAAGAACCTGATGAACTGGTGAAAGTTTAAGACCATTTTTAAGAAGGTCACGACATTCTTCTTCATTATCAGCGAAACCGCCACCTGTACCACCTAATGTGAAAGCAGGACGAAGAACAACCGGGTAACCGATTCTTTCACAAGCGGCAAGACCTTCTTCAACTGTGTTTGCAATTTCTGAAGGAAGAACAGGTTCACCTAAATCAAGGCAAAGTTGTTTAAAGAGTTCGCGGTCTTCTGCTCTTTCGATACTTTCGCTCTTTGTACCTAAAAGTTCAACTTCACATTCTTCTAAAATACCTTTTTTCTCAAGTTGCATTGCAAGGTTAAGACCTGTCTGACCGCCGATACCAGGAACAATTGCATCTGGTCTTTCATAACGGATAACTTTTGCAATATATTCTAAAGTAAGTGGCTCCATATAAACTTTGTCAGCCATTGAAGTATCTGTCATAATTGTTGCAGGATTTGAGTTACAGAGAATAACTTCGTAACCCTCTTCTTTAAGTGCGAGACACGCCTGAGTACCTGCGTAGTCGAATTCTGCGGCTTGTCCTATTACGATAGGGCCTGAGCCTATAACAAGTATTTTCTTAATATCGGTTCTTTTTGGCATCTTACTTGCCCTCCTTCATAATAGTAACAAATTTATCGAATAAAACATCATTTACTGCACCTGGTGCACCTTCAGGATTGAACTGAACACCAAACACTTTATCTTTCTCATTTTCAACACCTTCAACAGTTTTGTCGAGAATGTCGCGATGTGTAATTTTTAAATCAGTTGATTTTAATGATTCTTCGTTAAGTGTGTAATCCTCGCTCTGTGAAACTGTAATCACTTTACCTGTTTCAACATTCATTACGGGGTGGTTACCACCATGGTGACCGAATTTTAATTTATCGCTCTTAGCACCATAAGCGGCACCGATTAAAAGATTACCTAAACCAATACCGAAGAGTGGGAATTTACCTTTAAGTTCTTTAATAACATCTACAATTGATGCTACATCTTCTGGACTACCAGGGCCGTTTGAAATTACAACACCATCAGGATTCATTTTAATAATCTCTTTTGCAGATGTGTTAAACGGAACAACTGTTACATTACAACCTCTTTCATTTAAAAGACGGATAATGTTAAGTTTTATACCACAGTCAATTGCCACAACATTGTATTTAGCATTTGTTGTTCTTGAATACCAGCGTTTTTTACAACTTACTTTTTCTACTGCATTTGTTGTAACTGGTGTATTTTTAATAATTTCAATTGCTTTTTCTGTCGGAACATCTGCATTGGTGAGAATTACACGACTGCTACCATTGTCACGGATTTTTCTTGTAATTTCTCTTGTATCTACACCCCAGATACCTGGAATGTGGTTTTCTTCCATTTCTTCTGAAAGTGTTTTTGTGTAACGGAAGTTTGAAGGAATATCGTTATATTCTCTTACTACAAGACCGCCGAGTGTTGAAACTTTTGCTTCAAAGTCTTCATCTGCAACACCGTAGTTACCAATAAGCGGATAAGTCATAACTACTATTTTATCTGTGAAAGAAAGGTCAGACATCATTTCCTGATAACCTGCCATAGCAGTGTCAAACACTATTTCGCATACTCTTTCTGAGTCTGCTCCAAAACCGTAGCCTAAGTATTCGCTACCGTCCTGAAAGACAATCTTTTTTCTTACTTCATTTGCCATACTATTTTACCTCCATATACAGTCATAAGACATTTACCGAAAACACTTTCATTCTGGAAAGGTGTTGCCTTACCCATTGAAAGAAATTCGTTACTGTCGATTTTATATTGATTGCTTAAATCCCATACAGTCAAAGAACCATCATCTTTAATACCGAAACGGTTCCTTGGATTATCGGTAAGCATTTTTATAACTAACTCAAGTGGCAATATGCCGGTTTTTACAAGTTTTGTGTAAACTATAGGGAACGCAGTCTCTATACCTGTTATACCCATAAGGCTTTTTTCAAGTCCCTTTGATTTTTCCTCATAAGAATGTGGTGCGTGGTCAGTTGCAAGCATATCTATTGTACCGTCAAGCACCCCTTCTATCAATGCTTGTCTGTCACTTTCAGAACGGATTGGAGGATTCATTTTAAATCTTCCGTCTTCCTGTAACATCATATCATTCAAAACCAGATAGTGTGGTGCAGTTTCGCAAGTAACATCTACGCCATCTTTTTTAGCTTGTCTTATAATTTCAACGCTCTCTTTTGTTGAAATGTGGCAGACATGATATTTACAACCCGTTTCTTTAACCAATTTCAAATCGCGTTTTATAGGACCCCATTCGCTTTCGCTACATATACCGCGATGATTATTTTTTAAAGCATATTCACCTTTGTGGATATAACCACCATCAAGAAGTGAATTATCTTCACAATGAGCAGAAATTATTTTGTTTAAACTTTTTGCCTTTTCCATAGCAGAACGCATTAAACTCTCGCTTTGCACACCCCTGCCGTCATCTGAGTAGCCAATAGAAATCGGTGCGAGGTTTTCTATATCTGAAAGTGTTTCACCTTTTTCATCTACTGTAAGTGAAGCAAACGGATGAACACCTATTACTGCATCACGCTTTATAATATCTCTTTGAAGATTCATATTATCAACATTATGTGGTACAGGGTTTAAGTTAGGCATTGAAAGAACATCAGTGTAACCGCCTCTTGCACTAGCCAAAGTACCTGATTCTATTGTTTCTTTATAAGAAAAACCCGGTTCTCTGAGATGAACGTGAACATCACAGAAACCGGGAAAAATACCATATTCAGAAACACTTGAAGATAACATATCCTGTAAAAGAGAAGAAATAGCCACATCACCCTGAATTTTTACTTCACAAGTATATTCAGGAGTAAATGTAACTTTTTGATTTTTATAAACATGTGCATTTTTTAATGCTAAATTCATTCAAAACCAATCCTTCTGTAATTTATAAAAAAGCCTTTGCCATAACGGCAAAGGTCAGAGATTCTATTAGGGCATAACTCACCCTGTTTCAAAACTCAAATCTTGCCGATATCTCGTATCGAATTAAAGACTTAATGTTTGTCGTTTTTTATTTAAAAATTATTCAGCAACTGTTTCAGAAATAAAGTCATCTTCAAGACAAGAACAAGAAACATAATTGTCTTCGTCATAACTTTCAGGAGCATTTTTTGCTTTAACTTTCTGAAGAACCACATAAACTGCAGCAGCAGCCGCTGCGATTGCCGCTAAAACGCCTAATACTTTGAAAAACTTTTTCATTTAATAAACACTCCCTGACAACATTGTTTTTTCTTTTTATTATTATATCATACACAACTAAAATGTCAACATTTTTTACTGTAAATTAAGAGTAAAATTTTTTTGAAAAATAAGTGAATTTTTGATTAAATTTCTACAAAGAGTAAATAATATTTTTTGTAACTCTCAAAATCTTTAACTCCTCTTTTACATATCAGATGAAAAGGAGTTTTTTATGATTTACAACAAAGTAGAAATATGTGGGATAAACACATCCACATTAAAAATATTACCCGAAAAAGAGAAACAAATACTTTTAAAAGAAGCGAAGAACGGAAACAACAAAGCAAGAGAAGATTTAATAAACGGTAACTTGCGCCTTGTGTTAAGTGTTATTCAACGATTTACTAACCGTGGTGAAAATTTAGACGATTTGTTTCAGGTGGGTTGCATTGGTTTAATAAAAGCTATTGATAATTTTGACACAAGTCACGATGTACGTTTTTCAACTTACGCCGTACCGATGATTATAGGCGAAGTAAGAAGATATTTAAGAGATAACAACCCTATAAGAGTTTCGCGTTCTTTAAGGGACACCGCCTACCACGCTATGCAGATAAAAGAACGGATTTCTAACGAAAAGGGTTACGAACCGACAGTCGAAGAAATTGCAAAAGAAATGAACTTAAAAAAAGAAGAAGTTGTAATTGCTCTCGAAGCGGTTGTTGACCCTGTTTCATTTTATGAACCTGTGTATTCAAATGGTGGCGACACAATATTTTTGATGGACCAGATTGGTTCAAACGAAACAGATGTTGACTGGGTTGATGAAATCGTTTTAAAAGAAGCAATTAAAGATTTACCTCAAAGAGAAAAGAAAATTCTCTCTATGAGATTTATGCGCGGTATGACACAGACAGAAGTTGCAAACGAAATCGGAATTTCACAAGCACAGGTGTCAAGGCTCGAGAAAAATGCGCTGGATAGTATTAAGGGGAAATAGGAAGCAGAAATCAGAAATAAAGAAAGTTCATCCTATCATTTATACAAGTTACAAGTGTGCAAGTATGCAAGTTGCAAGTATCTTAAATATAACTCATCCTATCATTTAAAGTTTTTTCGTAAACCAAAAATGATAGGATGTACCTGTTTCCTGCTTCCTATTTCCTATTTCCTATTCCCTATTCCCTAATATCTAACACCTAACACCTAACACCTAACACCTAAAACCTAACACCACACTAACCATACTATAAATTCTGCATTTTGCATTCTGAATTCTGCATTCCTTTAGTCTGCTCTTTCTTTCGCTTCTCTGCCCTCTTTGAGAAGCTTTTTTAGTTCATCTGCGTCGTCGTTTTTCATAGCGTCGCTATATTTTTTAAGTTCGTCTATAAGATAATCAAGTTCAAAAATAAGATTATCTTTATTTTCTAAAAATAACTCTGTCCACATATTTTCATTAAGATATGCAACACGGGTCAAGTCTTTGTAACTACCTGCTGAAATACCTTTTCTCTGAGTAGATGACGGGCTTTTTATGTAGGCATTTGAAACAATGTGTGCCAGCTGAGATGTAAACGCAATAAGTTTGTCGTGTCTTTCAGCAGTCATTACAGATACACGACCGAACCCGATAGAAATAATAACCTCTCTTGCATTTGCAAGTGTTAAAATATCTTCATTCTCTTTAGGGGTTAAAATGAACGGTGCGTTATGAAACATTGTATCTTTCGCGTTTTCGTAACCTGAAAACTGAGTACCAGCCATAGGGTGACCACCTATGAATGTAAATCCGTTTTGTTCTGCAATATTAAAACAATCTTCACAAACACAGCGTTTTACACCTGCACAGTCAATTACCACTGCATTTTCTTTAAAATTCTTTGCGTTTTTAACTAAGTAATCTTTAACTGCTTCGGGGTAAAGTGGAATAAAAACATAATCACATTCATTAAGATTTTCGCTTGTGAGTTCTTTATTTATTGACTTTTCTTTTAACGCAGATTTTATGGTAGTTTCTGAAATATCAAAACCATAAACTTTATGATTTGTATTTTTCTTTGTTGCTTTTGCAAGTGAACCACCAATGAGACCTAAACCTACAATACCTATAACCATAACATTACTCCTGAAAATTGATGTTTTGATTTTAGCACTGTGAATGTAGTTTGTCAATAATCGATATTATGCAAATATTTGATTTTTATTATCGATGTTTTCGATTATAGTGATTCAGTTGCAAGTTGCAAGTTGCAAGTGTGCAAGTGGCTAGGTGTTAGGCGTTAGGTGTAAGAATGCGTAATTCGGAATTCGGAATTAAAAGGTCTGCGACGCTATTATAATATTATAAAAACAACTACATTCGTTCATTAAAGTAAAAATGATAGAATGTAGTTTTTGTTATCTATATTTAATTATAATCAAGTCCGCAGGACTTCCGAAATTTTCAATTTTCAACTTTCAATTATAATTACGGCGTAGCCCCACAATTATTCATTCTTCATCACTCATCAGCGTATGCGACTTCATTATTCATTTCAAAATTTTTAAGAACTCTCCACCACCCAAGGAAATTTATTTATAAATACAAATTCACACTCGCTTGAAAGTGTGTGAAAATTAGAAAAACAACGAAATGGCGGTCCCCCTCTCTTCGAAGAGAGGCAGACCGTCACATTTAATTTTTCGTTTCATTTATAGTCGCGTCGCAAACCTTTAATTCTCATTCGCAATTTTCCAAATTACAATTGTGAATTGTGCATTTCTATAATGCTAACTTCCGAAATCCGCTCTTTTAATCTTAAACTTCGGATGACTTTGCTTTTTTACTTTTCAGATAAAGTACAACTGCAACAATTGCTGCAACAACAACGACTAATATTATTATTGCAGGTGATTTTTGGGATTGTGCATCACCCTCATTTTCTGCTTCAGCAACAGATTCATAGTTTTCATATACAGAATATTCAGTAGTTTCATTTTCACCAATGAACATTTCATTGGTGTCAGATGGTATTATTCCAATAAATTCATCTGAAGAAACAGGTGTATTATTTCCCAAGTATGGATTATCAGGATCTGTATTATATGGATCCATATTCTCGTTTAATTGACTCCAATTAATCGTCTCCATATTATCTTCATTCAATAAACTATTAGTTTTATTATAATCAAAATCGCCCTGAAAAACATCAGTTATCGGTGTTGCACTTACTATATAAGCTGGATCTCCGACATCGAAAGTTACTTCAACAGTTGCACCTGTTGCCAAAAAACTTACTCCGTGCACAGGATATTCGGCATTATAGTCATTTGCAACATCTCCTGATATCGTCCTGTATTCACCTTGTGGCAAATAAGTTTTAATACAATATTCATTGTATGGTTGAAGTGTTACTAAATAACTGTTGCCAGTGTCCTTGTTTTCAAACTCCACTCTGATAGAGGCTTGTGACTCAATAACTCTGGAATCGACATTGGCTCTAATAATAACCAAAACAAAACCATTTTCTTCAGGTGTATTTGCAGAAGCGAAAACAGTAAGAAAAGAAAAACTTATTAAAACCATTGATAATGAAACCAATAATAGTTTTTTTACATAAAAAAAATTATTACTAAACACTTTTATCACTCCCTATTTTCACTTATAAAAATCGTTAATCAAACACCATACGTATTTTTTCTATATTCTTCGTAGGTGAGAACATCTGGATTGTTTTTATTATAACGGTTAAAATCGTCATAAGAGAGTATTCTTTTAGTGGAAAAACCGACAGCATATTCGTTGAGAAGTAAATCTATTTCTTTTTGCATTGATAATGCACCATTAATACGATACCCTGCTTTAATAGTTTCTGGATCTTCTGCTGGATTACAACTATAATATAATCTTTCAGGGTCTATCCATAAAGGAATATTTTTTTCGCTTGCCAACTTAAAAATACTATTAATATTTTGTGCCGCTATACCAAAAGAACAAATTTCGCTATTAACAAATTCAATTGGTGGCGAAAATTTAACTGTGGGATTGCTATGAATTTTCAAATATTCTAGATCTACTACCTTATCGTAAGTTGTTGGATACATAAACATACAAGAATAAAATGTATTACCTTCTTTTGAACCAAACATTCTATCGTCAGAAACATCAAACTTGAATTCTAATGATTTAGCTTGATAAAATAATATATCTGGATTATTTTTAAAGAAAAGAAGTAATTTATCAACTTCTGATTGAGAGCAAGCGACCAATTTCGAAAGATTGTTATTTTTAAACATTAATTCACTAATAGACACCATATTAACAATATCAGATTTTAATGGAACATTTTCGATTTTAGGAATTTCGCTTTTTTCTTTTTTAAATTCTCTTTCCCCTTGTGTATTTAATAACTCCCTGACTATATCATCTCTTTGTCTTCTCTCAAATGTAGAAATGCAAGGCTTTAAACTGTCTAAATATGCCGCCTCTAAGGTGGTGATAAAACCAGGTGAAATTTCATCAAACTGTTTATTGAAACCATATTTATTACAAAGGCCACGAATTGTAGATGCGTGTAAACAAAAATTAGCAACATCTAAATACGAGGAAAACGGTGAGGCACCTGTTAATTTGGTGACATGTAAAAGTTTAAACTTATCAACTTTTCTTTCTTGATCTTTATATTCTTCCACCACATTTTTATGTGCTTTTCTGACTGTATTTTCGTCTAAACCACAAATGAAATACATTTCGTCAAGGTCGGGATCAGCAAAGTTGCTTTGCTTAACATATAAACCAAATAAATTATTTTTTTCGCACAGCACTCCTAATGTAGATGTGAAAGAGTTAGCACCAACTTCTTGTGGTGTGCTGTAATTAATATACTTTTTATTCCCCACAGAATCCCTCATTTCTGACTGAAAATTTTGCTACACTTCAAAATCGTCTCTGCAACCTGTACTCATAAGTTGTATGAGCATTAAATCAAGTACATCTATAACACCGTCGCGGGAAAGATCCGCCGCGGTACTTTCAACCGATTGAACTGTATTATCCTCGCCCATTGCGTAGTTAGCCGCAGCCTGATAATCTTCTGCTGTTACCAGACCATCACAATTCATATCACCGGCAATAACAATTGTCCAGGTTTTATCGTCATAAGTTGTGAATTGTTCACCTGTTCTGAGAGGAACATCTTTAATTAATACACCATTATAACAAATTTCATGTTCAGGTGCTGTAAATGGTGAGAGTTCCAGATATTGAGTTTCTTCATTGAGATAAGAATTATAGGTTGCGTTGAAATTCTTATCGTCTATAAGTCCGTATGCTTCCAAAGCATAATTAAGTTGTGGTAAATAAGGTGAACCGTCAGAAACATGAGATATACGGAACGGTTTTTTATCATAGTTAACGGCTACAGTATCAAGACCACAAAGGAAATAGTCTGTGTAAACCCAAGTAGAGCCACCATCATCCCAAGTAATATCTAAAATATACCAAAGACCATCTTCCATTTGCATAGCATTCCACATATGAGCAGCGCCAGCAGTACCCGTAAGATTTACACAAGGAATATCGTAATAATCGCAAAACATTTTAAATGTTTCTGCATAACCTTGGCATACTGCTTGTTTGTTGACGAGAGCACCATACGGGTCAAAACAAGACCTACCATCATCAACATAAGAAATTGAATTGCAAAGATAATCATGAAGTGTTTTAGCAAATGAATATCTTGTACGATTTGCTAAATTTAATTCTTCGGCAACTCGGTGGAATTCTACCCACATTTCATCATTAATTGTTGAATATTCAGAAGTCGAATAAACAGGGTCAGATGTACCTGAAACGAAAGGACCATTCATAGTATATTCAACATAAATAACTTCACGAGTGTCTTTAACATATTTATATCTATAAGAATAACCGTGATACCAGAACATTTCTGGGTGGTCTAATGCAACTGCATACATAATTGCACGGAAGTTAATTGCAGCGAATTCTTCTTTAGTTAAATACGGCGTATAGTCGATAATAAATACTGTTTCGCCTATTGGTGTTGTTACAATTTTGTCGTAATATTCTTTTTCATGGTCAGAAAGAGTTGAATAGGCAGAATAATCAACATTTAAAAGTTCTTCTAATGTTTCTTCTTCATCTGTGTTCTCGTTATTTTCGTTGTTTTCGTTATTTTCGTTGTTTTCGTTGTTTTCGTTGTTTTCGTTGTTTTCGTCTGTTCCGGCGGTTTCATCAGCATGTGAATTTTGTATTAAATCTGAAAACACCTCCGGACCAGGAAACAAGCTACACTGTTCGCCTTCAACTTCAACTATTTCATAATCAAATCCAGCAAAAACTGTTGTCTGGAAGTTAACCGCTAAAAGTACAACAACACAGAAAACACAAGCGACTTTAAAAATATAATTCTTTTTCATAAATAAACTATTTCCCTCCCATTTATTTATAAATCTCTTATACAACTTGTTATTTTTTATAATACTAGCCAACCAGACACACTAACAACTATTATAATTGCCGACCGCAGGTCCCGAAATTTTGCATTTTGCATTCTGAATTTTTCATTTTAAAGGTCTGCCCCTACCATAGTGGGAGTTAATTTTTCGTTTCATTTATAGAAGTCTAGTTCCTAGTTCCTGATTCCTGGTTCCTGAGCAAGCATCAGCGTTTCACGCTGCTGCTTGCTTTATAAGTACTAGCGACCTTACCATTAACCGCTTTTACTGTGTAACGGTATTTTACACCTTTCTTAGCAGATTTGTCGGTGTATGATTTAGAAGTAGATTTTGCAGTTTTCAATGATTTCCAACTGCTCCATTTCTTAGTCTTTGCATTGTACTCACTTCTGTAAATTTTGTAGCTTGTTGCGCCTGTGCTTTGTACCCACGCAACCTTTATACCATTTGAAAGTGCTTTTACTGCTACTTTTGGTTGTGTTAAATAAAGAAGTGATGAACTTGATTTATAGGTACTTGCGGTTTTTCCGTTCACCGCTTTTACAGTGTACTTGTATTTTACACCACTCTTAACTTTTGTATCTGTATATGAAACAGTTGAACCTTTGGTAATTGTTTTCACACTCTTCCAACTGCTCCATTTACCATTTTTGTATTCAGCGCGGTAAACTTTGTAACCTGTTGCACCTGTAATCTTATTCCAGGTAACTTTTACACCTGTTGAGGCATTTGCAATTTTTACTGTTGGTTGTGCGAGGAATAAAATGCTCGAAGAATTTTTAATACCGCTTTTTGTATCACCGTTAAATGCTTTTACAGTATAAATATACTTTGTACCACTCTTTGCAGTTACATCTACATAACTTGTTTTAGTTGCAGTACCACAAGTTTTCCAACTACCGTATTTCTTGGTTTTTGTGCTGTATGTTTTACGGTAAACTTTGTAGCTTTCTGCACCATCAATTGCTTTCCATGCAACTTTTACACCTGTTGCACTGTTTTTAACTGTCACTACTGGAGTTGCAAGTGTAAGTTTTGCAACATCTTTTTGTGCTACTGTAATTGTACCACATACAGAACATTTTTTACCCTCTGTTTTACCAGGTTCTTTATATGTCGGTGCTACTGCTGGGATTACTACTTCTTTATGGCCTTTTGCAGAAATAAGTTCAGACTTTGCATCATAACATACTGTACAAACATAAGTTTTTTCACCTTGTGTTGTGCAAGTCGGTTCTGTTGTAACTGAACCACTGTTCCACTTGTGACCAGTTGCTTTAATTGTTTCTGTGTATGTATCTCCACAAGAGCAGGTAAAAGTTTTTGTACCCTCAACTGTGCAAGTTGGTTGTTGGGTTATCTCTTCTGTATATTTGTGGGCATGGTCGTCTGAACCATTAATTTCAATGAAAGTAAAACCATTATCTATTGCATATTTTTCTGCTGCAGAACCTTTTACACCATAGATTGTGAAACCGTCTATTTTCGTTTTTCCATTCATAGCAAAATCTTTATAACCAAAAGTTCCATCATTAATAAAGGTTACAGTGTCAGGAATTGTTACGCTTACAAGAGATTCACAAGCATCAAAAGCACCAGGACCTATACTTGCTACACCATCAGGAATTACTATACTTGTTAATGAACTGCAACCAAAAAAAGCCCACATCCATATATTAATTAAATTGCTTGGGAGTGTCACACTCTTAAGAGATTTGCATTTTTCAAAAGCAGATTCTTTTATACTTGTTACACTGTAAGGAATATTTATATCAGTAAGAGATGTACATTCACAAAAAACATAATCACCAATTTCTGTTATACCCTCAGGAAGTTTTACACTTACAAGTGATGAACAATTTTCAAAAGTATAAGAACCTATATCTGTCACGCTGTCAGGTATTGTTACAGAAGTTAAATTACTACAATTTTCAAAAGCATAACCACCTATACCTATAACTTTATATCCTGCAATAGTCTGAGGAATTACCAATGCACCGTTAGTTAAATTACTGTCATCGTAATCAGTAATTTCGCATGAATCGGTCGATATAACTTTAACAGAAAAACCATTTTCGTTAATTACAGAGTTGTCACCATCATCATAATCACCATCATCATCGTAGTCATTTGACCACTCAGGTTTTTCTGTACCTTCGTAGGTAATTAAAACTTTGACTGACTCAGCTTCTTCCCACTCACCTAATTCGATTCTTGCAGAAGTATTCGCTTCTATATAAACACAAATTTTAAAATCATAAAATACATCATAATCATCATTCTCGAAATATTGACCATCTACATTTATCATAATAAATGGATCTAAACCATTGATTGACTCAAATGTATAATACCCTGTTGTTGCAGGTGTAAATGTGTATTCACCTAACTCTAATGTATACTCACCTGTCTGAGTGAGATTTGTTGCATCATCTGCCGCGTTTGCGGTAAGTGTTATTGGTGATGAAGCACAAATGCCAATTACAAAAACAAATGCTAAAATTAAACTTAAAGCTCTTTTCATTTTCGTCCACCTTTTATCGACACAAACCCGATAGAAAACTATCGGGTTGAATGTATTATTTATCTTTTTACTGAACTACTTGCTTTGTAACTACTTGCAACTTTACCATTAACTGCTTTAACTGCGTAACGGTATTTTACACCTTTCTTTGCAGTTTTGTCGGTGTATGACTTAGAAGATGCTTTTGCAGTTTTCACTGATTTCCAACCGCTCCATTTCTTAGTCTTTGCGTTATATTCCGAACGATAAATTGTGTAACCTGTTGCGCCTGTACTTTTTGTCCAAGTTACATTGATACCGCTTGAAACTGCTTTTACAGTTACAGTTGGTTGTGCTAAGCAAATTATTGAACCTGTAGAAACAAATGGACTCTTGTATTCGCCATAAACACCTTTAAGTGTATATTTATATTTAACACCACTTTTTGCTGTTTTATCTACAAAAGAAGTTGCTGAAGCACCTGGTTTTTTAATTGCTTTCCAGCCAGACCATTTTTTTGTTGAGGCGTTATATTCACATCTGTAAAGAACATAACTTGCTACGCCTGGAGTTTTATTCCACTTAACTGTAATGCCACTTGCAGAGTTAGAAACTTTTGTAATTTTTGGTGTGTGCATAGAGTAGTTAAACTGAATATTGTAATCTATATATGATTCAGGTGCAGTATAACCAGAGGATACTACCAAATAATAGTTTCCTTTACCAACATTAACACTTTCCGATTTTAAACTTAATGTATTTTTTACACTGTTTGTATAAACAACATTACCTGCTGAATCTTTTAAAGTGAAATTCCAACCATCATTGAACTTATCTGACTCTTCTCTGTTAAATGTGAAATTTAACAAGCCATCTGTCGGAACTACAAATTTATAATAATCGTTATCATCTCTTGAGTACATATTACCATAAACAACTTCATTTTTGTTTACAGTAGTAGCCCATTTAAAATCTTTGCCACCGTTTTCATTTTCCCATTTTTTTCCATCAGTTGCGTCTACTACTGCTATATTATATAAAGCATGAAGTGGAGCTGAACCTGTATAAGCTGGCTCTACTTTAATAAAATATTCTTTACCTTTTTCATAAGGTAATGTTCTTGTTTCAAAAGAACCTATGCTACTGACAACATAATTACCAACTATACTTGAAGCAGAATCTACAGGGAAAACTGTAATTTTCCAACCATTACCTACTTTATCTGCTGGTGTTTCGTTTAAATCAATTGCAAATTTAATTTTAAAAGCATCGGTTGTTGATTTGAATTTAAACACATCAACATCTGAAGAAGAATGGAACGAACCCTTATAGTTTTTTGCATACTCAATTACATTTGCTTTTGTTGTATCGTTGTTATATTCAGATTCCCATTGAGCATTAGTATATGTTTTCGCAGTAAGGGCATATGGAATATTCACAATATCAGAAGAACCCACATACTCAGCTTCTACTTTTACATAAATTGTTCCAGTAATTGGGAATTCAGGCGATGAAAAAGATGAAAAAGCAACATAATATTTAATAGTTTGTAAAGTTTCATCATATATTGTTACTTTCCAAGTATAAGATACACCATCTTTATCGCTTATGTTTTGGTAACCAAAATCCACTGTAAAATAATCCTTATCAGATGTAAACTTGTACCAGTCAACATCACCTACTTCTTGTAACGCACCAACATACTGTTGATTGCTTGTCAATACTGTTGCAACAGATGAAGACTCGTTATTTTCATTTTCCCAATGAGCATCTGTATATGTTTTCGCAGTAAGAATATATGGAATATTCACAATATCAGAAGAACCCACATACTCAGCTTCTACTTTTACATAAATTGTTCCAGTAATTGGAAATTTAAGCGATGAAAAAGAGGAAAAATTAACATAATATTTAATCGTTTTTAAATTTTCATTATATATTGTTAATTTCCAAGTATAATATACACCATCTTGATCGCTTATGTTTTGGTAACCAAAATCCACTGTAAAATAATCTTTATCAGATGTAAATTTATACCAATCAACATCTTTACTACTCTGCAACGCACCAACATTAGTTTCAGCAACTTTGATTTCATTTGCAGTAGCTGCTGTGTCATTACTTTCTTTTTCTGTTAATGCTGTATCTGCTGCAAAACCTGTAACTGAAAAGCAGGAAAACGCAGAAAAAAGCATTAACAATGCTAATACTGAACATAAAATTTTTCTCATTTTTTTAACCCCTTTAATATTATTAGTAAACATATTGTTTACTAGTGTCATTATAATAAACATTTTGTTTACTGTCAAGACTAAAGTAAACATTTTGTTGTATCATATAAAGAATAGAACAAAGGAGAAATAAAATGGATTACATCAAACGACTTTATGACCTGCGTACTGATAATGATTTAAGGCAGGAAGATGTTGCAAACTATTTAAAAATCACAAAACAGGCGTATGGAATGTATGAAAATGGTAAAAGAAATTTACCAATAGAACATTTAATTAAGTTGAGTGAATTTTATAATGTTTCTACTGATTTTATTTTGAATATAACAAATAACCCTGAAATAAAAAAATAACAACCAGACTGAAGAAATAAAACTTAGTTTGGTTGTTTTTATTTTTAGTGATGTTCCGACCAAGGTCGGAGTAAAAAAATAAACCGTAGCAGATGCTACGGTTTTAATGTACCCTGAAAACTGAATAAAGGAAAGCGGAAGAAACAAACGAAATGGTCAAGCCCTCGACCTATTAGTACTGCTTAGCTGAACATGTCAC
>SVPQ01000014.1 GCA_015065845.1 Oscillospiraceae bacterium
GGTGCTTTTTTTGCGCCCATACGGCGAAGACGAATTTTTACTGACATTTTAATTACCTCCGAATTAAAAATTATTAATTAATTATATAAATAGCTTACGCTTATTTACAACGAGTTTACATCGGGAAATTTGGCATATTAGGGAAACCACCCATACCTTGCATTCCGCCCATTCTTTGCATACGCTTCATCATTTTCTTTGAACCCGCGCCATTGAGTTGTTTATAAACTTTCTGAATCTGACGATATTGATTAAGAAGTCGGTTGACATCCTCAACCTTTAAGCCACAACCTGCAGCAATTCTTCTTTTTCTTGATGGATTGATTATATCAGGATTTTCGCGTTCTTTCATTGTCATTGAACGGATAATTGCCATTGTGTAATCAATCTGTTTATCATCAACATCAGTATCCTTAAGTTTTTTACCAACACCAGGAATCATTGAAAGTATTTCTTTCATTGGTCCCATTTTTTTCATATCTTCAAATTGCATAAGCATATCGTTTAAATCGAGTTTATTCTCACGCAATTTCTTTTCTAATTGTTCTGCTTTCTTATCATTTAAAGTCTGTTCTGCTTTTTCAATGAGTGAAAGCATATCACCCATGCCTAAAATACGACTTGCCATTCTTTCAGGATGGAAAACATCAAGGTCCTGAAGTTTTTCACCGACACCTACAAATTTAATAGGCTTACCGGTAACCGCTCTTGCTGAAAGAGCTGCACCGCCTCTTGTATCACCATCAAGTTTTGTCAAAACAAGACCGTCTATACCGAGTGCCTCATTAAATGAAGAAGCAACAGTAACTGCATCCTGACCGAGCATTGAGTCGATAACAAGTAATATTTCGTGTGGCTTAACCGCCGATTTTACATTCTTTAATTCTTGCATAAGTTCTTCATCAATATGAAGACGACCAGCAGTATCAAGAAATACATAATCGTAACCCTGGTCTTTTGCAAGTTTGATTGCTTCAGTAGCAATATTAACAGGATTTTCGGTTCCCATCTCAAAAACCGGAACACCTATCTGCTCACCGACAACCTGTAACTGCTTTATAGCAGCAGGACGATAAATGTCACAAGCAACAAGTAAAGGTCTGTGCCCCTGTTCTTTAAGTCTCAATGCAATTTTTGCACTGTGAGTCGTTTTACCTGAACCCTGTAAACCACACATCATAACAACTGTTGGTGGGTGTGGTGCAGAAGCAATTCTTGACTGAGTACCACCCATAAGAGCAGTTAACTCTTCATTTACTATTTTAATAACCATCTGTGCAGGTGTAAGGCTTTCCATAACCTTGGCACCAATTGCGCGTTCGGTAACAGTATTTGTAAAATCTTTTGCAACCTTGTAGTTAACGTCTGCTTCTAAAAGAGCAAGTCGAACTTCTCGCATCGCTTCGCGGACATCACTTTCGGTAAGACTGCCTTTGCTTTTAAGTTTTTTAAATGCAGACTCTAATTTATCTGAAAGACCTTCAAAAGCCATCGAGTGTTCACTCCTTTAAAATCATATATAAATTGAAATTATTCAAAAGAAGAAATAACAGATTTAATTTTAATAATTGCATCGTTGATTTCTTTTGACAATGCAGAATTCATATTGAATTCACTAATCTGGTCAGCACACTGCTGAATTGTAAGTAAACTGTCTTTTGTGCGTTTAGCGCGTTCTGCTATGCCTAACTTTTTTTCCATATCAAAAAGTTGAGTTTCCGCTCTTTTTATAGCATCACGCACACCCTGACGGGTAATGCCTTCGTTTTCTGCAATTTCTGAAAGTGAAAGGTCATCATTGTAGTAATAATCAATGAACTTTCTCTGATTTTCAGTTAACATTTCGCCATAGTAGTCTGTAAGTAAAACTACTTCGAGATTTTTCGCCATCAATTATCACACCCTTCCGCAAACATTGTAAAGACTTTAAACTTTACAGACACGCATTATAGCAGACAAATACCCCATTGTCAATAGTATTTCTGAAAATTGTAAAAGTTTTTTACTTTACACCTTATTTCAAATCTTTAAATGCTCTCACAAGAGTTGATGCAGTTTCTTTACCAAATGAGAAAATTTCAAGATAATGGTTACCGAAAAGTTTCTGCATAAACTTATTTGAACCAAGGAACATCATTGAAAAATCGTTATCAGGAATAATATAACCACAAGCATCATTTGTAAGACCAAAAACAGTTAAATCTTCATACTCTAAAACTTCTTTTAAAGAGCCTTCGGGAAAATCTTCACCAGAAAATGAACTTTCTTTTTTTAGGGTACTTGAACCGCTTAAAATATCAGGTTCAATTTCGCCAGGAATAAATGCAATTTTCAGAGTATTACCTAACTCTAAAACACCTATTTCAGTAACAGATTCATATTGTTTGTTATCTGATTTTGCAACCGTATAGTTACCAACTCTGCATTTTGAAATAAGTTCAAATATAGGGTTACCCACTTTAAGCGGAACTTCTTTTGTCTTAAGACTAAGCGCAGGTTCTAATTCAATTTCTTCAATTACTTCTTCCCCTTTTGCTTCAACCCATTTTTTGTAGTTACTCTCTCTGCCTTTAAAAATAATAGACTTTGATTCATAACTTTCAGGACTTAAAAGTTCATCGTTATAAATCTCTTCGTTGGATTTTGTCATGGCAAGTGTAATTCTGCCCAACTCATTACCAACTGCTTTTGCCTGATTTTCAAATGTATAAACATCTGCATAAAGTCTTGTAGGATAAACCGCAGCAATCGGACCATTAAAGAATATAGCATTTTTACCTGCACTTTCTAAATATTCACAAAGCGAATAAACAAAGTCACCTGAAATATTCTCGCCAGTACCTTTCCCTTCTTCGCTCATTGAGTTTATATATGGATGAGCACCGAAATTCACAAGCACAGTTTCTTTTGCATTTTTATCATCAGGAACAAAACGCAATCTTAAAAGTTGACAAGAGCAGTCAAAGGGTGCTCGTCTGTCCCAGACATAACCTTTAATTCCTCGCTCTTTTAATGGTGCATCTTCACTTACAGATTTTTCTGAAGAATTACCCATATACGCTTTATAAAGTTTACCGTTCTTTTTATCGGCAACTGCTTCTTTTACTGCTTCAATAACTTTCGAGTAAAGGAATTCTAAATATTCCTCATCACAGGAATTCATAAGTTCGCCTTCGCCTTTAATGAGCACTTTGCGGTTATTTCTGAAAACTTCTATAATTCTGCCCCATATACCCATTGTATCTATTGAACTATGTGTATGAGTAGAAGAAATATTTATTGATGCAATATTATTTTCACTACAGAAATCAGCTAATCTCTGACGAATAATTCTTATACACCTGTTAGAAAGACCAATACAGTCAACTGCTGCAAAAACTGCTGATTCGCCAGTTGTTGTACCAAGACAAATTGCACGAACTCTTATATCGTCAAGCACACCTGTGGGAAATCTTGCAGGAAGACGGGTAACACCGCCGATACAGTATTCCTTTGTCAAAATATCCTCAGGGAGAATACTTTTCTGTGCGTAACCAAGAACCCATTCTGAATTCTCTGTTATTTCTGATATTAAATCTTTCTGCATTGCAGATAAAACATCATCTTCTCCGCTATTTACAACAGGCTCAGGAAGTCCGCTTGAAAATTTGCTTATAGCTTTAACAAAATTTCTTGAGAACATATCTGCTCTTTCTTTGTTAGGCATTTTATAAAGTTTCACACCTGCACCAACTGCCGCAGCACCTAATGCTAATTTTAAAAATTTGCCCATAAATTAAACCTCTCTTGCCGCCTTTACTACTTCATCAAAGCGTTTTGTTATTTCATCCGCTTCGGTACGGTCTTTTATAATAGTATTATTAAATAATGCATTTACTTCTTCAACTGATTTTAAAACTGAGTTTTTAATATCTTCCGGTAAATCTTTTTTTAGTAATTCATCCACTTCAGGAAGAAGTCTGTATTTTATTCTGAATATATCTCTTGAACCGTTGAATTGTGGGAAGCGTGGGTCTGAATATACACTTGTGAAATTCTCATTTGTAAGAATTTCTTTACAAAGAAGAAGTGCGACATCATTATAAGCAGTATCATCGTGTACCTGATACCTGAAACAGAAAGTAGAATCAGGGAAAATTGCAGTACCTAAATCAACTGTACCCTCAGGTGAAATATGATTATGTTCTTTATTCTGACATCTGTCATAAACAGCTTTATAATCATCAGGTAATTTTTCATTTGCACCTACTGAATAGCCACCTAAAGAAGCAGACTTAAAATCTACAATCGTATCTGAATTAAGATTTTTGGTACCCGCAAATGGTAAAAGTGGCAAATCGTAACCACAGATTGAGAAAAACTTTGTGCCTTGCTTTTCTATATTTGTTAAAATCTCTCGAAGATTACTTTGTGCTTTATAAAATCTGTCTGTTTTTTCTCTTAAAACTTTGTATTCGTCACCAACTAAATATGCATCTCTCATTGATTCATATTTTTCTTTAGGCACTACCGCCCACATACCAGGACAATTTTTCAAAAAAGTTTCTAAGATACCATCCACAAACGCATTCACAATATTCTTTGCAGTATCATCCTTAAATCTTTTTAACACTTTTGTAAATGTATCAACGGTTTTTGCATCTAAAAACATACTAAGAAGTGAAACCGGATTTGATAAATCAATATTTTTAGAAAAAACATCTGCAATTAAAGTTGAACCATTTGTAGCAGGTACAAAATAGCAGACCCTGTTCACATCATTTTTACTGCCATAAGCATCAAAATAAGCAGTTGCTATTGAACCACCCAATGAAACAGGAATTAAATTAACTTTGTCGTGACCTGTTTCGTTTTTTACATTCTGAATGTATTCATCTAACCTTTTTGCAGTTTCATAAGGTTGTCCGAATGAATGGTAAGCAAAGAAATAAAGATGGTCTTCACCAATTACTTCTGCTAAAGTTTCCATTGGCACCATTTTATATATGTATCTTTTTTCGTCAGCATTGCATTCCTTTAATGAATGACCAGAATAATCAACTATATGAAGATTTTCTGTAGGTACACCCTCTTTATTTACTCTTAAAGGTGTTACCATTTCTGCCACTGCTTTTTTTAGTGCTTTACAGAATGACTTGTCATTTCTGGTTATTAAAAGCCCTATTGCTGATGGAATTATCATTTTTACAAAAGATTTTGTATCAACATCCAAAGGCCAGGCACATTTAATTCTTTTATTATCTTCTGAGTACAAATCAACCTTTGACTGACCTATACCAGGAACAATAATAGTGGGGCAATATTCACAAGTACACTTGTTCATAAAATAAAACCTCTCCAATTTTTTCGTACCTTTTATTTTAACATAGTAGTTCTTTTTTAGCAATATGAAACAATTAGTTATATTTACCAAAATACTACTTGTAACTTTGTAAAGTTTAAAATCATAATTTGATTGAAATAGATATTTAGTTAGTGTAAAATGACTTTATCTATACTATTATATATAGAGGTTTTTATGAGCGATTATATTTACACATTCCAGAAAGGTTTCAACTACTCGCAGGATGGACCGGGTAATAGACTTGTATATCACTTATCAGGTTGCAACTTGTTCTGCCCGTGGTGTTCAAACCCCGAAGGATTAAAACGAACAGAAAAATCCAAAAAATACACAATACAGGAAATTTTCACTGAAATAACATCTTGCAGAATGATGTTTTTTGAAAATGGCGGTGTCACCTTTACCGGCGGCGAAGTTTCTTTGCAAAGTGATTCTGTTGCAGAACTTTGTAAAATGCTAAAAAAAGAAAATATTTCAACTTGCATTGAAACAAACGCGTCTTTAAAAGAAACAGAAAAATTAATTGATATTGTAGATTTTATGATTGCAGATTTCAAATCTCCCGATAAAGAAATTTTAAAATCTGTAACCGGTGCAGATATTGAGATTATTAAAGAAAACCTTTTAAAGAGGGCTTTGACAAATAAATATTTACTTATACGAATCCCTTTGATAAATAATTTTAATACGGGTTACGAAAATGCAAGAGGTTTTGCTGAATTTTTCAGAGAACTTACAGAAAAAAGTAAAAGTGACAATATATTTATTGAAATTCTTACCTATCACGAATATGGTAAAGATAAATATGAGAAAGAAAATTTATCTTATACATTTTCTGATGGTTTCGTAACCTTAGAACAAGTAGCTATTTTAAAAAGGGAATTAGAAAAAAACAACTTAAAAATAATTAAAACATAAGGTGATAATATGTACGAATTAAATGCAAAAAAATTAACAGACTTAGCAAACGATTTATTTAAAGAAGAAAGAGAAATAAATAACCTTACCGGTTGGTTTATAATTAAGGAAACTGAAAGTAAATTTGAAGAAGAATTTAAAGAATTCTCTCCTATGAAAAAAGCTGCTTTAAAATTCAGAGAAGCAGTAAAAGTTTTACCTCTTTCTATAAGTGATAACGCAGTTTTCGCAGGTACTCAACGCGATGCATTTGCAAGGAGTTATGCGCTCATAAATCCTACTTTTAAAGTAGAAACTTTTGCAGGTTACTGCGACCCTACTGCTGTTTACGATGATATTACAGTAACAGAAGAGTTCACAAAAGAAAGAATTGAAACTTTAAGAGAAATTGACAAAAAGACCCCTTATGTAAAAGAACTTACTGAGGTTTACAATTCCTGTGAAAATTTGACTGGCGAAGTTGCTTTCTTTATTGAGCAGGTTACAGGTCATTTAATTCCTGATATGAGAGTGATTTTAAAATACGGAATTAAAAAACTTCTTAATGATATTGACGAAAAATTAAGCACTTGCAGTGAAGATAAAAAAGAAAACTACGAAGCTATGAAAATATCTTTAGAAACCGCCATTTTACTCGCAGAAAGATATAAAAATCTTGCAAAGGAAAAGGCGAAAAATACCGACCATGATAAAAAAGAGCGTTTTTCTCTTATTGCAGAAACATTAGGCAAAGTACCTTTTGAACCAGCAGAAAGTTTATATGAAGCGATACAAAGTTACATTATATTATGGCAGACAATGTGTTTAGAACAAGCACCAAATCCATTTGCATTTTCTGTTGGTAACGCAGACAGAATTTTTGAACCGTACAGAAAAGCGAGTAACCTCGACAGAGATACTACTGCCGCACTTTTAAAACATTTTCTTGTATTTTTCAATGTTGGTGACAGAAGCTGGGCAATTTCGCAAAACTTAATTGTAAGTGGTCGTGACAAAAACGGAAACGATTTAACAAACGACACTACTTACGCACTTTTAGATGCTTATTACGATATGAATTTGCCACAACCAATTCTCTCTGTTAAATTACATAAAAATACTCCTGATAAATTATATCAGGAATTAGGCAGATTTTTATTCACACCAGGTTGCCTTACACCATCACTTTTCAATGATGATTCTCTTTATGAGGTTCTTTCTGCATCAGGCGTTGATATTGATGATATAGAAGACACATCTATTGCTGGCTGTCAGGAACCACTTATTATGGGTAAAGATAACGCAAACACAACTAACAGTTGGTTCAATTTAGGTAAAATTTTAGAACTCACTTTAAATGATGGTGTGTCAACTGTAACCGGTAAAAAGATCTGCGATTTACCGACTGGTAACACAGATGCATTAACCCTCTTAAAAACCGTTCGTGAAAGATTTTATAAAAATGCTGAGTATTTCTGTGAAGAAATGGTAAAGGCGGCAAATGGTGCTTCACGAGCAATCTCGAACTTACCTGTACCATTTTTAAGTACTGTAATGGGTGGTATTGAAACAGGTTACGATGTAAGAGATATTAAAAATCAAGGTACAAAATATAACGGTAGCGGTTGCCTTATTCACGGCACAAGCGTTGTTGCCGATTCTTTCGTTGCAATTGATAAATTATTAAGTGAACGACCTGAAGATGCAGAACGACTTTTAAATGCATTGAAAAATAATTTTGAAGGTGACGAAGACTTAAGAGAATTTTTACTTTCTGCACCAAAATTCGGTAATAATAATGAAACTGCAGATAATGAAGCGGTTGAAATCACTAACAAAATTGCAGATATGGTAAGAAGTAAAAAGAATTATCTTGGCAATAATTTCAGACCGGACTTCTCTACACCATCAACACATTTACTTTATGGCTACTGGGTTGGCGCTTTGCCTTGCGGTAGAAAATCAAGAGATATGTTAAATTATGGTGTTGACCCACTTTATGGTGAGGCACAGAATGGCTTAGGATTCAGAACATTATCATTAATGAAACTTCCATTCAAGAAAATGTGTGGCGGTTATGCATCTCACTTTGGTATTGACCCTAAATATTTTACATCTTCATCTTATGAAGAAAAATGTATTGAATTCAAAAACAAGGTTATGAAACCACTTTTCTTCAACGAACTCAACAACGATGTTGCTCCTTTCTATTTATATGTAAATGTTACAACAGCAGAAATTTTAAGAAAAGTTTTAGCAGAACCAAAGAAATATGCGCCAAGTGGTGTTTATATTATGAGAATTCACGGTACTTTTGTAAACTTCCTTGATTTATCACCTGCTATTCAGCAAGATATTATTACAAGACTTGACCCACAATCAACCGCAATTTGTTAATGGTAAAATGAGTTGCACGAAAAGGAATGAATAAATATGAGCATTTTAGGCATTGATATTGGTACAACTACAATTACTGCACTTCTTTTAGATGAAAAACACGGTAAAATTATCAAAAAATCGACATTAAAAAATGACTCTTTTATTGAAGCAAACTATGATTTTGAAAAAATACAAGACCCTCAAATTATTATTGAAACAGTAAAAAAGGCAATAAACGAAATAACAGATGGTAGTGATATTTCTTCAATAGGTGTTACAGGTCAAATGCATGGTATTCTTTATCTTGACAATGAGAATTACCCTGTATCTCCTCTCTACACATGGCAGGATTTAAGAGGTAATGAAAATTATAAAGGTACATTTTCTTATGCCGATTTTTTAAATGAAACAACAGATTACAAAGCTGCTACAGGTTTCGGTCTTACAACACATTTTTATAATATCAAAAATCATCTTGTACCTAAAAAAGCAGTGAAAATATCAACAATACACGACTATCTTGTTAGTGTTTTAACAAATCAGGCTCCAGTTACGCACACAAGTGATGCCGCAAGTCTTGGTTTCTTTGATTTAAGACATCATCACTTTGACAATGTAGCCCTTTTAGAATCAGGGATTAACCCTGAAATTCTACCGAAAGTTATAAGTAAAACTTCAATTGCAGGTACTACAAACTGCGACTTTTTACCACAAGGTATTCCAGTTGCAGTTGCTATTGGTGACAACCAGGCAAGTTTCATAGGTTCTATGACAAACCCCGACAATTCAATATTAGTTAATGTAGGTACGGGCAGTCAGGTTTCTTTTATAACTTCACATCTCAAACCTTCCCCAACTGGTGAAATAAGACCCCTTACTGATGACGAATACATTTTTGTTGGTTCTTCGCTTTGTGGCGGAAGAGCTTATCAGATTTTAAGAAATTTCTTCAAAGATTGTCAGGATGCATTTGGTGGCAACAGTGAAAATCTTTACGAGAAAATGGATGAACTTTCTGAAGATATTGAAAAGATTAAAGACCCTTTAAAAGTCAATTGCGAATTTGCGGGTACACGCTCTCATCCAGAAAAGCGAGGTTCAATTGAAAACATCTCAATCAAAAACTTTACACCTACCAACTTAATCTGTGGTGTACTTATTGGTGTTGTGGATGAACTTAAAGAAATGTATGAAGATGCAAAAGATTTATTGGAATTCAGACCACGCACACTCGTCGGATCTGGTAACGGTATAAGAAAAAGCAAGGTATGGCGCTACATTTTTACAAAAGAGTTCGAGTTGGAATTAAAATTACCAAAACACCCCGAAGAAGCGGCAGTCGGTGCTTGTATCTTCGCTTCAGTTGCGAATGGTAATTACAGAAATATAAGAGAAGCACAAAGAATACTTTTAGGAGAATAAATTTATGAACTATAAAGAATATGCTAAAAATCCGATTTTTTTCGAAAAAAACCGAGTTTTCAGAGTTTATTTAGGTGGTAAACTTTTTTCAGAGTTTTTCGGCGACGACAGTGACGATTGCTTCTACCCTGAAGAATGGGTGTGTTCATCGACAAAAGCCTTAAACGAAGGTAGTACCGATGAATTTGAAGGAATTTCAAAAATCAAGGATTCTGACATTTATTTCAATCAACTAATAGAAAAAGAAAAAGAATTAATGTTAGGTGACAGAAAAGGACTTGATGTTCTTGTAAAAGCTCTTGATGCCGCTATTCGTTTGCCTGTTCAGGCGCACCCTGACAAAGAATACTCAAGAAAGCACTTCAATTCTGAATTCGGTAAAGCTGAAGCTTGGCTTATACTCGCCACAAGACCAGATGCACATATCTATTTTGGTTTTAAAGATGGTGTAACTAAAGAGGATTTTGAAAAAGCAGTAAATGATAGTGAAACTGACAAAATGGCTATGGAAGTTTTACTTAATAAAATCCCTGTTAAGCCAGGTGATGTTTATTTTATTCCGGCAAAAGCTGTTCACGCAATTGGTGCAGGTTGTCTTATATTAGAAATTCAGGAACCGACTGATTTTACAATTCAACCAGAAAGATATTGTGGCGATTACAAACTTTCCGATAATCAGATGTATCTTGATTTGGATAAGCAGACCGCTCTTTCAGTCTTTGATTATTCATATAATTTTGAAAGAGTGAAAAACGAATGTCGAAAAACACCGACTATTGTCTCAGAGGAAAATAACTGTGTTAAATCTGTTCTTATCAGTAAAAAAGATACACCTTGTTTCTCACTCCATAGATATGAAATTTCAAATGGTAAAACAGAGAAACTTAAAGCACCTGTAATTTATGTTGTTACTGAAGGCACTGGTACTCTTACCAATGACGAAAAAGAGATTGCTTTAAAACAGGGTGATTATTTCTTTATGCCATATTCATGCAATAATGAGTATTATGTTAAATCAAATGATAAATTAACTCTAGCTGCCTGTATACCACCGGAGAGGATATAACTATGTTTAGTGACCTTTTATTATTAAAAGAATGGAAAACTGAAAATATAGCAGACTTTTATAACCGATTATCTGTTTTCAGTAATGAAGATAAGTGCGATTATACTGTTTCTGTTGCTAACGAACTTATCAAGAAAAATAATATTCATTATTATAAAGTTGCAGAAGAAATATTAATTAATGCAATAAGAAATTATTTCGAATTAGAAAACTCGAATTACAAAGCGAAAATATATTTTTGTTTAGGTTATCTTTATGAGGTTCAAAAAAAGTATATTAATAGTTTTACTTATTACGAAAAATATAAAATAAATAATAATATTTACGAAGGTTCAAATTCAATTCTTTTAAAAATAATTATTTTAAGAGATAATTTTAAATATTCTGAAGAATTGGAAGATCTATTTTTAAAAGCATCAGGTGAATATAATTTAGGTCTTCGCAACGACAGAATTTATGAAGATATTGCTGAATATTTAATTTTATTAAATAAAAACAAACTGGAAAAAGCAGAAGAAAAAAAGAAAGATTTAAAAGCGTTGGTCAAATATGGTCAATTACCACTTTTAGATGTAATCATCAAGAAAGATAGCGTTTTCAACGCTTTGAGCGTTCCCGATGAAGTAATTGAGTTTGTAGAAAAATTATAAAAATTAATTAAAAATATCAAAAAAAATAAAACGATGCAAGAGCATCGTTTTATTTTTATACAGTTAAACACTAATAAATTATTACAATTTAATTCTTATATTCTTAGTAGCTAATTTTATTATTCAAAAAATAACTTTCGTTTTTGTATTCTTATTTTTTATTTGAATGTTTTGTTTTTAATTTTATATTTATATTTTAATTTATTAAAATCTTTAACTCTCATTTTTTGAATTTTATTTTTTTAATATTTTTTTCTGTTTTCAAAATCTGATTTTCAAAATTATTTTTTTATAAAAATTGACAATCAAATAAATTAAATTGTTACATAAAAAAACAAATAATTCAAAATTCAACTTAATTACAAAAAACAATTTAACGACTAAAATTGAAAACCAAAAATTAATCTTAAACATTTTTAAAAATCATCTAAAAAACAAATCACAAATTTAATAAACACACAAAAACTGTCACATTTAAAATTTATTACAAAAAGCAAAAAAAACACACAATAAAATCTATTTGAATTTTATTGTGCATTCTTTTTATAAACTTAAAAAATAAATTAAATTATTTTTTGTTATTTTTATAATTTAATTTATTTAAGAGTTTTTAATCGTTCTCTTGCGGGAGCATAACCCTGTCTCCCAGCTAAACCGTAGTATTCACGGGCTTTCAAAGAATTTCCGGTTACTTCGTAAAACACACCTAAATTATATGCTGCTTTAAATGAGCCGCATCCAACTACCCCATCGCTATTTTTATTTTCTCCGATTTGTAAGCATTTTAAATATGATTTTTCAATTTCTGGAAAATAATTTATATATTTATTTATATCAGACAAAACAGCTTTCATATAAAATATTCCACAAGCAAAATAAAAGTCTGCAGAATCTTTCAAATTATTTTTTTCATTTTCAATTAATTTAATTGCCTCATCATTTTTATTTAATTCTGATAAATTATAAATATAAGATGTAATTCCGATTCTGCGATAATCAGCTTTTATTTTTTTTGAACTTTTATAAAATTCAGAAAAATATTCATCTGCTTCTTCAAATCTTTTTAATAACCAAAGAGTTTTTGCAATCTGATATAAAATATACGGGTCATTTTTATTGCTTTTTAATTCTTCTAGCAAAATGGCTAAGTTTCTCTCACCCTTACCATCCTGTAAATAACCATCGTGGTCAAAAATCAATGGAAGCTGATATCTTGACAATTCACTGTCGATTTGCTCATGAATAGCACCTCTGTACTTTACTCCTTTAGGTATAATTCGTGGGATAAACACTTTACTTTTACTAAGTTCACCATCATCTTCTTTATAAACATCTATTCTCCCAACTACCCCTATTGCTTTTTCGCCACCTAAAAACTTTTCAATATCTTTTCTTTTACCCTCAATTAAGTACTCGTCAGCATCTAAAACCAAATTCCAATCGCACCTAGATTGTTCTAATGAAAAATTACGGGCTGCAGCAAAGTCATTTATCCATTCAAAGTATGAAATATGTGCATTAAACTTTTTGGCTATTTCTACAGTATTGTCAGTAGAACCAGTATCTGTAATATAAATTTCATCAACAAGGTTTCTTACAGCTTTTAAGCACTTTTCAAGACATCTTTCTTCGTTCTTTACTATCATTACTAACCCTAAGGTTTTCTTGTCTGCCATTCCAAATCTCCTCGTCGATTATTTCCGACTCTCTAAATATTTTTCTGCTTTTAAAATTACAGTCTGCGTTTTAGAATCTTTTATTTCGCCATTCATAACTTTTTCCACCGCTTCAGTAAGTGGCATCTCTAAAACATTTATAAATTCGTCTTCATCTAAATCCTGCTCACCGCTCACTAAGTCAGTTGCAAGATATAAATGAATTATTTCATCAATTAAAGCAGGGGTTGTGTACATTTCGCCTAAATAAACTATATTATTCGCACTAAGTCCCGTTTCTTCACGAAGCTCGCGCTTTGCAGCATCCAAGGGAATTTCACCCTTATCTAGCTTGCCTGCAGGCGCCTCTAATGTAACTTTATTAAATGCATATCTGAACTGATTAACAAATATAACATTGCCATCATCTTTAATCGGCAATACACAAACCGCACCAGGATGTCTTATTACTTCTCTTACACCTTGTTTTCCATTAGGTAATAAAATTTCATCTCTGAATAGATGTATTGCCACTCCATCAAAAATTTCTTCAGATGAAAGTTTTTTCTCTGTCAATTCCATATTAACACAACCTTTTTTAGTATTGGAATAATTGTACCATAATATAATTTTTCTTGCAACAATTATAAATACATTATATAATAGTATTTGAAACGGGGTGTAAAAATGTATTTATATATAATAAGACATGGTGAAACTTATGGCAATTTAAACGGAGATGGCTTTACCGAAACCGATTTGACTGATAATGGTTTAAAGCAGGCGTTTCTTTTAGGAGAACGCTTTAAAGATGAACGAATAGATGCTATTTATACAAGTACATTAATAAGAGCAGTCAGAACTGGTAGCGAAATTCATAAATATCACAAAAACGCGAATTTCAACATTTTTACGACATTGATGGAAAAAGGTACTGACAAAGATTACACAGGGCTTCCAGACGATGTATTGCAGAATATTGTACCAGATGCAGTCATAAGAGAAAGAGCTCCTTTAGGTGAAGAAGACCAGCAAAAAGCCTTTGAAAGAGCTAAAAAAGTAATCAACACAATAATCTCTGAAAACGATAATGACAGCAATATTGTTATAGTTGCTCACGGTATGTTTAATACATATCTTATTTTAGCTGCAACAGGACTTGGCTTGATTCCAGATTTTAATTTTTCGCAAAACAATACAAGCGTCACGCTTATTCGGTATTTATATGAAGATGGAGTTAAAAAGACTAAATTGACTTATGTAAATGACTGCACACATTTAATTGAATATTGAAAATGTAAAATTTAAAATTTCGGAACGCTTCGCGTTGATTATATAAAGAATAAAAAATGCATCTTATTATTTATAGTTGGTGCTACAAATAACTTTAAATGATAAGGTGCACTTTCTTTTATAATATTATAATTATGTCGCAGACCCTTAATTTTCAATTTTCAACTTTCAATTTTACATTATAAATAAAAACACTCCGACTATGCGGAGTGTTTTTATTTATAAGTCGGTAAAACTGTAAGCCGGGTTTTGTCGTTTAAGGCAATCATCTATCTAGACCTTGCGTTGCCACAAGGTTCAAGCCACCCTTCGGGGTTGCGAATAAATTCGCTGTCCGGCAAACTCCCCATTCGGTGTTGCATCAAGTAGGGTTTACATGGCAGTATTGTCTCCAATACCCCGGTGAGCTCTTACCTCGCCTTTCCACCCTTACCGTATAGAGTGAGTGTGTTCGAACCAAATATGCCTTAAATGTCCGATTTCACGCACCTTTTGTATTTTTTTGTCTTGATATACGCCAGTATAACTTCGTCAAAGAAAATCCAAAATGCACGCAAACTCGAACATTTCAGGTTCTGCGAAGTTTAATACTTGGCAATTTTTTCTGTAACAAGGCAAAACTCGCAGGAATACTGACGTATTTCAAGAGTTTTAACGATGTTACAGGAGAAAATGACTGTATTAAACCATATATGATTCTAACACACTCACTCTAAACGGCGGTATATCTCTGTTGCACTTTCCCTAAGGTTACCCTCGGCGGCCGTTAGCCGTTACTCTGCCGTGTGATGCCCGGACTTTCCTCGTCTATACTAAAGTATATCCGCGACTGCCCATTTTACCGATGACTTATTATATTTAATTTTTTGAATTTAGTCAAGGTCGATTTTTTTCGTCCTGAACTTTTTTAATTATGTCAGAAAGCTTTATTTTAAGCCATTCTCATTGAAATATCGAAAGCAGAAACCGAATGAGTCAATGCACCGATAGAAAGTATATCCACACCTAAAAGTGCTACTGAACGGAGTCTTTCTGGTGTTAAGTTTCCTGAAGCTTCAAGTAACGCTTTTTTATTTACGATTTTTACTGCCTCTGCCATAGTATCATTATCCATATTATCAAGCATAATAATATCTGCACCAGCAGAAAGTGCCTCTTTAACTTCTTCCAAGGTTCTCGTTTCAACCTCAATTTTTACTGTATGACCTATTTTTTCTCTCAATGCTTTAACTGCAGGTGTAATTCCACCCTTTGCATCAATATGATTATCCTTAAGCATAGCACAATCAGATAAATTGTAACGATGGTTTTTACCACCACCACAAGTAACTGCATACTTCTGAAGTGAACGAAGACCTGGTAAGGTCTTTCTTGTATCAGCAATAGTAGCGTCTGTGCCCTCAATCTGCTTAACACATTCATTTGTAAGAGTTGCAATACCACTCATATGCTGAAGAAGGTTAAGTGCAGTTCTTTCTCCTTTTAAAAGATAAATTGTTCTGCCTTCAATTTCTGCAATTATGTCACCTTTTTTGACATTTTCACCGTCTTTTTGATATAGCGTATATGTAAACTCTTCATCTAAAAGACTAAAAACTCTCATAGCGACCTCAATACCACAAAGCACACCATCTGCTTTTGCAATAAATTTTGCTTTACTTTTTTCATTTTCATCGAGCAAATAATCAGTAGCAACATCAATATAGTTAATATCTTCGCTTATTGCTCTTTTAATAACATCATCTACATAAAACTGTGGCAATATCATCTGTCTGCCTCCCTTAAAATAATATAAGCAACTGTTGCGAGAGAAAGCGCTTCACAATAGTCTGCCGTAATAGCAAATTTACCATTTCTTAATCTGTTAAGAATTGCTTCAATTCTCTTTTTGCCCTCGTGAATAGCTCCCTCGTCAGGTATTACAAAATATGCTTTTTGCATTATTTCTCTTATTTCTGTTCTTGTGCCTTTTGGTAACGGAGCACCATTGTAATCGATTTCCTCCGACTGTTGTTCTTTTACCGGATAAAAGTTTGCATTTATACATCTAACAATATCTTCTGCTGCACGCCTGCCAAAAACAAGTGCTTCTAAAAGCGAATTACTCGCAAGTCTGTTTTTACCATGAACACCCGTACAAGCACATTCACCCGCTGCATAAAGCCTTGGTAATGTCGTTTTTGCATTAAGGTCAGTTTCAATACCCCCCATAAGATAATGCTGACAAGGGAAAATCGGTATTAAATCTTTACTTATATCTACGCCCTGTGCTAAACATCCGGCATAAATACCAGGAAACCGTTTTTTCAGATATTCTTCGCCTTTATAACGAATATCAAGATAAAAGTTATTACTACCAAGTCTTCTTGATTCCATAATTATTGAGCGGGAAACAACATCTCTTGGTGCTAACTCAAGACGCTCATCATACCTGTCCATAAATCTTTCTTTATTACAGTTTAAAAGGTAGGCACCCTCACCACGAACCGCTTCACTTATTAAGAATTGTTCACGATTAGCACCGTTGAATGCAGTAGGGTGAAATTGCACATAACTTAAATTTTTAATTGACGCACCCATTTCGTAGGCAAGTCTTATACCATCACCTGTTGCAACAGATGGGTTTGTTGTATATTTATAAACCCTACCTATGCCACCTGATGCCAAAAGACAAAATGAAGCAAAAACTGTTTTGAATTCTCCTTCTGACATAATTGTCGCTTTAAATCCATTAGTGATTCGTGACATTGTTGTTACCATTGTATTATCACAAAGTGTAACATTTGGTAAATTCTGTACCGCTAAAACTAATTTGTCTACCATTTCCTTACCAGAAGTATCTTTATGGTGTAAAATTCTTCTTTTTGAGTGTCCGCCCTCAAGAGTTTTTATAAGTTCACCATTTTCATTTCTGTCATACTCTACACCATACTCAATTGTACGAAGCACATCAGAAGGACCCTCTTCAACAAGAGTTCTTACTGCATCCGGGTCATTTTTTCTGCCACCCGCAATTAAAGTATCTTCAAAATGGAAATCATAACTGTCATTTTCCAAATCAAGTACACAAGCAACTCCGCCTTGTGCTAATGAACTGTTCGAAATATGCCTTTCTTTTTTTGAGAGCATAAGAACATTTACTGTAGGTGGAAAGTTAAGTGCAGCATAAAGTCCCGCAATACCACTGCCTACAATTACAACATCGTATGAATTTTTTAGTTCAGAAAGTTTCATATTTCATCAACCTAATTCTAACATTTTTTCAATGCTTTTGAGTGCTTTTTGTCTTAAATCTTCGTCTAATTGGATATTTTCGCCTTGTTCACCGATTACTGCTTTATAAACATCCTCTAAAGTTGTGATTTTCATATCTTCACAAACAAGTTTTTCACTTGAAAGTTGAATGAATCTTTCTCCATTTTCTTCGTGAGTTGAAAGGTAATCGACAACACCACGCTCTGTACCTATAATAACTTTACCATTATGAGCCTTGGCATATTTTATGATTTCAGAAGTAGCACCAATCATATCGGCGTGCTCTAAAACCTCTTCTGGTGATTCAGGATGCACTGCAAATACTGCGTCAGGATGTTCTTGTTTGAGATTTATAATATCTTCTTTTGTAAGTTTGTCATGCACAGGACAGAAACCATCCCAGAGAATTATATTTTTTTGGGGAATCTGCTTTTTAATATAAGAACCTAAATTTTTATCAGGAATAAAAAGAATATTCTTATTAGGTAATGCTCTCACAATCTTTAAAGCAGAAGAACTTGTAACGCACACATCACATTCCGCTTTTAATGCTGCCGTTGTGTTTATATAAGCAACAACTGCTGTACCAGGGTTTTCCTTTTTAAATTCTCTCACACTTTCAGGTGAAATCTGTTCCGCCATAAGACAAGTAGCAGAAGGAACCGGTAATATAACTTCTGTTTCGGGAGAAAGAATTTTTACACTTTCTGCCATAAATCTTACACCGCACATAACAGCTCTTTTACCTTTTAACTCTTTTGCTTTCTGACTTAAAAAGAAACTGTCACCTGTAACAGAAGCAATATCTATAATATCAGGATTCTGATAAGTGTGTGCAAGTATAATCGTATCGCGTTTTTTTGCTTCTTCTACTATTTTTGTTTTCAATTCATTTACTGTCATATTAGCTACCCCTCAGGTACAATTATCAAGCATTAGATTTTCCTATTATAATTATATCATTATTTTTATATAACACAATATTAAATTTTCCAAAAAAAAGTTATTATACTTATTTCTTTTTGTTAATTCCTTAAAACTTTCACAAAATAAGTAAATACTGATTCATAACTCTTGAAATAAATACCGTTATGATGTAAAATATATGAGATTTTAAGTTTAAATTTTATAGGAGAACAGACAATGAACGAGTACATTTCACAAAATCTTGAGCTTTTAAGTTCTGCTGACAGTGAATTATTCGCCTCTTTTGAGAGTGAACTTACCCGTCAGACAAGAAATATTGAACTCATAGCAAGCGAAAACTATACTTCCCCTGCAGTTATGGCGGCAAGTGGTAGTATTCTTACAAACAAGTACGCAGAAGGATATCCAGGTAAAAGATATTACGGTGGTTGCGAATGTGTTGATATCGCAGAAAACATTGCAATTGAAAGAGCAAAGAAACTTTTTGGTTGTGAATTTGCAAATGTTCAGCCACACTCAGGTTCTCAGGCAAACTTTGCAGTTTACTTTGCACTTTTAAATCCTGGTGACACTGTTTTAGGTATGAGTCTCGCTGATGGCGGTCATTTAACACATGGTTCACCTGTAAATGTGAGTGGTAAATACTTCAATTTTCAGAGTTATGGTGTAGATGAAAACGGATATTTAGATTATGATGCTCTTGAAAAAAAAGCAAAAGAGTGCAACCCGAAACTCATCGTTGCAGGTGCTTCTGCATACCCAAGAACTATAGATTTTAAAAGAATAAAAGAAATTGCTGACAGTGTAAATGCTCTCTTTATGGTTGATATGGCTCATATTGCAGGTCTTGTTGCAAGTGACAGACACCCTTCGCCATTTCCTTATGCAGATATAGTTACTTCTACAACTCACAAAACTCTCCGTGGTCCTCGCGGTGGTCTTATTTTGACAAACAACGAAGAACTTGCCACTAAGGTGAATAAATCTATATTCCCTGGCATTCAGGGAGGTCCTTTAATGCATATAATTGCTGCAAAGGCTATTTGCTTTGGTGAAGCACTTAAACCTGAATTCAAGGAATACGGCAAACGCGTTATTTCGAACTGCAAAGCACTTGAAAATGCTCTTTGTGCTCAGGGGATTGATATGGTATCCGGCGGTTCAGACAACCATTTGCTTTTACTTGACTTGCGTTCACTTGATATTACAGGTAAAGAATTAGAACATAGACTTGATAATGTTTATATAACAGTAAATAAAAACTCTATTCCTAATGACCCGCAGAAACCGTTTGTTACAAGCGGTGTAAGAATTGGTACTGCAGCAACTTCCACAAGAGGTTTTGGTGCTCACGAAATGTTAAAAATTGCAGAGTTCATTAAACTCGCAGCAACAGATTACGAAAACAATATTGAATATATCCGTAATGGTGTTACTGAAATTTGTGATAAATATCCGTTATATAAATAAAAACGAATGGCGACAAGTATAAAACTTGTCGCCATTCGTTTTTAAAAGAAAGGAAAAATGAAAAAAACTCAAAGTAAAACTCAATCATCATAATCAGGAACAATCAACCCATAGCCTGAATCTTTACGACCATAAACTACATTTATAATTCCTGTGTCTGCATTAAGGAACATATAAAACTGATGTCCTAATAAATTCATCTGCAAAATTGCTTCTTCAACACTCTGTGGTTTTAAAGCAACTGTCTTCTCACGAATCAAATCAAATTCTGATTCTTCTTCAATATCTGTATCAACAAAGTCTTCAAAAGCAGTTGCTCTCAACTTCTTCTCAAGTCTTGTTTTATTTTTTCTAATCTGACGAATGAGTGAATCAACACACTCATCAAGGGCATCATTAATATTGTCGGCTCTCTCCTCTGCGCGGAAAATCATTCCGCCTTTATTAACTGTTACTTCAACAGACTGATAATTTTTTTCTACAGTTGCTGTAACTTTTGCCACTGCATCTTCGCCAAAAAGTTTTTCGACTTTTAAAAGTCTCTTTTCAGTTCTTGAGCGAAAATCCTCGCGTGGATTACATTTACGACCGATAACAGTAATATTCATAGAAACATCCCCTTTGCTTAGTGTGAATGTACAAAATCGATTTTGATTAAAACACACTCACTCTATAGTTTCTATAACAATAATACCATTTTTCAGCTTAATTGTCAACAACTTTTGTGTATCTTGTACAGTTTTATTGTTTCGTTTCATCAAGATTGCGTCTCCAATGGAACAGATACTGTTGTGCAATGCCTTCTGTTCCTTTAATGCACTCTGGCAAACCGTCAGGATACAACTCGCTTACAATTCGCTTTACCCAGACATCTTGCGGAAATGCTTCAATTCTCCCGAAACCATAAAGAAGCGAACACTGGGCAACCTTTTCACCTACACCTTTGATTTTAAGAAGTTCTGCTTTCGCATCATCAAATTTCATAGTTTTAATTTTTTCTATATCTACTTCTTTTGCAGAAACTTTTTTTGCAGCATCAAGAATATATTTCGCTCTGAACCCAGCCCTTAAAACTGCTAAATCATCAAGGGTTTTATCTGCAAGAATATCAGCAGCAGGAAAAGAGTAGCTTTCTCCAGTCCTTTCGCCAAAATTTTCACATAATCTTTCAATAATACCTTTTATTCTGGGAATATTGTTATTCTGAGATATAATAAAAGAACATATTGCTTCCCATTCATCCTGCTTCAAAATTCTTATACCATTATATTTTTTACAAGCGGTAGCTAAATTTAATTCGTCATATTTATTTAAAATTGAATTATAATCTCTTTCTAAATCAAAATATTCTTTCCATATTAAATTAAAATCTTCTTCGGTTGTATCATAAAAAATAATTTCATTATTAATTTGTTTTAATTTTAAATATTTATTTTTTGCTACACCCGACCAAATATTTTCTTCATTTTTTCTCCAACGGAAAGCCTGACCACAATCAAGCGAAAGCGAGATATCAAAACACTCGCAATTTTTTAAAATAATATTTTTATTTTCTTTAATTATTTGCAAAATCCACACCACTCAAAAAAATTATAATCGTTTTTATTTTTAAATAATTATAACATTAAAATCATACTAATTCAACACATAAAAAACTGTACAATTTTAACAGTATTCTGATGTAATTTTCAGTATGATTTTGCATTGGTAAAACTATACAATTTTTATATAAAGTTTATTTAAATTTATTTTTCCATTCTGTATAATCGATTAAACAAGCATAACTAAGTGTATATTTCTATTTTTTATTAAAATTGTCAATATGTTTGAAGAAAATGTCGAAAACCTTTAAATACCACCATTTACACGCTTAGTTATAAACATTGTGAACAGAGTTATGAACATTTTTATAGGTATTTTTACAATATTTGTATTATACTAAAAGTATAATTTTCTTGCTAGTCATTTTGACAACCATCAAATTTGACAAGTATTTTTTCCAAGATTTTTAATTTTGTAAATTTATTTTTTATGAATATTCCAGTTATTTTATCACATTATATTTTTACAAAAAATTACGCGCTCAAGGGGGTATTTTTACGATAAAAGGAATCAATAAACAAGTGCTTGAAATACTCGAAACAAATAACGGATATTTTGAGAAAGCATTATTTTTTATTAAACCGGAATTTTCCGGATATTCAGAAAATAAATTAAGAGACTTAGCCCAGGCAGAAATTAAATCTGCAATTAATCCACCAAAACAAAAATATAAATATAAAACAAATAAATTATTATCTTTTATCTGTTTTGCAGGAGTATTTATTTTGGGAGTTGCTATTGGAATTTTAATATCTTTTTTTATTTGAATTTCAATTGTTTTTATGTTAAAATAATTAACAATATCAAATATTTAATCAGGAGTTTTTATGAGATACCATAATATTTTATGGGACTGGAACGGCACACTTATAGATGATGCCGTAACCTCCCTTGATTGTGTTAACGATATGCTGACTGAAATGAGCAAACCGCTCATTACTCTGGAACAGTACTATACATATGTAGAAACGCCTATAATAGGCTTTTACAAGCATATTTTAACCGAAGATGAATTAGACTTCCCTACAATATCAAAATCGTTCCACGAGTCTTACAATAAAAGATTAAGTACGACAAATCTGGCAGATAACGCGCTTAATGTTTTGAAAACACTAAAAAATAATGGCGCAAAGCAATATATTATAACTGCAACAAAAGAAGAAAGTGCCAGAAATCTCACTATTAAATATGGTGTAAATGAATATTTTGACGGAATATTTGGTGCGGATAACACCCTTGCTGAAAGCAAAGTCGAAAGAGCATTAAAATTTTTCAATGACAATAATATAAATCCGAGTGATACGGTATTTATCGGAGATACGCTTCATGACCTCGAAACTGCCAATGCCTTGGGTGTTGACTGCATTCTTGTTACTTTTGGTCATCAGGGTAAAACAATTGTTGAAAACAGTGGTACTGTCACTGCTGATTCTTTAGATGAGATTCTCAGTATAATTCTTGATGAACGAGCAGTCGATTTTCATACACACTCAACTTTTTCTGATGGTACATTTACGCCTACTGATCTTATAAATCATGCTGTGGAAGTTGGGCTTTCTGCAATTGCACTTACTGACCACGATACTGTTAATGGTATAAATGAAGCAATTGAAGCGAGTAAAGATAAAAATATAGAATTTATACCAGGAATTGAATTTTCAGTTGCAGACGGCACAGAAATCCATATTATAGGTTTGTTTATAGACCACGAAAACAAAACACTTCTTGATGTAATCAACAAAACACGCTCACAAAGAGAAGCAAGAATGAAAGGTGTAATTGAAAAACTTCAGAATACAGGATTTGATATTACCTATAGGGAAGCACAGGAGCTTGCAGGGGGCGATTTTGTCGGCAGAGCACACATAGCACATATTTTAATGGATAAAGGTTATGTATCAACTGTAAAAGAAGCATTCGACAAATATATAGGTCTCAATAAGCCTTGTTATGTTGAAAAGAAAGAAATCACGCCAAAAGACGCAATTACCGCAATAAGAAGTGCTGGTGGTTTAGCATTTTTAGCGCATCTGCACCAGACTAAATTTGACTTTAACCAATTAGACAAACTTTTAGGCGAACTTAAAAGTTATGGTCTTAACGGAATTGAGGGTTACTACACCGAATATACAGATGAACATATTAAAGAGTTCAGGACACTTGCACAAAAACATAATTTATTCTATTCAGGTGGTTCTGATTTCCATGGTTCAATGAAACCTACTGTAAAATTAAAGTCGGGGTATTCCGACTTACACATACCATACAGCATTTTTACCACATTAAAGCGTTTAAAATCCAAAAACTAGTCAAAAATAGGATTGCAACTATTTGCAATCCTATTTTTTGGTGGTTAAATTATGAGTGGTTTTATTAAAATTAAAAGCAAAGCACTACTTCTTAATAATACATTCAAATTATTCTTTGTTACTTTTATTTCATTCACATTGAAATCTGCTGCAACTGCTTGTACACTTCTTTCTATGCACTTTATTTTAGTAAGCAAATTTTTTCAATTATTATTAGTTGAATACAACAGTCTTATTGTTTATTTTGTTTACAGTCTTTTAGTTATAATTTCATACTTCCTGCTATTTTTGTTTATCAGTGGATTGAAAACAGGTGAAAAAGCAATTTATTTTATGCAATCTAAAGGAAGCAAAGCTAAACTAAAATATCTATTTATATTTTTAAGACCATCACAAAGTTTCAGAAGTTTTTGCCTTTATACCAGAATTTCCATTTTAAAGTTTCTTTGGGGAGCATTTTTATATTTACCGCCTTGCTTTTGCCTTGTTCTGACACTATACCTTTATTTTTCAACTGTTATTTATACAACTGTATTCCTGACTTTGATTATCGGAACCGTTTTTTTAACATCAATATCGCGTTTTTATTACAATTGCATTTCTGTACGCTATTCTTTCGCACCTTATTATCTCTGTACCGATTTAAATATATCAGTAAAAGAGGCAATTAATAAAAGCACTATTAATACAGATGGCTTTATTAAAGATGGCGTCTATCTGAAATCTTCTATGCTACTCTGGATTTTAAGTTGTATTTTAATTATCCCTATCATTTATGTAATCCCCTTCAATAAACTCTCAAAAGCAAAATTTGTTACATTTTGTGATGGATTGCATTATGCATTACCGCAAGGGGTTAAACCAGAAACATTTATAAGAAATAATGGAATTATATAATAAAAAAGGCTATGGTTTAACCATAGCCTTTTAAATTATTGGTCTAAATTGATATTACCTGTCTTATTAATTTTTCTGATTTCTGCTTCGTTCATAATATCAATATCGTCAAATTGATTCTGACCATTCTTCTGATTAAGTTTATTTCTTACAAAGTCATCATGACGAATAGCAGGTTGATTTGCCATAGGTTCAACAAAGAATAATTCATCTTCTTCCTCTTCAGGTAAGAATCTGTATCTGTTTACAATTAACCATATAACAATTGCAATTACCACAATAGCAATAGCACCGATTGTAACAAATTTACCAATATTATCTTTTAATTCGTTTTTATCCGCATCAATAACATCAGCATCTACATTTTCAAACTGAGCTTCAACAATTACATTGTTAGCAGGCATTGTGAATGAATATTCTTCAATAAATTTACCGTTTACACTGAGTGAATTTTCAACAAGTTTTTTACCCTCATCCGCTTTTACAGTAATAGTTACAGTTTCACCTGCTTTTGCTTTAGTTGGTTTTACAGTAATAACGCCACCTAAATTTGTGCTTACGCTTATTGTATATAATGAATCATCCGGAAGAGCTTCCCACTTAGCATAAAGAATTGTATCTTCATCTGCTTCTGAAGTTAAGAAATCCCATTTTTCAGTTAATTCACTATCTGCATACCAACCGTCAAACTTAAACCCTTCTTTTTCCGGTGCTTCAGGAATTTCTACTTTACCATCTTTAACTTCTACTTCAATTGCCTCTTCACCATTATTAAGTTCAAGCTTTATTTTGAAATCGAAAGCTTCTGTTTCTGGTTCATCAGTTTCAACAGATGGTGTCCATACAGGAGTCTGATTTCTCGTAGTTGTAGGTCTGCGTGTTGTTGTAGGTTTTTTTGTAGTTGTTTGTTTTTCTGTTGTATCAATAACTGTTTCTTCCTCTGTTGCATCCATACCCTCATTATCAGTAGGTACTTCTGTAATAACAAAATCTAACTCATCATCCGGCTCTGCAGATACAACAAAATTAAAAGAAAGTGCTGAAATAATTACTAAAACAGCTGCCATCAATACTTTGATTTTTCTAAAGTTCATCACAATACTCCAATCAATAAGTAGAACTCATATCTTCGTTTATTTTTTCTTCGACTGTCTTTACATATGTAGAGTTTTTAATTTTTTCCTGAAGCATATTATAGAATAAATCTTCATCAACAGGGAGAGTAACTGTTTTACCAAGCCAACTAGAAAGAAATGCCGCATTAGAAATGGTAAGACCATTTATTCCTTCTTCACCGGACGCAGTAAGTTCTTCCCCTCGAAGAATCGCAGCCGCGAATTTATTCATAACTTCAACATGCTGCTCATTTCTGCCATCAAGTTCAGCTTCATAAGTTTTATACTCAATATCAGTAAAACCATCGCCACAACCTTTTAAATTCTCTGACACACACTGAGACAATTCCGTTACTGTCAATGTACTATTTTCGCATATAATCTTTGCTTTGTCAAGTGTTATTTCTAATCTGTTAGTACCCGGGTAGTCACCGGTTGTTGTTATGAATGTTCCTGTTGCACCATTTTTATATTGTGCATAAATCATAACATCGTCTTCCACTTCAATATCGTGCCATTTACCTTCGTGACAAACTGCAGTAATTTTTTCAGGCATTCCACAAATCCATTGCCACAAATCAAGTTGGTGCGGACATTGATTAAGAAGAACTCCGCCACCTTCACCAGACCATGTTGCACGCCATCCGCCTGAATTATAATAAGCCTGTGTTCTGTACCAGTCAGTAATAATCCAGGTAACTCGCTTCATTTCGCCGAATTTGCCACTGTGTACAATTTCGTGAGCTTTTCTGTAGAGGCAGTTTGTTCTCTGATTGAACATAATACCAAATACTTTGCCACTTTTTTCTGCAACTTCATTCATTTCACGAACTTGTTTTGTGTAAACACCTGCAGGTTTTTCACTCATAACATGAAGACCCTTGTTAAGACCTTCAATAGCCATTGGTGGATGGAAATAGTGTGGAGTCGCAATCAAAATTGCATCTACTTCACCTGAATCCATAAGTGCTGAAGCATCACTGAATGTTTTTACATCAGGTAACTTTTCTTTTGCCCACTGTAATCTGTCTTCTTTAATATCACAAACCGCAGTAACAATAAATTCAGGCATTTTGTTTTCTAAATAATTTCTGATATGGCTTGACCCCATATTACCTATACCGATAATACCTAAACGAACTTTTTCCATAATCAAAACTCCTTCTCTTTATTACATTGATTTAAACAAATCCGGCAACTTCATCAAAGCAGACGGAATATTCTTTATAAGTTTCACAGCACTTGGTGTGAGTGGCTTATCGTTTAATACATCACAAAGAGCATCACACATTTCATCATTGAATACGCCTGAACTCATTGTTACAAAACAACGAAGAGGTATCTGGAACGCGGTATTTTTCATCATTTCGCTGTTTATACCGCCACCACCGATTTTTTCAACAACCGCAGTAATGAGTTTTGTTATTTTTTCACCGCGTGAAGTTCCTGAAGCATATTCAAGAGTACAATTTTTATCAATAGGCAGTGACATATCCCTGTCTCTTTCAGGAATTTCGCTACCCAAAACTACTGCAAACTCATCATCAGTAGCAAATGCCATATCACCATTATAATAGACAGGCGCTTTTTCACTATAATCAGGTACTTCTGCTTCAACAGAAGAATTAACTTTTACAGACTCTGTAAGGAGAATTTCTCTCGAAGAAGCACCAACAAGAATTTTGTATTCTCCACTTTCTACATGCCAGTCGTGAATATTAACATTATAGAAGGCAAATGAGCGCTTGTTAAGCTGGAGTTCTACTTCTTTTTCTTCACCCGCTTTTAAGAATACCTTTTTAAAACCTTTTAACTCTTTAGGTGCTTTAAAAATTTTACTCTTTGGTGGTGCAACATAAAGTTGACAAACTTCTGCACCATCAACTGTACCTGTATTTTTCACTTTGAACGAAACTGTTAAAATCTCATTATCATTTATTTCTTTACTACTGAGTTTAATATCTGAATACTTAAAAGTAGTATAAGAAAGACCAAAACCAAATGGGAATAATACTTCTTTTTCCGTCTTGTCGTAATATCTGTAACCAATAAATATACTTTCTCTGTACTCAACAGAAAGAAGTGTACCAGGGAAGTTATATCTTGATGGTGTGTCATCTAAATTAAGCGGATAAGTTTCTGAAAGTTTACCTGACGGATTTACTTTACCTGATAATATATCATAAATTGCTCCGCCACCTGCCTGACCAGATAAAAGACCATTTACTACTGCTTTTACATCATAAAGCCAAGGCATAGAAACTGCTGAACCACCAGAAAGAACAACTACGACATTTTTATTTTTTTCTAAAACTGCTTTTACAAGCTCGTTGTGTGATGGTGGTAAATCTATATGTTTTCTGTCAAATCCTTCAGATTCGTAAACCTCAGTAAGACCAATAAATACAACTGCTACATCTGCTTTAGATGCTAAATCCGCCGCTTGTGCAATAAGTTTTTCCTGAGGTACATCAGTCGCTTTATCGTAACCACGCGCATAAGCTGCCTTGTACCCATTTTTAAGAAATTCCTGATACGCAGAGTCTAATTCGGTAGGATTTATGAGTGAACTACCCGCACCCTGATACCTCGGATTTTTAGCCATTTCGCCAATGAACGCAATTTTCTTTGATTTATCGAGCGGAAGAATGTTATCTTCATTTTTTAGTAATACCATAGATTCACTTGCTATTTTTCTTGCAAGTAGATGGTGTGCTTTCATATCGCAATTATAATCTGCGTGTAAGTTTTCAGCACCTTTAAAAATAAGTGCTATAATTTTATCAACATTTTCATCAAGTATATTTATATCAAGTTCGCCTGACTCAACTGCTTTAATAAGTTTTTGTGGACCCAAGCCACCAGAACTTGGCATTTCAAGATTTTTACCCGCCTTAATGCCGTCAACAATCTCGTTTTCAGCACCCCAGTCAGTAACAACAACGCCATCGTAGCCCCATTCATCTCTTAAAACATCTGTAAGAAGCCATTTATTTTCTGCACAATAAGTACCATTTAATTTGTTATAAGCATTCATAACTGTCCATGGTTTTGACTCTTTAACAGCAATTTCAAACGCAGTTAAATAAATCTCTCTTAACGCTCTTTCGTCAGCAACAGTATTTATAGTCATTCTTCTGCATTCCTGATTATTTGCCGCAAAATGTTTTAATGAAGTACCAACGCCCTTGCTCTGAACACCATTTATAAAAGAAGCCGCCATTTTACCCGCTAAAAACGGGTCTTCTGAAAAATATTCGAAGTTTCTGCCACAAAGTGGTGAACGCTTCATATTTACACCAGGTCCTAAAAGAACAGAAACATTTTCTTTAAGACATTCTTCGCCCAACGCAACACCCATTTTTTCTATTAACTCTGTGTCCCACGAAGAGGCAGTTGCACTTGCAGTCGGGAAACAAGTTGCAGGAGCACTGTTGCCTAACACATCACCTGCTGCAGTTTTCTCCTGATTTTGTTTTCTCAAACCGTGAGGTCCGTCAGTTACCATAATTGATGGAATAGAAAGCCGACTGACATCTACAAGATGCCAGAAATCTTTACCTGAACAAAGAGCCGCTTTTTCTTCTAATGTGAGTTTTGAAATAATATCTTTGTATTTCATAAAATCGCCTCGCATTTTTTTAGAATTTCAGGGAAAAATACTTTCAACAGAAAGTGGTGATAAAAATGAAAAATAACAAAAAGAAAAATCTTTCTAAAGACGAAGAAGTTATTAATGCTTATAAAGGTGACAACGAAAACATCAAAAGTGATGTTAACGGTTCTTACACAGGACTTACTGAAAACTATGAAGTTCCTGAGCAAGATGCTGACGACCTTTAAATTTTTGTTACGCGTGTATCCGTTATCACAAAATAACGGATACTTATTATTTTTATCGTGTTTTCATCCTAGTGTTTATAATAGCTATTACAGAGAAAACAAGTTGTGTAATAATAAGTGGTATAATTGACAGTTCTGCACCACCAGCAATAAATGAGAAAGTGGCAGCAAACGCAACACCTACTGCTATTGCACCTGTCTGAAGTACTAACGAAGAACGCTTGATTTTACCTAATGAAAGTGCAGAGGCAACTGCATGTAAATAAGAAGAACTTTTACCATTATGCATTAAAACAGAATCAGCTGCGGTGCGTTTTTCATTAACATAACTATTCAGAATATCACCTGAAACAGCACTTATAACTTTAATTCCGCTATTAGGAATTGAAAGGCTTGAAGCAACCATATTATCAGTTATATTTGCGTCATCATTTCTTAAAAGAAGAGATATACTTTCTCGTTCAATAAGTTTAAGAAGTTTTGCATTTTCCTGATTTACATCGTAACTCACAATAAACATAGCACCAAGTTTACCTTCTATTGCAAGGAATAACGGATATCTGCCATCGTGAGTATATTTTTCTACAAAGGTTTTGTCAGGTACTTCTACATTATGATTTCTCAACAAATCGTAACTACCGACAAGGACTCTTCTGTTCTGAATCCATGCAGAAAGACCTAATTTATCTTCATAAGCCAATGTATCAACTGGTGGGAGTAACTCTACTCTGTCCATAACTACTCTTCTGAACAAGTTACCTAATGCACCGCCTGATGCTACAACCATTGCAGCAGTGTAGAGAATTGCATCGTCAACTTTCATAGAATGGAAAGTTTTAATACCGAAAACATTACCACCATCTTTATCAAAAACATCAGTTGAATCAACTGTAATACCGTTGGCAACTGCACACATTCTGTTTGCTTCCCAACCTGTGATTACACTACCCTTTTTACGAAGTTTCGCTGAAAGTTTATTTATTGCAAGATTATCGCAAAGGAATACAAAACAAGGGGCTGAAATTGCTAAAACTGCGGTAAATGAACTTAACCCATTAAAAGCATTTCTTGAAATAACAGTTGTTATTACACCAACTACTAACGCTACGAGAAATGTAATCGGAACTGTTCTTTTGTTAAGTTCATCTGAAGGGTAATATTTTTTAGAAAGCTCTAAAAATCTGCCTGGAAAATTGGTTTTTTGTGACGCCAATATTATTGGTTCATCAAGTAAAAGACCTCTGCCTATTTCAAATGCAGTTTCTTTTCTTTCGATATGTGAAATAGAATAAAGTTCGTTTTCTGTTACTATCTGGAAGTTTTTTCTTAATCTTCTTGCTTCTAAAAGACCGGAGAAGCAGTTAAAAACAAGTGGCAAAACTGCAACCGCTGAATATAAAGAAAGACTGTTTTCAAACGGGAGCACTGCAAAAAAGAATGAAATATTCTGCAAAAGCACCGCAACAAGTGCAACTGCACAACCTGAGTTTCTGTTAAATTTCAAACCTTTAAAAGATGCAAAGCCATCTACAATAATATCTTTGCTTACAGAACATGCAACTAGTGTTACAAGGAAATTGAGAAGTATCACAGGAAATTCATTCTTGTGAACAAGTGAATTAGGCGCATAAACTGCACTTGCTACTAATGAAAGTACAACAAGTAAAACAAAACACACAGAGCATATCACCGTATTTATAAGTGCCTTTTTCTCCTGTTTCTTTAAATTGAACTCAACCTTGAATTTATCGTTTACATTTCTGTATTCATCAAGGCCGAATTTTATACCGTTATCATCGTCCTGAAATTCTTCTTCAGGCTCGGTACTTACAACGAATTCTGCCGCTTTTTTGCGTCTTTTCTTAATGAGTTCTCTTTCAACTTCTTCTTCATCAACAATCTGAACTTCTTCCTCAGTATTAAACCCTTCAAAAGAAAGCTGCATATCGTCTTCTTCAATAAGCTCGGTTTCTTCGGCACTACCGTCAGTAACCGCCAATGAACGAAGCCCTATTGTTCTGCTATTTTTAATTTCTTTTGTTGATTCTTCTCTTTTTTGTTCTTCACGAAGAATATCTTCTGAAACTAAAATAGGAATAGGCTCTAATTCTTTTGTACTTTTAAAATTACTTGTTTTTTTTACAAAACCACCGCGTTCATAAGGTTGTTCGCCTGCGGGAATAAACTTATGCTCAGCAGTCTTTTGTAAATTGTGCATCGGCTTATTAAGAAAACGGTCTCGATATTTATCGCTTTCAAGTGCAGTAAATGCTCTTGTTGCACCATCAACACCAGATTTCTCAACCGATGTGGTTTTTATTTTATGTTCAATATCTTCATTATAAACAGGTCTTGGGTCAACAGATTCCGACTTATTTATTACAGGAGCAACCTGTTCGGGTTCAAAATCCTTTTCAGAAGAAATACCACTATCCTGTAAAAGCTCATCTATTTCTTCAAATGTCCATTTTCTGTTACTACCATTACCATAAAAATCATCGTACAAATCTGCTCACCTACCTTTTTAATTCTTTTAAATTTCTTTTTTAATCTCTCTGACGGGATACTTCATACATCAAAATACCCGCCGCAACTGACGCATTGAGAGAATTAATTTTGCCTTTCATTGGCATTGAAAGTGTTACATCACACTTTTCTTTAACGAGTCTACCGACACCGTTACCTTCTGAACCGATTACAAGTGCAATAGCACCTTTTAAATTGCTTTTATAGAAAGGTTCTCCGTCCATATCTGCACAGTAAACCCATACACCGCGTTTTTTGAGTTCATCAATAGTCTGTGGAATATTTGTCACTCTTGCAACATGCATAAATTCAACTGCACCAGCAGAAGTTTTAGCAACTGTAAAACTTAAAGATGCACTTCTGCGTTTAGGAATAATAACACCGTGGGCACCCGCCGCTTCTGCAGTACGGATAATTGCACCTAAGTTATGCGGGTCTTCGATTTCATCACAGATAATTATAAACGGTGGTTCGTTTCTTTCTTCTGCAGTTGCGAAAATATCCTCAACAGAAGAATATTCTTTAACTGCACCCATAGCGGCAATTCCCTGGTGATTATTGTGACCACATATAAAGTCGAGCTTTTTAGAATCAACTTCCTTTATAACAATTCCTGCTTTTTTTGCATCTGCAACAATTTTAGGAATAGAACCACTTCTGTCACCACGGGCAACCATTACACTGTCAAGCGGTCTGCCACTTTTTATTGCTTCGGCAACTGAATTTCTGCCGAATATAACATCTTTTTCATTTTCTCTCTCATTGTTAAGAGAATTGTCATTTTTTATCATACATAAATCCTTGAATTTTATTTGTTATTAGGAATAAGTTTTTCTTTACCACCCATATATGGTCTTAATGCTACAGGAATATCAACTGTACCATCTTCATTAAGATTGTTTTCAAGGAATGCAATTAACATTCTTGGTGGTGCTACTACTGTATTATTGAGTGTATGCGGGAAATATTTACCATCTTTACCATTTACACGGATTTTAAGTCTTCTTGCCTGTGCATCTGAAAGATTTGAGCAAGAACCAACTTCAAAATATTTCTTCTGACGAGGGCTCCAGGCTTCAACATCTATTGACTTAACTTTTAAGTCTGCAAGGTCACCTGAACAACATTCAAGAGTTCTTACAGGAATGTCGAGTGAACGGAAAAGGTCAACTGTATTTTTCCAGAGATTAGTAAACCACATTGGGCTTTCTTCTGGCTTACAAACAACAACCATTTCTTGTTTTTCAAACTGGTGAATTCTGTAAACACCGCGTTCTTCTATACCGTGAGCACCTTTTTCTTTTCTGAAACAAGGTGAATAACTTGTGAGTGTCTGTGGAAGTTTTTCTTCAGGAACAATCTGGTCAATGAATTTACCAATCATTGAATGTTCACTTGTACCGATAAGGTAAAGGTCTTCACCTTCGATTTTGTACATCATAGCTTCCATTTCTGCAAAGCTCATAACGCCTGTTACAACATCACTTCTAATCATAAATGGTGGAATGTAATATGTGAAACCACGATCAATCATAAAATCTCTTGCATAAGAAATAACTGCAGAATGAAGTCTTGCAATATCACCACAGAGATAATAGAAACCATTACCTGCAACACGGGCAGCACTATCTAAATCGATACCATCAAAACTTTCCATAATTTCTCTGTGGTAAGGAATTTCAAAATCAGGTACTACAGGTTCACCGAATTTTTCGAGTTCAACATTTTCGCTGTCATCTTTACCAATCGGAACGCTCTCATCAATGATGTTAGGAATAACCATCATAATATCGTTAACTTTTTTAGAGTATTCTGCTTCTTTTGCTTCTAATTCTGCAAGTTTCTGGGCATCTTCAGAAACTTTCTTTTTCATTTCTTCCGCTTCTTCTTTTTTGCCTTGTGCCATAAGAGCACCAATCATTTTGCTGTTTTTATTTCTAGACGCTCTTAAATTGTCTGCTTCGCCTTTAATAGCTCTGCTTTCTTTATCAAGCTCAATAACTTCATCTACTAAAGGAAGTTTCTTGTCCTGAAATTTCTTTTTGATATTTTCTTTTACTACTTCTGGATTTTCTCTTAAAAATTTAATGTCTATCATAAATATACCCCTTATCTTTTATCTGAGAATTATTCGTTATCAAAAATTTTAATAAGCTTCTTTAAATCTTCATCATCAAAGAATTCAATTTCAATAGCACCTTTTTTAGTTGATTTTGTAACTCTTACTTTTCTTTGTAAAACATCACTTAAAGCGAGTTCAACTTCATCATAATAAGGATTTCTCTTTTTTGTCTTTTTACCCGTAGGTTCTGTTTTTATTTGTTTTCTTGCAAGTCTTTCGGTTTCTCTTACAGAAATATCTTCTTTAATAACTAACTTTGCAAGTTCAATTTTTGCTTTATCGTCTTCTAAAGTAAGTAATGCTCTTGCGTGACCAGCAGAAAGTTCTTTTCCTGACACCATTTTTATAATTTCTTCAGGTAATGTAAGAAGTCTTAATGCGTTAGCAATTGCAGGACGGGAAGCACCAACAAGGTTTGAAATTTCTTCTTGTGTGTAGTCATACTTTTCAGAAAGTTCTTTATAACCTAACGCTTCTTCAATAGGGTCTAAATCTTCTCGTTGTAAGTTTTCTACAAGAGCAAGTTCTGCTACCTGTGCATCAGTTAATTCTTTTATAACAACAGGAACTTCTGTAAGACCTGCCATTCTTGATGCTCTCCAGCGTCTTTCACCTGCTACTAACTGATAACTGCCATCTGGCATCGGGCGTACTAAAAGCGGTTGAATAACACCGTGAAGTTCAATACTGTGTGAAAGTTCTGCCAGTGCTTCTTCATCAAAGTTTTTTCGCGGTTGATTTTTATTAGGTTCAATTTCTGAAAGTTTTAATTTCACTGCACTTGAAGAACCAAGTTCTTCAGTTGAGTTATCAATAAGAAGTGCTTCTAAACCCTTGCCTAAACCTTTTTTCTTTGCCATATATAATACTCCTTATTTCTGCATCTTTAAAAATTCTTCTGCTAAATTGTTGTAACTTTCTGCACCTTTTGAACCACGGTCATAATAAAGAACAGGTTCACCGAAAGATGGTGCTTCAGAAAGACGGACATTTCTTGGAATAACTGTTGCGTAAACTTTTTTAGGGAAGAAGTTTTTAACCTCATCAACAACTTGTTGAGTTAAGTTAAGTCTTCCGTCATACATTGTAAGTAAAACGCCTTCTAATTCGAGGTATTCGTTATAAAGTCTTTTAACAGTTCTCACTGTTGCCATAAGTTGTGAAAGACCTTCAAGTGCATAATATTCACACTGAATAGGCACAATAAATGAATCAGAAGCATTAAGTGCGTTTATAGTAATTAACCCTAAAGATGGTGGACAATCAAAGAAAACAAAATCGTAATTTTCCTGAATAGGTGCAATTGCCTTTTTTAATAAAGACTCTCTACCTTCTAAGGTTGCCATTTCAAGTTCAGCACCCGCTAAATTCATATTTGACGGAATAACATCAACGCCCTGATATTTAGTTTTGATTACTGCATTTTTAGCTTCTTCTGAATTTATTAATAGTTCATAAGATGTAGCGGTAAGACCTTTTCGCTGAATACCGTAACCACTTGTTGTGTTACCCTGTGGGTCAATATCTATAAGCAAAACTTTTTTGCCCATAGCACCTAAAGCGGCAACTAAGTTTACGGCACTTGTTGTCTTACCAACGCCACCTTTCTGATTAACAATAGAAATAATTTTTGCCATTTTAATTCTCCTTCCAAAAAGAATTAACACATAATTTTCCATATTACTATAATTAAAATATATTATAACATAAGAGTAACGAAAATGGAATAGAATAAAACAAAAAATTCGATGTTTTTTTGCAAAATATTCAACAAATTTTATCACATTTCAGGATTTATATTTTTACATTCCAAATCAACAAAACTCTTGACAATAAAGATAGTTATATGTATAATAACTGTGCAATTAAATATTGTGCTGCTATGGCTCAGTCGGTAGAGCGCATCCTTGGTAAGGATGAGGTCACCGGTTCGATTCCGGTTAGTAGCTCCAAAAAATTCCGTACACGCAAGTGTGCGGAATTTTTCGTGTATTATTTATCAAATCTCCCTTCAACTTTATATAATATAAAAGTTATACCTTCTTCTTGCACAATCCGCATTTTCATGCTAAAATAGTAATAACTCAAGAGGGAGATTGGCGATATGCTTAACATCAAACGAAACGACGAGCAAATAATTATAAAAGGCAACAATTCACGCAACATAATCTGTATCATTATGGCATCTATTATGTCCATTACCGGAATTTTTGTTATTGCTGGTTTACTTCCCTTAGAAAACAATCACACATCAGAAGATATTTTCGTTTTAGTTTTTGTGATAATATGGGAAGTATTATCAGTCTTCGCAGTTTTTAAATGGATAAACGAATACAGCAAATATATCACTATAACAGATAAAACTATTTCTTGTTTTGCTTTATTCAAAAAAGAAGTAGTACAATGGTGTGATGTTAAGGATTGGGGATTATCTTATCATGGTAATGGCACTCCAGGTAGTAATATCTATCATTTATATTTTTCAAAAAGTGTTTTTGAAGAAAAAAATGAATGCAAGAAAAAACTTAAAGGTAAATATCTGAAATTTGATGTATATGAACCCGATTACGAAAAAGTTGTCAATGAAATCATGGCTTTTTGTGAGAAACAAACTTCAGTAACTCCGTTTATCGGTAAAAATAAATTTCACATAATATAAAACCAACAAAAACGGTCACTCCTCTTACAGAGTGACCGTTTTTATAAATCATTCAATAACTTTTGAAACTTTCATTGATTCAAGATTCTGGTTTACATATTTTCTTAAAAAAGCATACGGACCTGTTAGTAACGAAACTGTCGCAATACACACTACAAAAAACCAGAAGAAGCTTTCCATATACATTGATTTTTCTACTAAAAGAACCTTCGCAACAACCATAAATTTCTCTGAAAATGCTTGCAACTCAAATTCCAAACCCTTTTTAATAAAATATCTTATAACCAAAACAATACAAGAAAAAAACGCCATCAAAGGGTAACCGACTACATAACCAATTGGTTGACAAACGCAAAGAGAAACCACACCTGATTTACACAACTTACCACCAAACCAATTATAGCATCTCTCAGAAAACAATCCTACAAAAACGGGTGCAAGAGCACAACACGACGCTATTATCACTATTCCATCCAAGGAAAGTAAACTAGCACCCCAAAACAATCCGTTCCACAAACAAAACGCTCCAAATGTTGTCCCCAACAAACCACCTACAGTACCACGAACAAGATTGTTTTTTGGCTTCGGTGTAGCTTCTGTTTTTTCTGCATCTGTGTCTGATAAATCTTGAACACAATCACTATGCACTTTATGTACAAATCCATTTCTCATTACAATTTTAGTTTCACTCTCATTGTTTATAGACTCTGAACATTCCGCACAATTTTCTAAACCGATAACACAATTTTCTTTCAATTTCGGAAGAATAATCTCCAAGAAACTTTTTATTTTAGACATAGCTGCAATCGGAATTATACCGCGAATTTCTTTGAAAGTGAGTTGTATTCCATCTTCGAAAATTTCATAATCTGAAACACTAAATTTTTTCTTCAAATCAAGAGTTTTTAAAATTTCAGCAACTTTTTCATCTCCGTATGCCTTACAAGATACAGAGAGAATTTTTATATCAAAACCCTCAACAACAGTCACCATATAACCATCAATTTCCCCGTAAACAAAATCTTTTGAGATTTTCATTCCCTTTTCTTTCGCATACTTTTTCAAGCTTGGTCCAACAAACATAAAAAACTCCCCTTTTTCTTTTATTCTACCATAACAAACAATCCCTGACAATAAAAAACAACTTGTCAATTTACTTGAAAATCAACAAGTTGTTTTAGATATTTTAAACAATCACTCAAGTATTTTCAAAACCATTGACCATTTCTCAATTTCACAGTATAATAATATAAGCAACCAAAAGGGGTGTAAAACAATGAACTCAGAACAGATAAAAAGAAAACTTTTCAATCTCGTCGGCAAAGCAATCAACAGTATTGCACAAAATGAAGCGGGCAACACAAGCGACATTCCAAAAACTATTACAGATGGTGCACCAGAACTTATTTGTAAAGCAGCAATTGAAGGTTCTGTGCTTTTAAGGAATGATGATGTTTTACCATTTAAAAAGTCAGACAAAATTTCTGTTTTTGGCAGATGTCAGTACGACTGGTTTTATGTTGGCTACGGCTCAGGTGGCGATGTTATAAAACCATACACTGTAAGTTTAATTGAAGGTCTTGAGAATTCAGGAGCAAATTTAAACAAGCCTTTAAAAGAAAAATACAAAGAATGGTGTCACAAAAACCCACCTGACCACGGTTTCTGGGGACATTGGCCACATTATTATAACGAAATGCCGATTACAGAAGATGAAATTAAAAATTTCAGCAACGATTCAGAATGTGCAGTAGTTATAATTGGTCGTTCCGCAGGTGAAGACAGAGAAAACTACTTAAAAGAAGGCAGTTACTTACTTACACAAGATGAAAAAAATCTTATAAACAATGTAACAAAACACTTTAAAAAGACTGCAATTTTACTCAACACTGGTAATGTTATAAGCCTTTATGACATCAATTTAATAGATAGTGACATAGCAATTCTTATGTGCTGGCAAGGCGGTATGGAAAGTGGTAATTCAGTTGCCAAAATGCTTTTAGGCGAAGAGTCTCCAAGCGGTAAATTAACTGATACTATTGCTTACAATTATGAAGATTACCCATGCAGTGAAAACTTTGGTTACAAAGAATACACAAACTATGTAGAAGATATTTTTGTCGGTTACCGCTACTTTGAAACATTCCAGAAAGAAAAGGTTTTATATCCTTTCGGCTTTGGTCTTACTTACACTACATTCAAACAAGAATTTTTAAGTGCAGAGTTAATTAACGATGAAATCACTTTACAAGTTAAAGTTACAAACACAGGTAATTTTAAATGTAAAGATATTGTACAGGTTTATGTTAATGCACCCCAAGGTAAATTAGGCAAAGCAGAAAAGGCACTTGTTGGTTTTAACAAAACCAAAGAATTAGCACCCGATGAAAGTGATATAGTAACAATTAAGTTCCCTCTTTACTACTGTTCATCTTACGATGATAGTGGTAAAACAGGAAATAAATCGTGTTATGTGTTAGAAAGCGGAATTTACAATCTTTCTGTAGGAAACAATGTCCGTGATACTGTAAATGTTTGGAACTTTACAGTTGAAAACCTTAAGATTATCGACACTTTAAGCGAGGTTTGCGCTCCTAAAAATAAGTTCCAGAGAATGATTGCTACAACAAATGAGAATGGGGAACTCGTTGAAGATTTCGAAAACACACCACTCTCCACAACAAATTTACGAGATATTATACTAAAAAAACTGCCTGATGAAATCGCGTACACAGGCGACAAAGGTATAAAATTAACAGATGTAAAATCAGGTAAAAACACGCTTGATGAATTTATTGCTCAACTTAACACAACAGAATTAGAAGCAATTTCCCGTGGGCATTATACAATGGATAGTCCTTTGGGTAATAAAGGTAATGCGGGTGCATTCGGTGGAGTAACACAGAGTTTAAGGGCAAAAAAAGTACCTGCAATAGTTACAACAGACGGGCCTTCAGGTATAAGAATCCGTTCTTGCTGTTCACTTCTTCCTAATGGTACTGCCTTAGCTTGTACCTGGAACACGAAGTTAATAACAGAACTTTACACTCTTATTGGTAACGAAATGAAAGAAAAAGGTTCAGATGTTCTTTTAGCACCCGGTATGAATATTCACAGAAGTATGCTCTGTGGCAGAAACTTTGAATATTTTTCAGAAGACCCTATTATAAGCGGTAAAATTGCAAGTGCGGTTGTCAGCGGTGTTCAGAGTGCCGGTGTTTCAGCCTGTCCTAAACATTTTGCCTGTAACAATCAGGAAACTAACAGAACATATAACGATTCACGCGTTTCCGAAAGAGCATTAAGAGAGATTTATTTAAAAGGTTTTGAAATCTGTGTAAAAGAAGCGAAACCACTTAATATAATGACTTCTTACAACAAAATCAACGGTGTATGGGGACATTACCATTACGAACTCTGCACTATGATTTTAAGAAATGAATGGGGTTATGAAGGCAACATTATGACTGACTGGTGGATGAGAAGTGCAAACAGTCACGAATTCCCACAACTAAGAGATAACGCGTACAGAGTACGAGCAGGTGTTGATGTTTTAATGCCCGGTGGCAAACGAACAGGCAGAAAGAAACCTGACGGAACATTACTTGAAACTTACAAAAAAGAAAATGGAATCACTTTGGGTGAAATGCAGAAAACTGCAAAGAATGTTTTAAATTTTTGTCTGAAGTTGAATAAATAACAAAAAACCGATAACTTTCGAGTTATCGGTTTTTTGTTATTTACATCGTTTAATTATAATTAATATTAACCATCAGAAGCATCATAAGTACCGAGAAAATAAACTCACCTACGAACAACTTCCAACTCCATTTAAGCCATTTTGTGTAAGATACACCCACTAAACCAATTGCAATAATCATTATACCGCTTGTAGGATATAAAAGGTTAGTAAAACCATCTGCAAAGCAGAAAGTTGTTACAATCGACTGACGGGTAATACCGACTAAATCTGAAAGTGGTGCAACGAGTGGCATAATTAAAAATGCTTTTGCAGTACCACTACCAATGAAAAATTCAAGGAAAGCAATAAGTAAGAACAAAAGAATTATTGCAACAGCTGGAGAAACGCCCTGAATTAAATTATAAACATAAAAGAGAATTGTGTGCATTATTTTTGCTTCTGCAAGAATATAAGAAATTGCAATAACAAATATAACAACCGGAATTACCGGTGCAATAGTTTTAGTGCCTTGTAAGAAACTTTTAAAAAGTTCTTTACCTTTAAGCCCTGTAAAATAACCTGAAAGAATACCACCAAGAGTAAAAAGAATAGCCATTGCCGGAAGTGAAAGCCCACCACCTAAATCAAGTGCAAAATCTACTGCTACTGCAACAAGGTCAATAAGCATACAAATTAAAAAAGCCTTTGCACCCTTTTTAGTTTCCTGATTATTGAGCACTGCTTCCATATCTTCAATTTTATATTTTTCTCTTAAAGCTTTGTCAGATTCATAAACCAACGATTTTTTAGGATTTTTCTCGATTTTTTTCGCATACAAGAAAAGGAATGCAAAAAGAATAAGATAAACTCCTATAAACACTACAAGTCTTAATGAAAGACCTGAAAATACTTCTAAACCCGCAAGTTTCTGAACAGTTGCAACATTAAACGGGTTAAATGTTGCAGCAGTAAAACCCCACGCAATTGAAACAAGACTTAGCCCTAAACCAACTAAAGAATCCCACCCTAAAGCAAGTGACACAGCAACCGCAATCGGCACCAGCGTTACAGACTCTTCTAAAATACCTGCAATAGAACTAAGAGCCATACAAAAGAAAATAATAATTGCCATTAAAGTATATTTTCTTTTACTGAACTTGTTTATTAAAACTGCCATTATGTATTTTAAAACGCCGCATTTATCCAAAATCAAAAATGCACCGCCAATTAAAACAACCATAACGATTATTAAAATACCTGTACCTGCGTTAGTGCTTGTAAAACAAAGCAATGGTGCTAAAAGAATTTTCCATATCGGCATTTTGTAATCGTTTAATTCTTTGTAAGTACCCTCTACAATCTGCTCGTAACCATTTTTTTCAATAACATCATATTCACCACGAGGTAACACCTGCGTAAGAACACCGACAAATGCCATAATTATCACAAGTGCAGAAATAATAGCAATAACCGTCTTTTTATCAAGCGAAATACCTAGTTCTTTATTTTCAGTACTCATATTTTCTTTATCACTCATTATTTTAAATTCCTTTCAAGATGCACTAAAAAGTCCTGAATATTTGTAACAAGTCCTTTAACAGAGAGCGAACCTCTGTCGTGCAACTTATTAACTGCGAATTCTGAAATATCTACGCTATAAATATACACTGGTCGGATTTCTCCGCCTACGACACAATAAGATGGTGTCATATTACCCGTAGCGATTGTGTGAAGTTGTGTAGCAAGTGCAATAACAGTTGTTGCTTTTTTTGTATGTTCACGCATTTTATCCTGTGAATCATAAACACTGTGAACAACTTCAGGAAGAGGACCATCATCACGGATAGAACCTGCTAAAACAAACGGCACATCATTTTTTACGAGTGCTGACATAATACCGTCTTCAATTTTATTCTCTTCAATAAATTTCTTGATTGAACCTGCTTTTCTTACAAGATTTATAGTATGAAGATGATTATAATGACCATCTTTCATAAGTTTCTTAGTGTAAATATCCTGACCTAAGCCTGTGTGAAATACAGAAGCCTCAAGGTCGTGAGTTGCAAGAGCATTCCCTGCAAAAAGAGCATGACAATAACCCCTTTTTATAAGATTTGCCATTGCATTTCTGCTATCGTTATCAAAAGCACACGCAGGGCCTAACACCCAGACGATATGACCATTATCTCTGTCATTTTTTAAAATCTCGTAAAGATTGTCATATTCGCGGGAGAATGATGTTTCTCTTGACTGACCAGTTCTGAATGCAAAAGTTGAGTCGTGTTTTTCATCATCTTCAACTGCTTTAAAACAATCAGCATTCACAAAAACACCTGTGCTACCATCATCATGACGACCAACTACAACTTCATCGCCCTCTTGTACCCTTCTTGGTTCGGTAACAACAGGTTCACCATCTTTAATAACAATTACAGAATCCATACGGCTTTCCTTTATCATTTTCCATTCGCCGTTGATTTTGAAATATTCAGGGTAAATTGTTGTTGCATAAAAATTAATTGGTAAATAATTTTTACCCGCTTTTTCTGTCTTTACATCTGGTGCTGAAATAAAAGGTTCTTTTGTAAAATCAGGTTCTATGTATTTTGGAAACTTCATTTTCTACTCCTTTGGAATTTTTATTAATATATAACATCAAACAATCTTTGTCATTATAACATAACTAAAGCTTTTTTACAATATTAATTGACAAATGCTTTTCAGATATCTATAATATCTATATATTTTATATTTCGTGAGGTAATTATGAGAGTTAAGAAGAAAAAACACGGTGCCGAAAGAATGGCTGCTTGTGGTGACATTGTTATAAGCGATTTAAAAATTGCAGAGAGAAACCCCAAAAACTTATTTCAGAATGACAGCGAAGTGAGAATTGAAATTGGTTGTGGTAAAGGTGATTTTATTGTAGGTACTGCTGAAAAAAATCCCGATGTAAATTTCCTTGCAATAGAAAGAGTACACGATGTTTTGGTTATGGCGGCAGAAAAAATCAAAGCATCAGGTCTTACAAATGTCAAGGTTTGTTGTTGTGATGCAAAAGAATTGACTGAGCTTTTCGATGCCAAATCTATAGACAGAATTTACCTTAACTTCTCTGATCCTTGGCCAAAATCAAGACATGAAAAAAGAAGACTCACCCATCGCAATTTTTTAGATATTTATAAGACATTTTTGAAAGACGATGGCGAAATTCATTTTAAAACCGACAATCGCGGTCTTTTCGACTTTTCTTTGGAAGAGTTTAAAGAGTGCAACTGGGAATTGGATAAATTAACTTTTGATTTACATAATTCTGAATATATGGAAAACAATGTTATGACAGAGTATGAAAGAAGATTTTCAGGAATGGGTGTTCCTATTAACAGAGTCGAAGCAAAGAAACCTTTATAATTATTCCGCGATATATAACAAAAACTCGAGATGTTAAGTGTCTCGAGTTTTTGTTATATATTCGTTTTTTATAAACCCGCTTTTTTACAATTCTCCAGGTGCCCTGAATAACTTGTAGCATAATAAGTATTACCCTCTCTGTCATGGCAGAAATAATAGTATTCCGTTTCTTCAGGATAAAGTGCCGCATTTATTGCGAACATACCTGGGTTACAAACAGGCCCCTGCGGTAAAGAAAAACATTCATAGGTATTGTAAATTTCTTTATATTTTTCAATATTTTCTTCACCGACTAAAGATGCAATATCGTCTTCAACATAAAAATAAGTTGAATCCATCTCAAGACGCATACCATCATCTAATCTGTTATAAATAATACCCGCAATAGTTGCCGCATCATCTGGAAAAGCACCCTCTGCCTGAATAATAGATGCAATTGTAATAATTTCATCCATTGTGTAGCCGAGCTCACTTGCTCTTGCTCTCATTTCATCAGTTATTTTAACATCAGCATTACTTAAAAATCTGCCTATTACACTCTCTGGTGCTTCATCTAAAAAGAAATCGTAAGTATCAGGGAAAAGATACCCCTCTAATTTAAAACATCTGTTTTCATCAACTGGAATATCACTATAAACTTTGTAATCAGTAAATCCGTAATCCTGTGCAGTATTCATTAACTCATCATAAGAACAAACCTCATTTTGTTCCAGTAATTTAAACGCTTCTGTAAGTGTAATTCCTTCAATAAAAGTAATTTTTGTAGTAGCAAGGGTAACTGGTTCGGTGGTTGTTTCTTCCTCAAAAACACCTGATTTATCGGCTACCAATACACCACAAATCAGAACCGCAACTACAACAATTGCAATTATTATAAATTTTATATTCCTGACATTTTTCATAAAATTATTATATCCTATTATATAAATTTTAAAACGGGGATTGACACGCAACCCCCGTTAGTTTACTTATTCGCCATCAATTTCTGAAGAAATTGAATCTGTCAATGACTTGATACTATCCGCACTCTTTGAAAGTATCTGCATACTGTCATTAAAGAGAACAATTTGTTCGAACAAGCCATCAGCATCTGTTTTACCGTTAACACAGTCAGTATCAACCTTTTTCATCTTTTCAACTAAATCAGAGCCGATTTGTTGCATTCTCTGAATTGCAAATGTCTGTTCATCAATAGCCTGTTCAACCTGGTCAATCTGGTCTTTGAGAGTTGTAAAACTATCATTCAAGATGCCAAGTTGTTTCTGTGATTCTGTAACAGCAGTTACACCGATTTGTGACTGTTCTTTAGTAGAAACCATCATAGAATCAAGTTCAGCAATAACCGCATTGATTGCATTTGAACATTCTTTACTCTGTGCCGCAAGAGTTCTTACTTCACCAGCAACAACCGCGAAACCTGCACCCGCTTTACCTGAACGAGCAGCCTCAACTGCTGCATTAAGTGAAAGGATATTTGTCTGACGAGCAATATTATCAATCTCGTTAGAGAATGTTTTAATTCTTTCCATTGCTTCCTGAAGATTGTTAATAAGTCCATCAAGATGAACCATACTATTATCAACGGAGCTAAGGTGTGTTGCAGTCGCTTCAATATTATCGTGGTTTGTAACAACCATTGTATTAACACTTGAAACAACACCTGAAATTTTATCAGAAGATGTTACACACTGTGCAATATCTGAGAAGAGTGTGTGAACTGCGTCAGTAGTTTCAGCAACTGTATAGCCAATATCTTCATTTGTTGTCTGAAGATTGTCACCTGCTTGCTGAATTGATTCACCAGCAGCAGTAAGACTGATAATTTCGTGATATGTATCTGAAACATTTGAAGAAAGTTGCGAATGAATATTAGCAAGTTCTTCAATAAGTTTTGTGCTTTCTTCAGCTTCTTTTTCTGCTCTTTCAATATGTGTTTTACCACGATTAACCATCATATAACAAACAATCATTGAAGCATTTGAACAAATCCAGCACATTGGAATATCCTTCGGATTGAAACCGAACATATCAGGGTTCAATGTATAAACACCTAACAAGAAAGCATTTAAAAGAACTGCCTGAATAATTACATAAGATGGTCTGAAATAAATACCTGTCATAACAGCACTTACTGCATATAAAATAAAGTCATCGGTAAGGCTTGTTCCAAAGAAGGATATACCGAAAATCAACAACAGTTGTGCAGAGGTAATCAGGGCACCACGAGCATAAATTTTAACTTTGAGTTTTTTAAGAACAAAGAACACTGCAATAACCACAACTATTGCAACTGCAATTATAATACCCTCTTTTACCAGGCCGTTTGTAGCCTTGTTAATTGCATAATACATAGCAATAATTGCAATGATAATCATATTTTTAACAAGAAGACCTTCTTCTTGTTGTTCACGGGTTTGTTTTGACTTGTCTTTTTTCTGGAATAAATTAATCTTTTTTAAGTTATCGGTATTTGCTTTTTTAAAGTCAAATTTCTTGCCTGTAGTTTCAGGTTTTGACTTTTTTAGAGTTTTAGTCTTCATAAACACACCTCAACAAATAAGCTTTCATATAATAATAAAGTACATCAAGGGATAATATACCTATTTCAATATACATTGTAACAAAAAAACAACAACTTGTCTATATTTTTTAATTAAAAATTCAAAATTCATACATTTTAGTTGATTATTTGCACAATATTTAGCAGTTTTCACCAACAAAATTAGTTTATAATGCTATAAAAGAATAAAAAACAAATGAATAAATATAAATTATAAAAAAATATTATAAAAAAGCGAAAACGATGAGAAGTTGGGAGTTCTTCTCATCGCTTCGCTTAGTTTTTGGGGGAGAATTATAATGAAATAAAAAGGAGATTTCGAAATCCTCTCGGATTTCTTGTTAATAATATAACACACCTTTTTTGATTTGTAAAGTACTTTTTGTAATTTTTTTCAATATTTTTTCAAAAAATGTTATGTTTTCCAATAAAAATAGTACTTTTTGTCGGATTTCAATCATTTTCTGCGTATTATGTAGCATTATTCAACTAAAAAAATGCTTTTTGATTGATATTTCTTTTAAATTTTGAGTTTAATTTTCCAAGATAGCAAATTAATTGTTTCTACATCCATTTTTTTATCCAAACAGATTCCCTACTCACCTTTTTTATTAAAGCACTTGAATTTTTTCTGCCTATATGGTAATATACATCAAAGTAAATGTATTAGATCTTATCTGATTACATACATATACTATACATCCTAATATCCGGGTGTGGCGCAGTTGGTAGCGCGCTTGACTGGGGGTCAAGAGGTCGTGAGTTCAAGTCTCGTCACTCGGACCATCGAAAACCGTTGATACCATTGGGTTTCAGCGGTTTTCACTTTTTTCTGAAATCGTAATTTAACCATTTTGACCACAAATTTGCCCACTTATAGAAATTTTACAGATATTTTTTATTTCTATTTTTCAGGGCGAATTTCGTGCTTAAAACCTTGTTCAAAAACCAATTGAGAAAGATGCTTAAACAAGCTCTGGAAAATAAATTAACAGGTGACTCGAATCTATGATTCAAGTCACCTGCTTTTCTTTGCTTGTGGAGAAATATTTAGTTCCTTATAACTTCTCCGCTTCTTTTTCGAGGGCGCGGTAGTCGACTTTACCTATTGTAGTAAGAGGTAATTTTTCAACGAAGACAAATTTTGATGGTTGCTCATAAGTTTCAAACTTCTCTTTTGTAAAAGAAATTAACTCAGAATTTAATTTTTCCTTGTCAATACCGTTTTCTGCAACTACAAAAGCTATTAAATCATTTGTTTTCTCAAGATTTGTTTTACCTACAACTGCAATTGATTTAACAAATTTGTTTTTTAAATATTCATCTTCCAACAGCTTAGGAAAAACTTTATGGAAAACACCATTTTCAAATGTAGTTATCATCCGTTTTATTCTTCCCGAAATTGTAATAAACCCATTTTCGTCAACACTACCTATGTCACCTGTGTGCACCCATATTTTACCGTCATTATGCTTTCTTAAAATATTTTTTGTTTCCTCTTCGTTCTTAAAGTAACCCATCATAGTACAAGGTGTTTCAACACAAATCTCACCATCTTTGTTATAGGTTAACTCCTCGTTTGTTTCTGTATCTACAATTTTAATATTTGTATAAACAAGCGGTATACCTGCAGATCCTTTTTTATAAATTACTGTATCGGGTGTATATTTTAAACAAGCCGTAGCTGCTGCAGTTTCTGACATTGCATAACCTTGACCTGTTTTAATTTTAGCTTTATGCTGTTTTAAAAACTCATTTACCATGTTTTCTAATTTAGGTGTAACAACATCGCCACCTATACTAAAACAAATTAAAGAAGATAGATCCTTCTTCGCGGATAAATTCATACACATTTTTTCTGCCTGCATAGTACCAAAAACAATATAATTTATATCATTTTTTTCAATAAAACCTACAATATCTGTTGGGTCAGCACAAATTGCTAAAACTGTTTGTATTCCAAAGGCTAATGACATATGCATTGAGCAAGTAACACCAAAAGCTATAAATGGTGGTAGTGACGCCAAAGACGTTTTACCTCTTTCAAAGCCAAACCAAAAATATTGCAAAGCCGCAACATTCAAATTATAGTTCGAAAGCATTACGCCCTTTGATTTACCTGTTGTTCCGCCTGTGTAAACCATCACAACCAAATCTTCGTTTTTTCCGTTTACAGGTGCTTCTTTATTCACACCGCAATTCAAAAATGCTTTCCAAGAAAGTTCACCGTTAGTTAATTTTGGTGATTTGTTTTTAAGATTAAATCCAAACTTTAACAAAGACGACATTTCATCTGCAACTGAAAGAATAATTGTTTTTGTTAAATATGGTGTTTTAAACTGTGTTTTTAATTTTTCATAAATTGAATCAATTGTTACATATATTTTTGATTTTGTTTCGTTCAGATTTTCTGTTACCTCTGCCGGTGTTGATGTTGCATATATAAGATTTGCTACTGCACCAATTTTGCTCAATGCATAAATCATATATATAACCTGCGGAAGCGAAAGTGATTGAATTGTAACAAAATCACCTTTTTTTACACCTAACCCGACAAAAGCCTTTGCAGTTTTTTCAATATTTTCAAACAGTTCTTTATATGTAATTTTTCTGTTGAAATATATGAGTGCAACATCGTCTAAATGGTTTTTGTTGTTTTCCCAAAGATACTCATAAATTGTGCACTCCGGCATTTTTGCATTTTTTGCTTCTTCGCTGTAATACTTAAGCCACGGCTTGTCTATACTTGGGTAGCCTGTCAATTCTTTTTCTGTTGTCATATTTTTGCTCCTTAAATTTCTATTAAATCTTCGATGTGTTCTTTAATAAACTTAATATCTCTTTTTCCTGAATGAGCACTTGGGAAATTTTCCCACACACAGAAACCATAAGGTATAGCTTCAGGAATATTCATAATTTTCAAGACAATTTTTTGTATTTCTTCAAAAAGTTGGGGTTGTTTTTCTGGGTGCTGTTTTATCAAAGATTCAACTTCATTTTCCCAAACAATATGTGCTACTAAATAATTATCATTTTTGGGATGAGTTTGAATTTCGCATAATTTAACTTTATCAAAGTTCAAAATTGCTCTTTCAATATCAAAGTTGTAAATTTTACTACCTTTTATAACCGAATAATCTGATTTTCTTCCAAGAACAACAAGACTACCATCCTCATTCATATAACCAATATCTCCAGTTTTACTCCATCGTTCTCCATTTTTATCAACATAGAAAAACTCATTGGTGGCAACAGGGTTATTATAATATTCAATCATACCGATTTCAGTTCTTACTAAAATATTTCCTCGTTCTCCATATTTCAGTTCATTAAAGTTATCATCAAAAATTGATACTGTTGTAATATCTGGAAGGGGTATTCCCGAAGCACTATTTGAAAACTTATGTGATGTAATGTCTGTTGTTACTGTTGCACCACACTCACACTCACCATAGCCATTTAACAAGCGTGCATCTGAACCGTGACTTTTAAAGACATTTTCAATATTTCTAATATCTTTTTCAGTTAGCGGTTCACCACCCTCAACAGGATATTTTAAGAATGATAAAGACTTGCCTTTAAGTAATTTTAAACTTTTTTCAAATGTAAATCCCTGATACATTGAGGTATTTGTCAAAATATACTCAGGTTTAAATTTTAAAACATTCTTTATAAACACCGCATGATCAAATCTTGGGTCTATACACACCCTTACACCAAATGATAATGGAAAATTAATTCCTAAACTCAAACCAGTAGAGTGCCATGGTGGAATATTTTGATACACCTTTTGTTTTCTTGAGGTATCAAAACCTGAATTTCCATAAGCATTTATTAGTTTCTGAAAACTATCTACAGATAGAACTATACCTTTAGAAGCACCTGTTGTACCACTTGAATAAACCATTGCCTGCGGTTTTTGTGGTTCATAATCATCGACCATAGTATCGTTACAATTTATGCCATTTTTCATAAATGTCTTCCAATCAATTTCGTTTGTAGTTTTGTCAATTTTATATTTAGGAGATATAAATCTCAAAATTGAAGAATTCATCATTGGTAATACTACAACTATTTTATCAGTAGATTTATTAAGCAACTCCTTAAATTTTGCCAAAAACTTATCAACAACAATAACTAATTTACTGCTACATTCGTTTATACGAGCCATAAGCTCTTCTGGTGTGTAAAATGGTGATATAACATTAGCAACAGCACCTATTTTACTGATTGCATAAAAAGTGCAAATAACCTCTGGCGTAGTAGTAGAGCAGATAGTTACATAATCGCCTTTTTTAACACCATATGATTTCAACGATTTTGCAACAATATCAGTATTTCTAATAAGCTCACCAAAGGTAACTTTAGCACCAAAATATTCAAGGGCGATTTCATCAAGATAACCTGCATTATTTTTAACTAACCCTTGATATGGTGTTGTATTTAAGAATATACTTCGCTTTTCTACATTTTCGTAGAACTTTTCCCACGGTTTGTCTATACTCGGGTAGCCTGTTAATTCTTTTTCTGTTGTCATAATTTTTGCTCCTTATATTTCAACCAAATCTTCCACATCGTTTTTTAATGCTCCGTTATCTCTTTTTCCGTTGCTATGCACGGGGAAAGAATCACGAATTTTATAATGTGTTGGAATAGCAAAGTTTTCAAGTTTATCGGTACAATTTTTATGTATATTGGCAATGATTTGTCTTTCGCTTTGTTCGCAACCATTTTTTAGAATGATGTGTGCAACTAACATACTCTTGTCTGTGGTTTGTACCACCTTACAATCGCTTACAGAATCATCCTGCAAAATCACTTTTTCAATATCAAACTGGAACACTCGCTTACCATCATCTGTATAATAACAGTCTGTTGCACGGCCAAGAATAAAAACTTCGCCATCTTCGTCCACATATCCAATATCACCTGTGCAACCCCAAACGATTCCGTTTCTGTCTGTATAGAAGTATTCATTTGTTGCTTGCTCGTTTTTAAAGTATCCTTTCATACAAGCAGGCGAATCAACTCTAATTTCGCCGCGCTCTCCGTATTTCATTTCTTCGTTGGTGTCGACATCAAAAGCAGAAACAGTAACACCCTTAATGGGGTAACCAACGCCATTTAATTTGCTATGCTTAAATGATGATACAGTTGCAGAGCCGCCCAGTTCGCACATACCATATCCTTTCATCAAAGGGACTGTCATATTATGTGCCTTAAAGAAGTCATTGATTGCAATTTCCTGTGCTTTCAAAATCTTCTCTCCACCTGTAATGGGATATCTCATACTGGAAAGGTCTATTTTTTCACATTCTTTCGCCTTTATCAAACCTAACCAAAGACTTGTGGCAACAACCGTCATATTGGGCTTGTATTTGACCATATCCTTTACAAAGGAATCCACGGAAAATACAGGTTCTAAAACCAACGTCATTCCGTGTGCAACAGGATTAAGCATTGATAAAACATTGCCTGTTGAGAACCAAATAGGAATCATCGCAAGGAAAGTGTTTCCTCTTTCGTGGGGAAAATCTTTGCTTTGGAAATGTGTAAAAATTGCATTAACACCATCGTTCGTTAATACAATTCCTTTTGAAGCACCTGTTGTTCCCGATGAGTAGACCATAACCACGGGTCTGTTTGGCTCATACTCAATTTCTGTATCGCCAACATATGTATTACCCGATTTTACAAAAGAATCCCAAGAACAATACCGCTTGTCATTAGCACAGAACTCCATCAACTCTGCGCTCTGCTTTGATTTGAGTTCAACAAGTTTTTTGACAAGAATAGGCAAGGAAGAAATAGCAGGCAAAATAACGATTTTGTTTGTGTCGATAGTTTTAATTGCATCTTTCATATAGGGGAACATAGCATCTAAAACTATTGTTACTTTAGATGCTGCTTCATTTAATCGTGCAATCTTTTGTTCTGTTGTAAACAAGGGATTGATAAAGTTTGCCAATGCACCAATTTTGCTACACGCAAGCACTAAACACAGAGCTTCGGGTGTGTAGGACAAGCACATACTGACACAATCGCCTTTTTCAATCCCATTTGATTTTAAGGCTTTAGCATATTTATCGGTCATTTCAAATATCTTTTTATACGATGTCTTAAACCCATTAAACATAACAGCAATATCGTTTTTATAGGCAATATTGTTGTCATAGATATTGCGGTACACAGTTTTCTTTGGAATCAACTCTTTTGTCCATTCTTCCGTGTAGTGCTTTAACCACGGCTTGTCTATAGAAGGGTAGCCGGTTAATTCTTTTTCTGTTGTCATAATTTTTGCTCCTTATAACTTCTCTGCTTCTTTTTCGAGTGCTCTAAAATCTACTTTTCCAACGGGCGTATGCGGTAATTCATCAACGAAGCAATATTCTGCAGGAATCATATATGTAGGCACGTTTTCGTCACATTGTTTAGAAATGTCTTCAAGAATTACATTAGTATCAGTTGTATCACTGTTTTTGACAATAAAAGCGACTGCTTCATAATAATCACTATTTTTTCGCTTTCTTCCAACAACACTACACTCGCTAACATATTGAGATTTTTTGAGGGCTCCCTCTACTAACATCGGGAAAATTTTTGCAGGTTGTCCTTCGTGTGCAGTCATATAGATTCTGCGGATTCGACCTTCATGGAACAACAAGCCGTCCTCGGTAATGTGACCTAAATCGCCTGTGCGGACCCAACGAACACCTTTTTCATCAGTAATAATAATTTCGGAAGTCTCTTGGGGTTTATTATAATATCCCAACATTATAGACGGACTGCTAATCCATATTTCTCCTGTTTCATTATATCCTAACTCTTGTGAGGTTTCCGTATCTACGATTTTTATAGTATTTGAAATCAACGGAATTCCGACGCTACCAATTGCATTTGCCCCCTTAAATGTAATAACGGCGGTTGCACTGAGTTCTGTCATTCCGTAACCTTTACATACTTCGTACTGGCAGTTGTGTTCTGCGAGGAACTTATTGACATCCTGTTCTAATTTGCATTCAACTGCATCACCACCAACACCAGGAGAAATGAGAAAGCTCATATCGATTTTTTCAGTCTTTTTATCAATTGTTAAATATTTTAAGTGGTCAACAAGAGCAGAGAAATGATGTGGTTTGTATTTAACAAATTGCTTTGGGAACCCTTTTGAATCAAATATTGGATAAAGTATTACTTCCAATCCATAAGAAAGTGTTGTGTGAGTTGCTAAACAAAGTCCGTACATAATGAACGGAGGCAAATCATTAAAATAGCGATGCTTTCTTTCAAAGGGAATACCTAAATATTGATATCCAAAAGCAACAGCATTGATGTTATCGTTTGATAGCATAACACCTTTCGGTGAACCCGTCGTGCCACCTGTATGAGCCATTACGCAACAGGCATTTTTTTCATAAGCCACACATTCGGGGTTTGCATCTTTTCCAATTGAAATAAACTTCTTCCAATCAAGCACTTCATCGCCAAATTGAGGCGATTTGTTTTTCATTTTATATATTGCCTTTACTAAAGACGGAAGAGAATCGGAAGGCGAAACAACAATTACATTTTTAACAGAGGTTCCTTGAGCTGCCTTTTTGATAGCAGGATATGCAAGGTCAATAGTCAAAACGAATTGTGCATTTGATTCCGCTATATATTCATGTATTCCATCAATGTTGGTTCGCGGGTCAACCATATTTGCGATTGCTCCCAAACGATTTAGTGCATACAAGGTATATATCATTTCAGGTGTATTAACCGTGCATACTATTACAATATCGCCTTTCTTTACTCCTAATGCAGAAAAGGATTTTGTCGCCTTATCAATACCTTCAAAAACTTGTTTGTATGTGAATTTGCGACCATAATAATTTAGCGCAACATCGTTTAAATGGTCTTTATTGTTTTCCCAAAGGTACTCATAAATTGTACATTCAGGGAGTTTTGCGTTTATCGCTTCTTCGCTGTAATATTTAAGCCACGGCTTGTCTATACTCGGGTAGCCTGTCAATTCTTTTTCTGTTGTCATAATTTTGCTCCTTATAACTTCTCCGCTTCTTTTTCAAGTGTTCGGTAATCTACTTTGCCACGTTGTGTTCTTGGTAAAGACTCTTTGAAAATTATTTTTTCAGGCAACATATAGTCTGGTAAATTTTCTTTACAATAATTCATTAAATCATCTATCAATTTCGAGCTTTCTTCAACATCATTAACTAATACAACAAAAGCAATTGCCACATTCACCCTTACATCATCTGGAAGTGTTGCCACACAACAAAGCTCAACCGATGGATGCTTCATAATTAAGTTCTCAATTCTTGCTGGGAACAACTTTGTTGGTGTTCCATCATCTCCCTTTGTAATCAAAATTCGTTTAATTCGTCCACTTACAAATAAAACCCCGTCATCATTTAAATATCCAAGGTCGCCTGTATGAAGCCACCTTTCGCCATCGGAATGAATTTTAATAATATTATCAGTTTCAATTTGATTTTCATAATATCCAAGCATTAACTGCAGACCAGAGAAACAAATTTCACCCTCTTGTTCTTTCGTATTCAACATCAAGTTTCGGATATTCTTCCAGTCTGTCTTTTGTATATTCAAAATAATCCTGCTGTGTTATTTCTTTTCTTGTGGCTTGATTTAACTCTTCCCACATTTCCCAACGCATTGTCGCCATAGCATCTCGTAATAGATTTGTCGCTTCTCGTTTATCCTCTAATTTGTATAAATGCATTGGTTTACCAATTGAATAAAAACACTCGTTATTGCGAAATACGTCCGAATCACCCCGAAATATCACCACACTCTGACAAACATCTGCTTTCTCATATTTGGTCAAATTCGTGCCAAATTTCGTCTTTTTCTCCTATCCTGGTCTGTATTCTATTTTCA
>SVPQ01000015.1 GCA_015065845.1 Oscillospiraceae bacterium
TTGAGAAGTGGTTTGTAAATGTACCAAGGTAACGCTTTGTATATGGGTAAAGACCTTCATCAAGAAGTTTTGTAATAATGCCTCTCTTAACTTTAAGTGAACGAGCAGAAATATCCATAAGTTTATCAAGTCTCTTATAGAAATCCTCTGCATTTTCAGAAAGATATGCAATTCTTGGTAAGTTAATAGTAACAACACCAATTGAACCAGTGCTTTCACCACTACCGAAGAAACCACCGCTCTTCTTTCTTAATTCACGAAGGTCAAGACGAAGTCTGCAGCACATTGAACGAACATCGCTTGGTTCCATATCTGAGTTTACATAGTTTGAGAAGTATGGAGTACCATATTTTGCAGTCATCTCAAAGAGAAGTTTATTGTTCTCTGTTTCTGACCAGTCAAAATCACGAGTGATAGAATATGTTGGAATTGGATATTGGAAACCACGACCGTGAGCATCGCCCTCAATCATAACTTCAATAAATGCTTTGTTAACCATATCCATTTCTGCTTTACAATCACCATAAGTGAAGTCCATTTCTTTACCACCTACAATTGCAGGCAAATCTTTAAGGTCAGCAGGAACTGTCCAGTCTAAAGTGATGTTTGAGAATGGTGCTTGTGTACCCCAACGGGATGGTGTATTTACACCGAAAATGAATGATTCAATGCATTTTTTAACTTGTTTATAGTCAAGATTGTCAACTTTAACAAATGGAGCTAAATATGTGTCGAATGATGAGAAAGCCTGAGCACCTGCCCATTCGTTCTGCATAATACCCAAGAAGTTTACCATCTGATTGCAAAGAGTTGCAAGGTGACTTGCTGGTGCTGATGTAATTTTACCAGGAACACCGCCTAAACCTTCTTTAATAAGTTGTTTTAATGACCAACCTGCACAGTAACCTGTAAGCATTGAAAGGTCGTGGATATGAATATCACCATTACGATGAGCATTTGCAACTTCTTCATCATAAATTTCTGAAAGCCAGTAGTTAGCAGTAATAGCACCTGAGTTTGAAAGAATAAGACCACCAACAGAGTAAGTAACTGTTGAGTTTTCTTTAACACGCCAGTCTGTAACTTTAACATAACTGTCAACCAAATCTTTATAGTCAAGAATTGTTGATTTCATATTACGGATTTTTTCGCGTTGTTTTCTGTAAAGAATGTATGCTTTTGCAACATCTGCGTACCCTGCCTGAACAAGAACTGACTCTACACTGTCCTGTACATCTTCAACTGCAACAAGATTATTGCTGATTTTCGGCTCAAAGTTTGCAGTAACTTTTAAAGCAAGAAAATCAATTATATTGTCATTGTATTGCTTTTCGCAAGCTTCAAACGCTTTTTTAATAGCGTCTGTGATTTTGATTATATCAAAACCTGAAATTTTGCCATCTCTTTTGATAACTTGATACATTATTTCGTTCTCCTTAAATTTTTTCTTTTCGTTTTTCGTTAGCATATAGGATAATAACAGATATATTGTTCCTTGTCAATAGAAAAATCACAATATATTGTGGTTAAAAACAACTTTTTTTAGGTCGAAATCACAAGATATTGTTTTTTATATACAATATGCACATATATTGTCATTTTATTTTGGTCATTTTACGACAAATTTCGCAAATTTAAATTTCCAAAGAAATAACTGAACACAATATCTTGTGTTCAGTTACTGATTTTATCTATTACATTCACAATATCATCATATATAACAATATCTGCCTTTTCATCAAATGGTGTTATACCTTTATTAATAAGGGCAATTTTTTCACCTTTAAAAACCTTTATAAAAGATGCCGCAGGGTATACCGCGAGGGAAGTTCCTATTATAATTAACAAATCCGCACTCTGAATAGCATTTATAGCACCTTGCACTGTTTTGTCGTCAAGTCCTTCTTCGTAAAGAACCACATCTGGTTTTACTATACCTCCGCATTTTTTACAATACGGAATATCTTTGCTTTCTAAAATATATTTCTCATCGTAAAACTCACTACATCTTGTGCAGTAGTTTCTTTTTACACTGCCATGAATTTCAAAAACGCATTTACTACCCGCCATAGTGTGAAGCGAATCTATATTCTGTGTAACAATCCGAATATCTTTACCACTTTTTTGTAAATTACTGAAATATATATGTGCTTTATTAGGTTTTGCATTTTCATAAATCATTTTTGATTTATAAAATTCATAAAACAATTTTGTATTATTAATAAAAAATGTATGAGAAATCATTTCTTCAGGTGAATATTTATAATCACCTTTTTCATTATATAGACCATTTTCTGACCTGAAATCAGGTATACCAGACGGACAACTTATACCTGCACCTGTAAATATACAGATTTTCTTTGCCTTTTCAATTTCCCTTTTTAACTCTAAAACCTTCTCCAATTCATATTCCCCTATACTATAATTATAATAGCGTCGCAGACCCTTAATTCTGCATTTGATATTCGTTACTTACAAGCCACGAATATCAGCATTCGGCACATACTTTTTAACAACTTCAAGCATTTCTTTCATTTCTTCTTTTGAAACGCCCTCAGTAGCACTGTCGATTAAATTCCCAGAATCAACAAAATTCTGCAGGTAATAATTTTCTGTTCCTTCTATCCACTTACCAATATTTTCTATATCCATAATTGTATGAAAATTTTTAGTAATAGTTGTACGGAATTCAAAAGGTACATTTCCTTTTTTCAAAATCCCAACACTTTTTTCTATTGAAGCTATATCGAAATTATTAATACCGATTGTTTCTGAATATTTTTCTTTAGAATTTTTTATATCCATAGCCACATAATCGCACAGACCATTTTCAATAATACTTTCAAGTTTTTCCGGAAAACTTCCGTTTGTATCAAGTTTTATTGCGTAGTCGTATTCCCTGACTTTTCTTAAAAATTCTTCTATATCTCCCTGCAACAATGGTTCGCCACCAGTTATTGCAATACCATCTAAAATACCCTGGCGTTTTTTTAAATGTTCAAAAACTTCGCTTTCGGTAATTATTTCAGTATCCATTTTTGTAACAAGCCCTGCATTATGACAGAACGGACATCTGAAATTACATCCACCTGTAAAAACTGTACACGCAGTTTTGCCGGGAAAATCAAGCAAAGTAAGTTTTTGAAAACCCTTTATTAACAAATTTTTTCATTCCTTTTGTTTGTTTTTTGTTAAAATTTCTTTAATTATATATCTTAAAAACACCACAGTCAACTGAAAAACATAGGTTTTATGGAAATATTAGCATATTTAGTGATTTCGCACAATTAATATACTTTATTTTGTATCTTTACATTTTGAAAAAAGTGTGTTATAATGCAGTAGTAAAAAAATAACATTTTGGAGGAATTGTTATGAAAACTCGTAAAATTCTTGCTCTTGTAATGGCAATTGCACTTCTTGCTGTTTCAATGAGCGTAGTAGCATCAGCTGCTGGTACATACACAATTTTATTTAATCAGAACAAATCTGCTTTTACTGATGTTGAGTGTTTTGACCCAACAGGTTTAGTAATTACTGATGCGAACAACACACAAATCAAATACTCAACTGAATACCAATATTTCACTTTCAGTGTAGAGCTTGATGAGCCTCTCACAGTTTACATCACAGAAATTGAAGTGTTCTACAAAGGTGATTCTTGTGGATTTGTCCCTGTTGTTGTTTCTCACGCAGGTGGCGAAATCACTCCAGTAAATAACCATACTCATGGTGAAATTTGTGCAGGTTGTGGTGTAGTTTGTAAAAACACAGAACACACAGTTTCATACTGGGTTCCTAATGGTGATGCAGGTCTTTTAACTTCAGAAACCGAAACAGGTACTTGTCTCGTTTGTGGCGACACAGTTTCTCGTTACATCGAAGGCACTGCTACATACCCATCAGTTTTTGCAACATCAGAAATCCTTGTTATTTTATTAGGTTTTGTTTCTATGATTGTTGAAGCATTTGCTTTAATTTAATAGGCGGAGGTTAAAGTTCATGAAAACTAAAAGATTATTAGCAACAGTTCTTGCTGTTGTAATGCTTCTTTCAGTATTTTCTGTAATCTCTCTCGCTGCAGGTCCTTATACATTCACATTAACACAGGGGCCTACAAAAACAGAGTACTATGATTATGAAAAATTCAGTCCTGCAGGAATCAGTGTTACTATTACAGACGCTTCTGGTGCTTATGTTGAATCTATTTCTTATTCTTCATCTTCCACGCGTTTCCAATTTTCTATTGACCTTTCAAAAAAACTTACAGTAGATGTTACTGAGGTTGAAATTATTCTTGATGGTGTTGTAGTAGCAACAGTTCCTGTTACTGTAAATCACAAATACGAAGAAAACACAAGTCTTGGTAGCACAAAGCACGGAACAAAATGTTTTGGTTGCGGTTATGTTATTCCTGACTCTATGGAAGAACATACTTATGACGATACCGCATGGACTCCTAATGATGATTCATCATTTTTAAGAGACAATACCGAATCAAATTTCTGCTTAGAATGTAACCACGAAATCAAGAGAGAAATTGATGGTACAGCTGGTTACGACATTGAATTTGAAGAATATCAGTTCCTCCGTGATTTAATGGTTTATATAGACCTTCTTCTTGATGCTATCTTTGGTGCTATAAAAAGATAATAAATAAAAAAACCACGAATTGAAAAAAATTCAATTCGTGGTTTTAAATTTTGAAGCAATCGGGGGGTGAAGTTTTAAACTTCACCCCCGATTATTTCATTTATTTACATAGCTCTTTTAATTCCATCGGTAACAACATCGTACTCTTTTTCCAAATTTATATAGAGTTTCTGAGCCTCTGTTATATTACCTTTTTTTAGTTCGTCTACTAAAGGTGTAATAATACTAAAAAGTGGTTTTGCACTCATATTGCCAAAATTACCCTTTAAAGTATGAGCTACAGCAAACGCTTCGTCAACATTACCTTCTGTTAAAGCTTTTTGTAACGGTTCAATAACTTTCATTATTGCCATTTCTTTAAGGAATTTCTCAAATAATTCCGTAGCACCGGCAAATCTGCCAATCGCCTCGTCATAATCTATACCGACCGACATTAAAATCTCTCTGTTCATAGTACCCTTTTCCCCTGATAAGTCGAGCTTTACAATTACATAAAGCTCGACTTATTTTTAATCTTTTGACATATTCTGATATTCTTTTACCATTCTTCTGAAACGCTCATTATAATCAATAACATTCTTAACACGGCGCTCTATAATTTCTGCAACAAATGGCTTGGTAATATAGTCATTAACACCCATCTGAAGCATATCTACCTGAAGACCTTCGTCACTTTCACTAGAAATAACTACTACAGGAATATCGCTTATATCTTCATCTGAATTTTTACGCTCCAGGAATTCCCTACCATCCATAACAGGCATAACCATATCGAGCAATACAACTGCTACTTCATTTTTGTATTCCTTCAACTGATTAAGACCCTCGAGTCCGTTCTTAGTAAGAATAACTTCATAACTGTCAGAAAAAATATCTTTAATAATTCTGCTACTGAGTTCAGAATCATCAACAACAAGAAGTTTTTTAGGCTTATTTTTATCGCCATTCATAACTTTCTTTAATTTTCTGAGTTCATTTTCAACTTCTTTTTGCATTGTAACATCGGCTAGATTAGCAATGAATATAGATTTTTCTCCACCTATCTTACCAATAAACTGAAGTTTCATTGAAACCCATAGTGCTTTTCCTTGCTGTACTCTGCGTTGATACTGACATTCTACGAATTCATCATTATCAACTGCATTATTGAATGCCTCAAGGACATCATTTTTATATTCGTAGAAGATGTAATCTAATGGATTCCCTTCTGAAACACCATCAGCTCCAAACAATACTTTATAAGCGTTGTTTGTTCTGAGATATGTAAATTTATTACCATCGAATTCACAAATAGCACTTGCCTGTACAGAATTTGAGAAGAGAATTTCCATTTCAGGTGCAGAAGACCACAGTTTATCCATTGTGAGAACGCCAGTCGCATCTACAATTTTTGAAACTGTCTTTTCTTTATTTTCCTTAGCAAGTTTTTCGTATTCATCAATCGGCATAGGTCTTGCAAAATAGAATCCCTGAACATATTCACAGCCAACACTACCAAGGAAGTTAACCTGTTCTGCCTTTTCAACACCCTCTGCAACAGCAGGCATACCAAGCCATTTAGCCATACGAACAACAGATGCTATAATATTTTCGCTTCTGCCATCGTTACCGCTGCTATCAAAAAAGCGCATATCAATCTTGAGAACATCAACTTCAACTTCTTTTAAAATACTGAGTGAAGAATAACCACTACCGAAGTCATCCATCATTACAGTAAAGCCATTTTCTTTAAGACCAGAAACAACCTGTTTCATAACCTGCGGGTTGTCCATATAAGCGGTTTCAGTAAGTTCTAACTGGAATAACTCGTGCGGAACATTATATTTATCAACAAGACCAATGATAAAGTCCACAATGCCGGGGTTATATAAATCCACTCGCGAAATATTAACTGAAATAGGATTTGGTTTAAGACCTTCGTCAATCCATTTTCTTAAATATTTACAAATAACTTCCCATACATAATGGTCAAGTCTTTCAATAAAACCATTCTTTTCAAATACAGGAATAAAAAGACCTGGTGAAATCATACCTTTTTCAGGATGCATCCATCTTACAAGTGCTTCAGCACCTGCAGGTGCATTTGTTTCAAGAGAATATTTAGGTTGTAGATAAACAATGAATTGTTCATCCTGCAACGCTTGTACCATTTCGTTTACAATCTCTTGCTCTTTTTCGAGTCTTGCACTCATTTCAGGTTTGAATACACCAATTGTATCAATATAATTACCTTTACAGGTTTTTGCGGCAAGTGTTGCCCTGTCGAGCATAACATTGGGGGATAATGTCAGGTCGTCAAGGAAATAGACACCGAAATTAGGAACTATATCGAAATTTCTGTTGTAACTTTTAATTACTTCTACATGCTTCTCAATAAGTTCAAAAACTTCTTCTTCACTTTCGTACTCTCCACAAAGAGCAAACACATCAGCTTCAATTCTACCATAGGTAAGATTATTTCTCTGATTTGCGAGATTTTCAAGTCCCATTGCAATATACTTGATAAATCTGTCGCCCTCATTCACACCATAAAAAGAGTTAACCAACTGAAAGCGGTCAATATCGAAGCGAATAAACACAAACTGCTTATCACGGTTATTATCGAGCATAATTCTTGTCTTTTTCAAGAATTTATCTTTATTGAAAATACCAGTAAGCGTGTCATATTCTGCTATGTACTTTAATTTTTTAAAAGCAAAAAATTCTGTACGCATAATTGCATTCTGGACTCTGAGTTTTACAATATCAGCATTGTAAGGTTTAACAATAAAGTCCCATGCACCTTCTGCCAATACTTTTACCTGAGTTTCTTCGCCTGAATCACTTGTTGTTACAATTACAGGAATTTTCAAACCATGTTCATTTATCTTGTTTAAGAATCCGTAACCATCCAATACAGGCATATAAATATCGACAATAACGCATTTAACTTCCTGCTCATGTCGTGCAAGGAAATCAAAACCTTCTTGTCCGTCCTGTGCTTCGACAACATAGTAGTCATTTGAGAGAATAGTTTTTAATATTTCTCTGTCAACTCTGTCGTCATCAATAACAAGGACTACATCTTTGTTAGCCACAAAAAAGCCCCCTAATTTTTTTAGAAAAAGCGTCACGACACAATGACACATTTTTCTTATGGTAACATTATAACACTTTTTATTAAAAATTCAACAATATTACAAAAAAATTTTCCAATGTTTGTAAAAATAGTGCAAACTCACAAAAAACTATTGTTTTTTCTGTGCTATTTTTCTTTTTTGTAATAATAAAAATAATATTGGATTGGCAAATACAATGCCAATCCAATAAAAGAAATATTATTTAATATAATCTGAAAGCGTTTTATAAAGAACTGTAGGTTCAATAGGTTTTGACAGATGCTCGTTCATACCTGCCGCTTTTGAAAGGCTTTTGTCTTCTGCAAAAGCATTTGCAGTCATTGCAATAATCGGTACGGATTTTGCATCCTGACGATTCAATGCTCTTATTTTGGTGGCAGCCTCAAGTCCGTCCATAACAGGCATTCTTATATCCATAAGCACTACTGCATATTCACTTTCTTGTGACTGCAAGAATTTCTCAACACCAATTTTCCCGTTTTCAGCAGGTTCAACTGTCATTCCAACTTTTTCTAACAGCCTTGTAGCAACAAGTGTGTTGAGCGGATGGTCTTCACATAGTAATACTTTCTTGCCTTCAAGAATACTCTTGACATCATCTGCTTCCTGGTTGAGATTTTGCTTATCATTTATCTGTTTACAGTTTCTTATAAACTCAATTGTAAATGTTGTACCAATACCAATAGTACTTTCAACAGAAATAGTACCGCCCATTTTTTCAACAATGCTCTTTGCAATAGCAAGACCGAGACCAGTACCCTGACGAGCGTTGACAAGACTATTCTGTTCCTGTGCAAATGGTTCAAAAATACGCTCCAGGAAACTCTCACTCATACCACAACCGGTGTCAGATATTTTACAGGTAACTTTAACTGTATTATTACTTATCATTTCACTATTAATTTCCCACTCGACCTTACCACCGGATTCAGTGAATTTAACTGCATTATTGAGAATATTTATATATACCTGTTGTGCACGAAGTTTATCCAAATAAACCCATTGAGGAGCTTCGCCATTTTTTATTATATTAAACTCAACATTTTTTCGCTCCGCCAATGGTTTTATAACAACTTCTACTGAACGAATTATTTCAGTGAATTCTTCGTACTTGTTATAAATATCCATTTTGCCTTGCTCAATACGGCTCATATCAAGAATATCGTTAATAAGCCCTAAAAGATAGTTACCAGAAGCATTTATATCTTTAAAATATGAAATAACACTTTCTTCGGTTGCAATATCTTCACCGAGTCGCGACATACCGAGAATTGCATTCATAGGTGTTCTGATTTCGTGACTCATCCTTGACAAGAAATCCGTTTTTGACTTGTTTGCCATAACCGCTGTGTCGAGAGCCTTTGCAAGTTCTTCTGAACGCTTTATTTCTTGCTGGTAAACATCTGTAATATCTGTTACAAGCAAAAGAATCTTTGTTTTTGTTTCGTCAAACCATCTGTAAGTAAATAGTTTTCGTTCTTTTTTCTCATTTTTGCTTATATTGAATGGATACGCAAACTCATCTCTCTCTCTAAGTTCATCAATAACATTAGAAAGACAACAGTTATCAAAACCACTTTCTGCTAATTCATCTGAACCAAGTTTTGCAAAGACATTCATTAAAGAACGGTCAAATACATCATTTGTTTTCATATAAGTAACAGAGTTCTCGTCACCTATTGAAAGGTCAATCTTTCTGTTCTTTACATTTATAACACTGATATGTTCATAACCATCTTCAACAACCTTATTAATGATTTCTTTAGTTACATGAATATCGTTTATATCATAACAATACATAAAGCACATTACTTTTTTGGTTGTGGGGTGTCTGTAAAGACGAATCGAACTATTAACCCAACAAGAAGCATTATCAAAAGTTTCTATCTGATAATCAACAGAAATTACTTTTTCACCATTTTCAAAAGACAAAAGTAATTTTTCTAATGACTGTTGTTTGAAAACTTCTTCATAACCTGTACTTAAAACTGTGTGACTCGCAATTTTCTCAAGCACATCGGTGTACTTATCACCAACCTGAACATCCAGTTCAGTTTCCGGCTTACTACTGTAACTTTCAACACAGTTGTCAGTAAGATTTATTCTCATAGTTGAAAGAACATCTCGTTTTTGTGTTGCAGTTTCTAAGTTTTCAATTTCTTCGTCAAGTCTTCTTTGTTCAAGTTTTAATTCGTTTACATTCTGGGCAAGACCAAGAAGACTTACTGCTTTGTCTTCATCATCTTTAATTACATCGTAAGTAATTCTGAACCATTCACTTTTTTCTATATTTTCACCAACACGCACATCAAATGTAAGGTGCTCTTCTTTACCTGATGTAGCAAGACCCGTCATAAGTCTGAAATATTCCAAATCTTCAGAAATAATAAAGTCCGTAGCAAAACCTTCGTTTTTCAAATTACCACTTGGTGAATCTTCCCTTGTAAACAAAGCAGTAACATCACCAGATTCAAGTTCAATTTCCCAATAAAACAACTCTGCTCGTCTTGAAACTGCATTAAGTCTTTCCTGACTTTCTTGCAATTTAACAACGGATTCTCTCATTTCTTTCGCATTAAGAACAAGTTTTTCTTCAAGCGTCTTCTGTTCTGTAATATCAATGAATCCTGAGTAAATCAGGAAACTGCCATCATCCTGGGGAACACTCTGGAAACTTGCTGTAAACCACGAAATTCTACCATCATCATAAATAATTCTGAAATCGTAGAAATATGGTTCTTGCTGCTTTTTTGCAATTTCAAATGATTTGAGTATTACAGAAATATCTTCTTTATAAAACTCAAAAGGCAGAGTAAGATTTTTAAATTCACCATACACAATATCATTTTTATCTATTTTTATTTTTTCGCAGATACTGTCATTACAGTGTTCAACATAAATAACATCATCTTTATCTAATTTAAACACTACAATACCTAAAGGGATTTTACTAACGATATCATCAAGTTTGTCCTTATCGCCCTGAAGTTCTTGTCGTGCGTTATATGAATCTGTAATATCTGTAAAGAAACTTGCAATAGATTCTCTGTCATTCCAGACAATTTTTTCTGCGGTTACATTATAACATTTACCACCAGATATAACTTCTTTTAATACATTGTTTTCAAAATCCACTTCAAAATCTTCATAATTTATATTATTGGCGTTCATAACATCAACATAACTATTACCAATAAGTTGTTTTTCTGTCATTCCAAAGAAATTCGACGCAACTTTATTGGCATAGAGAATTTCACCATTAGTTACATCACGAACTATGGTAACTGTATCAATATTATCAAGAAGTGTCTGGTAAAGAATTTCACTTTTTGTCATTGCATGGAAAACGGCGTGAGCCAATGGTCTGCCGTCCTTTTCACCGATAACACGAACTAAGGCTGTCACCCAGACAAGACTTCCGTCTTTATGAATAAGTCTGTATGTAAACTCTGTAGATTTTAAAGTTTTTATACATTCAACAATTTTTTTCTGAACAATAGGGAAATCGGCATAATAAATATTTTCTTTCCAGTCTTTGTCAAAATCCCTTTCGTACTCTTCCTGAGTTTTACCAACAAGTTCTGCCATACCAGGTGAACTGTAAAGTCGTTTTAATGTACCTTCTTCTGTTAAGACATATTTTGAAATACCACCTGGAATTGACGCAATCATATTATCCATTTCGGCATTGACATACGCCAGTTTATTTGTAAGACGAATATGTTTGTCAACGTCAGTGTACATACCATAAAGAGTGAGTTTGTTATGAGTTTTACCAACAACAACTGTATTAAGGCACAAGTATTTATATGTACCATTTTTGTGAGCAACTCTTAATGTGAGTGTATCCGTTCTTTTACTGGAAAAACATTCTGCAATACTGTCTTTTAAAATTTCGATATCCTCAGGATGAATACCTGCATTTTCATCTTCTTTCTGGAGACACTCAAACTCTTCAGCAGTGTAACCCAAAGTAGTATGATACCAATCATTACAATGATAAAAATGAATCGTATCTGTAACTTCAATTATAACAACGCCACCAGGTATTTTATTTACCAATTGTGCATTCTGGTTTTTCATCTGCTCAATATTTGAAATACCTATTACACTTACAGAAACAGTATCTTCTGAAACATAAGCATATTGCATAGATACACTAAGTCCTGCTTCATTCCAATATTCCTGCGAACTCCCTGCAGTACCATTATCTGCAACATCAGAGAGATTTTTAAGTGTTGTTTTAGGGGGGTATTTTTTGTAAAGAGATGAATATCTTTTACCAGCTATATCAGATACTTTTATACCATCAATATCTGCCATAGCCTGATTTACATATTCATAAGAAAAATCGTAAACAACACCTTCAGCATTTCTTATTAAATTAATAACCGCAAAAGCAATAGCACTTTTATCATATATTTTTTTAAATGCAGATAAATCTAATCTTTTAAGCATTTTTTCATCCCCTGTAAAAAGATTTTTATAAAAAAGCCTACATACCTTAAGAGTATCATAAACTGCATATTTTTTCAATAAAATAAAAAAATTAAAGTGCACAACAAACAAAACGCATAATTGTCTGTTGTGCACATATAATTTTATTTTTTATTAACCTACATCATATTCTATTCTTATTTCATCAGAAATTCTTGCAATAAACTCTGCGTTGGTAGGTCTGCTTTTTCTCATTTGCTTATTATAGCCGAAATATTTTGAAAATCCGTCATCGTTACCGCGTTGCCACGCTAATTCTATTGCTGTGCGTATATTTCTTTCTACACTTTCGCTTGTAACAGAATAGTTTATTGCCACACCCGGATACAGTTCTTTAGTTACTGTATTGGTAAGTGCAGGTGTGTCAACACACAGTTTTATAGCATATCTTAAATAATTATAGCCTTTAAGATGGGCAGGTACACAAAGTTGTTGAATAATTTTAGTAATAATTGCATCACTTTCATCGTGATATCTGTCCGAATTAGACTTTAAATTATTCATTTCACGGTTTCTTTTCACTTCATTTATTTTAGAAATCAATTCTTCTGTTTTCACAGGTTTTCTTAAATAAAATTCAGCACCCTTGTTGTAAAACTCATTTTTAAGAGAAATGCTATCTGCACTTGAAAGGACAATTACTGCAGGTGTATATAATGGATTCATCGTTCTTATTCGCTCTAAAACACCGAGCGCATCTATTCCCTTCATAGCAAAATCCATAACAACCACATCAACAGGATTTTTGCGAAGTTCATCTAAAACTACACTGCCATCTTTTTCGCAGGTTCTGTAATCAAAACCTATATTTTTGCACCCACAGAATCTTTCTGAAATCTCTTCGAATTTATCTGCAAACAGCACAGTCAGTCTACCCATCCACAAGCCTTCTTTTTCAATTTTTTATCACCATATAATTATACTATTTGACAATTACAAGTCAACACTTTCGACACAAACGGTTTTATTTTCTATTAAAAAGTAAAAAGAGTGTATTATCCCTGTCGAAAAGTGTCGGAAATGGATAATTATACACTCTTTTTCACTATCATCTGTAATATTTACCAGTCTTTTTGAGATATTCAATAAGCATCAAAGGCCAATCCGTCTGAATAAAATCAAATCCCTTGTCAGCGAGCCAACCCCAACCCTTATCCATAGATTCAGTAAGAGCCATGTCATCTGAATGGCCAGCCGATAATTGCTCACGATAATTATAAATAATAGCATTCGCCCAGACAAGTTTATCGTCTTTGTGCATCATTTCAATAAACTTGTCACTTGCAACCTTACTTTCATCAGATGTGAAAAGGACTTCTGCACCAATATAATTAAGATTTTTTGATTTTAATTCCTCGTGGTATTTATGCTCTTCACTCACTATAGGCATAAACTGCAAATGCGGTGCAACCTCTTCTAACACTCTGAAAACCTCGTCTGACGGAGCAGATTTTACAATAACCTGACTATCCATATTATGCTTATGAATTGCCTGATAAATTTCGTTAGGATGCTCCCAGAACTTATCGACATTTATAAAACAACGGTCTTTGAAATTTTCTAAAAAATCATCAAATTTTAACACACCAAATTGTGTCGGACATCTTTCCCCTGCATTCACATAACGGTAACGGCTTATATCGTCCCAGGTTGCATACTCAAAACTTTCTGCAATCCCAAGGTGCTCAAATTCTCTACCGGGATGAAATACTACAAGCTCACCGTCAGCACTCATATCAACATCCATTTCAATAACATCGGCACCCTGTTTTAATGCAATTTCGTAAGCGGGTAAGGTGTTACAAGGAATATTTCCGGCACTTACACCTCTGTGTGCTACTACTAAAATATTCTTCTTGGCTGCTTCTCTGTAATCAAAGTTCATAAATTAATTTTCCTTTTTAAAACGAATAACATTCCATGAAAGTGGTTTTATATGTATTTTTGCATTTCTGCCATCAGTTTCAGGCAATTCTCTGTTACTTGGTTTCACAGGTGCAGAAACAATTGAATTTGTTTCTTTAATTCCGAAACCTGCCATTTCTATATGCTCTTCTGCTTTAAATCCACCGAAATCAAGCATATCTACAGAAAGTTCGTAATCTTCAGTAAAACTTCTGTTTACTGCGAAAATTGTCAATGCATCTTCTTCATCTGAAAGCACTGCAATACCATCTAAATCAGGTACATCTGTGAATTCCTTTGTATCGTGCTTGTCGCAACTGATTTTTGAAAGAAGTGTTGTACCACGACCGTAATTTGAAAAATGCATAAATGGGTAAAAAATAGTCTGTTCAAAAATTCCGCCACCTGTTTCTGTCATAATAGGTGCAATAACATTAACAAGTTGTGCAAGACAACCAATTTTCACTCTGTCTGCTCTGCGGACAAGTGAAATAAGCATTAAACCTACCAGTAAAGCATCTTCAAAATTATAAATATCTTCTAACTGACAAGGTGCTTTTGACCATCTTTCAACAGGTGTACCATTCGAGTGATACCAAACATTCCATTCATCAAAAGAAAGATTGATTTGTTTCTTTGCTCTTTTTAAACCTTTAACATAGTCACAGATTGAAATTACTGTATCAATAAAATCATCCATAACCATATTTTTTGCAAGAAAACTCGGAGTATCGTCAAGTTTATTGTCAAAATACTGATGGAGTGAAACATAGTCAACATTCCAGAATGCTTCTTCTAAAGTTTCTGCTTCCCATTTACCAAATGTCGGCATAGTTCTGTTTGAACTACCGCAAAGAACTGTTTCAATAGTCGGGTCAACCATTTTCATAACCTTTGCCGCTTCGTTTGCCGCTCTGCCATATTCATAGGCATTTTTATGACCGATTTGCCAACTACCGTCCATTTCGTTACCAAGACACCATACTTTAATATTATGCGGGTCTTTTACACCGTGTTTTATTCGCAAATCACTAAAATATGAACCTTTATCGTGATTGCAGTATTCAACCAAATCTCTTGCCGCTTCAATTCCACGGGTACCAAGGTTTACAGCCATCATACACTCTGTATTTGCTTTTTTACACCATTTTAAAAATTCGTTCGTACCGAATTCATTTGTTTCTGTAACACCCCAGGCGAGTTCTAAACGCTGTGGTCTTTCTTCCTTTGGCCCAACACCATCTTCCCAATTGTAACCTGAAACAAAGTTACCACCAGGGTAACGGACAATCGGCACATTTAACTTTCTTACAGAATCAATTACATCTTTTCTGAAACCGTCTTCGTCTGCAGTAGCATGACCCGGCTCATAAATACCGCCATAAACCGCTCTGCCTAAATGTTCAATAAATGAACCATAAATTCTTTTATCTATTTCACCGACTTTAAAGTTTTTTGAAAGTGGTAAACTTGCTTTTTTCATAGAACTCACTCCAGTATTTTGCAATATATATTTATATTAACATTTAGATTGAATATTTGCAAGACAATTTAAAACGTATCCAAAACATTGACAAACTGTTGGATATTTGTTACTATTGAATCAAGATTATTTTATTCTAAAATAATAAATTTCAGTTTTGAGAATGAGTGGTTATATTGAAAAAACATAGCAAAACAATTATATTTTCTTCTATACTAATTGTCATAATTACTACTTTTATTATTACTATTTCTAAAAACACTGCAAAATCTACTGATATAATAGATAGCACACCAAACAACACACTATCTATTATATCATCTGACAATACAACACTTGTGGAAGAATTCAACTTCACAATACAAGAAACATATTCCTCAAGAGAAGAAATTTTAAAAGAAAAAGATGCTTTGGAAGATGCTTATTATGACTATTTAGTTGGAAGAAGAACCGTTGATACTGTTGCTGAGCACGAAAAATATATTCAATTGTCAAATGAATTACATTCGATGTTGTATGTCTATCCACCATCAGAAAATGACATTCTTTTTGAAAAAGAAAGAATGCTAAATGAAAATATTTTCTTTCATGAAGATGATTACTACAATTATAAAAAAGGTATAGATGATAAAGACTTAACAGACGAAGAAAGACAAACAAGAGAAAAATTACACGAAAATTATCTTAAAGCATTAGAAGTAAAAAACAACTACAACTCCGGCGAATTAACAATTGACGAAGCTTTAGATATTTTGAAAATTGAACCCTCTAGATTACTATTATCATATTACGAGCAAATCAAATCCGCAAAAACTGATAATAAATAAACTTCGTTTATATCAGTTACAAGTGTACGAGTGACAAATTACAAGTGAAAAACTATCCTATCATTTAAAGTTTTCGTAAACTAAAAATGATAGGATAGTTTTATTTCTATTCAATTATAATTGCCGACCGCAGGTCGCGAAACTCTGCATTATGCATTCTGAATTTTGCATTTAGATAATTCCCTGTGCCATCATAGCATCTGCAACTTTTATGAAACCTGCAATGTTAGCACCTGCAACGAGGTCATAACCAAGACCGTATTTTTCTGCAGCAGCTGCTGAATGGTCGTGAATATCTTTCATAATCTGTTGAAGTCTTGCGTCAACTTCTTCAGCAGTCCAGTTGTATCTCATTGAGTTCTGACCCATTTCAAGAGCAGAAACTGCAACACCACCAGCGTTAACTGCTTTTGATGGAGCAACAACTTTTACATTTTCTTTAAGATATTCTAAAGCATCGTTTGTTGTTGGCATATTAGCTACTTCAATGTAGTACTGAACACCATTTGCAACTAATTTCTTTGCTTCGTCCATATTGATTTCGTTCTGTGTAGCGCAAGGCATAGCAACATCAACTTTTACACCCCAAGGTTTCTGACCTGGGAAGAATTCGCAACCGAATTTGTCTGCGTAATCCTGAACCTTGTCACGACCTGAAGCACGCATTTCGAGCATATATTCGATTTTTTCATCTGTTGTAATACCATCCGGGTCATAAACATATCCGTCAGGACCAGAAATTGTAACAACTTTACCGCCGAGTTCAGCAATTTTCTTTGCTGCACCCCAAGCAACGTTACCGAAACCTGAAAGAGCGAATGTTTTTCCTTTAATATCTTCGCCGAAGTGTTTGAAAACTTCAACTGCATAATAAGTAGCACCGTAGCCTGTTGCTTCCGGTCTTACGAGAGAACCACCGTAAGAAAGACCTTTACCTGTAAGAACGCCGTTTTTGAAAGCACCCTTAATTCTTCTGTATTGACCATAAAGGTAACCGATTTCACGAGCACCAACGCCAATGTCACCAGCAGGAACGTCAACATCAGGGCCGATGTGTCTGTAAAGTTCTGTCATAAAGCTCTGGCAGAAACGAAGAATATCCATATCACTCTTGCCTCTTGGGTCGAAGTCAGAACCACCTTTACCGCCACCGATTGGAAGACCTGTTAAACTGTTTTTGAATGTCTGCTCGAAAGCAAGGAATTTCATAATACCAGAATATACAGATGGATGGAAACGAAGACCACCTTTGTAAGGACCTATAGCACCGTTGAACTGAACACGGTAACCTGTATTTACATGAACCTTACCTTTGTCATCTGTCCAGGTAACTCTGAAAGTAATTTGTCTTTCAGGTTCAACAATTCTTTCAAGTAATGAATACTTTTCATACTCAGGATTTTGCTCAATAACTGGTTCTAATGATGTTAAAACTTCAGTAACTGTCTGAACGAACTCAGGTTCGTTGGCGTGTTTCTTTGCTACATCATCAATTACTCTTTGAACATAACTCATAACTATTACTCCTTAAAATATAGAATAAAATTTTTTACTCGCCTATTTTATACCCGATTTAGTCAAATTGCAACAAATTTCTTCTCTTGTTTTGTAATATTGTAACATTGAATAAAAATAAGCGTGAATAAAACGAACTTTTTTTGCAAAATACAGGCAAATTATTACAATTTTCGACTAAAAAAAGTGAATTATTATTCACTTTTTGCAAGTAAATGATTATTTTTCTGCATATTTCATTATATGACGAGTGCAGGTATTAGGTGTTAGATGTTTAGTTTTTTTGACTTTTACTATTTTTTATCCCCTCGTATTTTAATTTTATCTAACACCTAACACCTAATACCTAATACCTGGTTGCAACTTGTAACCAACTTATGATATAATTTTCTCAAATTCAATCGAAAGGTGACTATTATGTTATATTTTTATCCCGAAGATTTCGGTGCTATTGCTGACGGAAAAGCGAATGATGTAAAAGCAATCCAGTGTGCTATTGACAAAGCAGAAGAAAATGGTGGCGGTACAGTAGTTTTAACAAGTGGAAAAAAATATTTTTCAGATTCTATAAGAATGAAAAAGAATGTTGAATTGCACTTGCAGAAAGGCTCTGTTTTAAAGGCTACTGACAATATAGACGGGTACATTCGTCCTTGTAAAATGATAAATGACCCAAAAACTGCGCTTATTGGCAACCCCGTTACAGGTAAACCATCATTTGTATTTATTTATGGTTACGAAGCAGATAAATGTTCCATTACTGGTGAAGGCACAATTGATGCAAATGGTCACAGTTTTGTAAAAAGAAAAGACAGATATTATGTAACAGGTGATTTTTACCCAAGACCAACCGTTATTTATATAGAAAAAAGTAATAACATTTCTTTTAAAGATTTCACAGTAGTTGACGCACCTTTCTGGACACTTCACCCTGCGGGTTGTGATGATGTTTTAATTTCACAAATAAGAATTTTAAATGATTTGGATGTTGCAAACTCTGATGGTATTGACCCTGACCATTGCAGTAATGTGCGAATCTTAGGTTGTCATATTGAGTGTGCAGATGACTGTATCTGCTTGAAAACATCAAAAGGTAACGCAGAATATGGCCCTTGTGAAAACATTATAATTTCAGATTGCACTCTCGTTTCTACTTCCGCCGCAATTAAAATCGGCACAGAGGGTGTCGGCGATTTCAGAAATATTATTGTGAATAACTGCATTATTACAAAAAGTAACCGCGGACTCTCAATTCAGATTCGTGATGGCGGTAATGTCGAAAATGTTACATATTCAAACTGCATTATTGAAACCCGCCGTTTCTGCCCTGACTGGTGGGGTACCGCTGAACCGATTGTTATTACTACATTTAATCGCGATGAAAACACAAAATCAGGTAAAATAAAAAATGTGCGTTTCTTCAATATTACCTGTAAAGGCGAAAATGGTATTTTAGTTCACGGTAACGAAGAAAATATGATTGAAAATGTTACTTTTGAGAATGTAAATGTAACACTCTCTAAAACTACAAAATGGGAAAGTGGACTTTACGATTTAAGACCTTGCCTTCAGTATGGTGTTGAAAAAATAAAAAATTCCGCATTTCTTTTAAGATATGCAGAAAATGTGTTAATTGAAAAATGTTCTGTTCACTGGGGTATTATCTGTGATGATTACAATAAAAAAATAGATGCAGAAAATTGTCCGAATTTAGAAATGATAAGATTTTCCGGAGAAGATGCAAAATAAAAAATGTAACAGCCCTTAGCTTATGTTAAAAAACATCCAAACTAAGGGCTGTTACTGTTCACTTTTTGTATCTAACATCATTCTCGTTTACCTCTTCTTTCTACAGATTTTGCAGGCGATTCCTTTTATATATTAACGGTTAAAGCTTTAACTCTTTTTTATTTATTTTAATTATTTTAAGGAATCTGCCATCGGCTTGTTGTAAGCCAAGGATTGATGTTTAGTTGTACATTGTAACCACACTTTCAATTTTTGAATTTGAATTATAGTTTCTTAATACATCGGAACCACACTTTCAAATTTTTTTGAGTTTGAGTTTTTGGTTTTTTAGTACATCGGAACCACACTTTCTTTATTAGATTTTTGTGTTTACTGTGGCATCGGACTCACCCTTCCTTTGTCTACATAATAGCACATATAAAAGTGCTTTGCAATCCGCAATATTCCACAAAGTTAAGCACTTCTGTCTATATAAAACGGAGAGAATAATCATTCACCGGAATGACTTTAATAAAAGTTATTGACAATGAGTATTTTAATATGTTATTCTTAAAGGGTAGTCGGTTCAAAAAACCGACCTTTTTTGCTTTTTGGTTGTAATTTTAAATTTTGAAAGGAGTGAATATTAATGGAGAAAACAAAAGTGGAAATTTTATCTGAAGAAATTTTATTAAAAGCAAAAACAGAACTCACAGGAAATATTCACTCTTTAATTCGTGCTATAAACACTTTGGAATTTATTCCGACAAATGAAGAAGATATTTTTACAGATGCCAGATGTTTTTATTACAACCCGAATTACATTCTTTTAAGATTTAAAGAAAATACTTCTTCTGTAAACCGCGTTTTGCTTCACTCTATTCTTCATTGTATGCTCTTACACCCTTTCAATATTGATTTTAAAGACACTTCTCTTTGGAATATTGCTGCAGATATTTCTGTTGAAGCAACCATAAACAGTTGGAATTTATCCTGTGTAAAAAGTGAAAAAGAAATTTCGGAAAATGCAATTATTGACGCTATAAAAAAACATATTAAAAACCTTTCTGCAGAAAATATTTATTACTATTTAAAAAGTAGTGATATAAACAAAGAGACTCTTGAACTTTATAAAACCACTTTTCAGGATGATATTCATAAAATATGGTATAAAAACAAGAATTTTGCTTTTTTTGAATTCGACGACAATGAAGAAACAGTTGAAGCCCGTTCAATTTATAAAAAGGCAGACAACCGCAAAGGTCTTTCTAACGAGTCAAAAGATAAAATAATGTATGACGCGATAAGTGGCTCTGCAAAAGAAGAAAAAGACGAATGGCGAAAAATCACTCCAACAGTTGCAAGTGATATTGAAGCACTAAAAAAACAGGGGTATATGTCTGGTGCAGATACGCAAGTTTTAAAAAGTGTTTCAAATGAAAAATATGATTACAGTAAATTTTTAAAGAAATTCATTTTCTTTAATGAATCTATGGAAATAAATGACGATGAATTTGACTATATCTTTTACACCTATGGTTTAAAAATGTACGAAAATATGCCTATTATAGAACCGCTTGAATATATAGAAAGTCTTAAAACGAGAAAACTTTTTATTGCAATTGATACTTCCGGCTCTGTAAAAGGAAATGTAGTTGAGAAATTTATTGAAAAGACTTATAATATATTAGAATCCACCGATTTCTTTTCTGTTGATACAGAAATCCACATTATCCAATGCGACTCCGAAATAAAGGATATTAAAATCGTTCATAACCCTGATGAATTGGAAGATTACATTGAAAACCTTACTTTAAATGGTTTTGGTGGCACAGATTTCAGACCTGTTTTTCAATATGTTGATGAAATTTTCAGTTCATCAAAACAAAACGAGATTAACGGACTTATTTATTTTACAGATGGTGAAGGTGTTTACCCAAAACAAATGCCAAAATTCAAATCTGTATTTTTAATAAACGACAGTTGTTTTGACAAATCAAAAATGCCACTATGGGCAACACCGCTTTTTATTGATAACGATGACTTACTTGTATAGGTGATAACTTGAAAATTAAAAACAATAAATTAGTTCTCAAAAAAAAGAAAACTAAAATAAATGAATATTGTTACAATGAAAGTATTGAGCAACTGGAATTGACTAAAAAAGTAAAAGCTGTTTCACGAATGACATTCAACGGTTGCAGAAATTTACAGACAGTTATATTCAATGAAAACTTGCAGGAAATAGGTTACGAAGCTTTTTATAACTGCGTTTCATTAGAAGAAGCATCAATTCCAGTTGATTTAAGTTTTTTAGGCGAAGGCGCTTTTATGGATTGCCGTTCTTTAAAAAAAGTAACATTACCCCAATTAAAAGTTTTACCTAAAAATCTTTTTAAAGGTTGTTTCAGTTTAGAAGAAATTATAATTCCCGATTCAGTAGAAATTATTGAAGAAGGCTGCTTTCACAGTTGTGTGAATTTAAAAAGAATTACTTTGAGTAAAAATCTCAGGGAAATAAAAGAATATGCATTCAAGCGTTGCCAGTCTCTTGAAAGTGTGGTTTTCCCCGAAACACTCAGAATACTTGGCGACAAAGCATTTGAAGACAGTAAAAACTTAAAATTTATAAAATTTAACAACGATTTAACATATCTTGGTAAATCTGTTTTTTACAATAAATTTTATGACGAATACAAAATAAAGGGCACCGCTTTCTGCTCGTCATTTACATCAAAGGCAGATTTGGAAAACTGCATTACCATAACAATCCCGAAAACTATAGATTATTTATCACTCGGATTTGAGGGCGTTTTACCATTCGCTTACAGAAACAAAAATAAAACCTGTCCTGACCATGTTTTATCAATTGAGAAAGAGCATATAAAAGTATTTATGAGCAGTGCTTTTTACTCTTATCAGGATGACAGCGACTATATTATAAAAAATGGTGAATTTGATTTTTCTAAATACGATAACCAGCTTGAAAAGGCAGAAGATACCGAAAAACCGTTTGTTGCAGCTTTCAGACTTGCGTACCCCAAAAATCTGGAAGAAAGAAAAAGAAACGAATATTTTAATTTAATTAAAGGTTATGAAAAAGATGTTGCCATTTTTTCTGTTGAAGTCAGAGACCAGGATGTGTTATCATATTTATTGGAGAATTTTTCTTTTGATACAGAGTTCTGTGCCGCACTTTACAGTCTTTGTTCTAAAAAAGGTTATAGCGATTTGCAAGAAATTGTATCAGGCAAAACGAAAAAAACTGCACTCTCAGAAACAGAAAATTTACTTAATGATTTACTTTTAGTGTGAGGTAAAAAATGAACATTAAAGACGCTACAAAACATATCAAACACACAATAACTGCATATCTTGAAAAAGAAGAGAATGGTGAATTTACTATTCCTGTAAATAAACAACGACCTGTTTTTCTTTATGGCCCTCCCGGTATAGGTAAAACTGCAGTTATGGAACAGGTTGCAAAAGAAATGAATATCGGCATTGTATCTTATTCAATGACACACCACACCCGCCAGAGTGCTTTAGGTTTACCTGTTATTAAAACAAAGTCTTTCGGTGGAGTGGATTACGATGTTTCTGAATTCACTATGAGCGAAATTCTTTCAGATGTTTACTCATACATTGAAAAAACAGGTCACAAACAGGGCATTTTATTCTTAGATGAAATTAACTGTGTTTCTGAAACACTCGCACCATCTATGTTAAGATTTTTACAGTACAAGTCATTCGGTTCACACTCTGTGCCGGATGGTTGGGTAATAGTTGCCGCAGGTAACCCACCTGAATACAACAAATCTGTAAAAGAGTATGACATTGCAACTCTTGACAGAATTCAAAAGATTGACATTCAGTCTGACTACGATGTATGGCGTGAATACGCAGTTAATGAAAGAGTTCACCCATCAATTATTACATATCTCGACTCAAAGCCAACAGATTTTTATATAATTGAAAACACCCCTGACGGTAAACAATTTGTTACCGCGAGAGGTTGGGAAGATTTATCAAGACTTATGTATTCTTTTGAGAAAAAGAATATTGAAATTGACTATGAATTTGTAGCACAATATATTCAGGTGCCAACTGTTGCTTCCGACTTTGCTTCATTTTATAAAACATTTAAAAATATGAGAGAAATGTGCTCACCTGAAAATGTTTTAAATGGTACTGTAAGTGAAGATTTTAAAGAAAAACTAAAAAATGCAGGTATTGAAGAAAAATTAGGATTTTTAAATCTTTTATCTAATATTATTAACGAGGAACTCCAGAAGAGCATTGTTAAAAACAAAGCTATAAAAGAAACAGTTAAATTTTTAAAAGATAATGAATTTTTAACAAACGAAAATAGTGTGCTTACAGAAAAAGATGCTTTTAATTCTATTCTTTCAAAAATCAGAACACTCTGTGAAAAGAACGAAAAGTCATTAAAAGAAATCGCTCCTGAAGTTTTAAAAGAAGAAGTTGAAAATTTAAAAAGTATTGTTATTTCTTCTCAGAAAATACTCGCTAACAGCAGTAAATTTATTTATGAGTCATTAGGCGACTCGCCTGAAACAAAAATATTCACTTCTGATATAACCAGAAATACATATTCTGCAGAATTTTTAATTGGTTTCGGTTGTGAAGAATTTTCAGAAATAACAAAAACAAAAAAGAGTGATGAAACTCTTTTACAGGAACTCAATCAATTATTGTAAATTTTTTTGATTTGTGATATAATACTGATAGAAAATAAATCTTTTTAAGATTTTAAAGGAGGTATTAGTATGTCAAAGATTATTACAATAAGTCGTGAATTCGGTTCAGGTGGCAGAGAATTAGGTAAACGCCTTGCAGAAGAACTCGGGATTCCTTGCTATGACTACCAGATAATCGAAATGGTTGCAGAAAAACAGGGACTCGATAAAGATTATGTTGAAAATGCAGCCGAAAGAGATATAAGAGCATTTTACCCGACAACTATCGGTGTAAGATTTTCTGCATCCACTTTCTTCATAAATCAATCTGTTGAACTTTTCACAGAGCAGACAAAAGTTATCAGAGAATTAGCCTCAAAAGGTGACTGCGTAATTGTCGGCAGATGTGCTGATGTCCTTCTCAATAACGAACAACTTCTTAACATCTTTGTTTACGCTGACAAAGAGTCAAAAATCAAGCGTTGCAAAGAAAGAGCCAAACCCGGTGAAGTGCTTACTGACAAAGAAATCGAAAAGAAAATGAAAGAAATCGACAAAGGCAGAGCAGATTTAAGAAAAATGCTCGCAGATACCGCCTGGGGTGACAAAGCGGGGTATCACCTTATGATTAACACTTCAGGTAAAGAAATAAAATCACTTATTCCAGGACTTGCGGAGTATGTGAGAGCGTATTTCAATGAAGTATAAAACTTCATTGAAAATGCAGAATTCAAAATGCAAAATGCAGAATTAAGGGTCTGCGACGCAATTATAATTTAATAAAAACAAATACATCCTATCATTTTTAGTTTTACTTTAAATGATAGGATGATTTCTTTTTATAACCCTTGCACACTTGCACACTTGCACACTTGCACACTTGCACACTTGCACACTTGCACACTTAATTTATAACACTCTGAATTCTTTTAATATTTTGTTTTGAAATACCAACCTCGTTTGCAAACAGTTCCCAATTTTTTATAGCACATTCAACCGCATTTATACATTTTTGGGCATCCTGTTTTTTTATACCTACATTACGAGCAACTGCCAAAAGGTCATCTTTTGTAATATTCTCAGATTTGCCATTTATAAGCATCTGATGAGCATTAACCCAAATGCTGTCGCGTTTATATGCAAAAGTTATATCGTACGCAGGTGATAATGACCAAATCCCTTTTTTATCCATTAAGAAAGATATATTTTTTGTGTGGTCATCAAAATTTTTAGCATAATCATTAAACACCATTCTTCTGAAGAGTTCAACAAAATCTTTATATGGAAGTTTTAATTTTTTCATAATGTCAAATGCTTCTTCATAAGAATATGTTCTTGGCAGATTAAAATCCATATGAGCAATAGCACAAAGTGTCTGCATATGAATTTTTTCACCCTTCTGACCTATTCTGTCAAAGCGTTTTGTCATAAAATGTGAACTACCATTTTCTTTGTATATACGACATTCGCTCATATTTATACCAGACGCTTTTGCCATAAGATAATAAGCATATTCAACCTTGGTGTATTCATTTTCATCAGGTGTAGCATCTTTATCTTTATTGTTTTTTATATTGTCAAACTTCAAAAGCCAATATTCATAACCGCTACCTGCGTCTATCTGCCCTGAACGAACATCATCTGTCAGAGGATTCCACGCTATTAAGGTTTTAGCTCTCGCTCCACCCACAGATGAACTACACTCCATTAACTGTGACATCATATTGCTTTCATGTTGTATATGGAGTGATTCTTTTTCTGTTAAAATATCTGATGCTAATTTAGTTAGCGCATCTATATCTAATTCTTTACTCTCAAACTCTAAATCCTGTGCTGGTTCATACTCTAATGCACCCATTCCGCGTTTGCCTGTATAACAAAGTTTTTCAATTATAGAAAGACTGTCACTTGTTCTTCCTTGTGCTTCGAGGTATTTATTTATAACAATATTACCAAATTTATCGGGTAAAGAATCTGCCACCATACCAGGAAGTCCATAAAATGTTTCTTCACGCAAATTTAAAAATGAATATGTGCGATTTGACAACGGCATTTTTACAGGTGAAATTTCTATTCCACTTTTTAAAAAGTCTTTATCATACTGAAAACCTATTACACCATTTTCTTCTTCGTGCAGATACCCTACAACTGTACCCCACATTTTTACGCTTACTGTTTTTCTTTTAACCAAAAAATCACCTACTTATCTTCACCCCAGGTCCAATCCACTTTACCTGTTTCGTTCTTTTGTCTCACCCTTTTTCTTGGTGCTTTTTCTTCAAATATCTTTTTATAATCTGTGCTTTCTTCTGGAACTAATGTATTTATATTTTCTAAAATATCCAAACCAGATAATATTCTTATGTAATTTGAAAATTTTATATCATCACCATTTTCAATTCTTACAACAGTACTCATAGAAATACCACACTTTTCTGCAAGTTCTGCCTGTGTTAAATTTAATGATATTCTATATTGCTTTATTCGGTTTCCAAGTTCGTTTAAAATAAATTTTTCGTTTTCAAAACCTGTTATATACATCCTCTCACCTCTGAACTTAATTTGTCAGTTCTGCATAATTATCTTATCAAAACACAGTTAATTTGTCAAGTATGATAAATTAAATATCTACGCAAAATAAAAGCATAGTTTTGGAAATCACTCCAAAACTATGCTTTTTTATTTAAAAAGTTTTTCGTAAATCTCAACTACCTTAAACCCAACTTTAAACTTGCCCTTTGACGAAACTATTTTTTTACCGTCTTCGTCTAAATACTCCTCTAAATCTACTGTACCATCTGTTGTTATATCTCCTGTGGCAGCGGGTACACAAAGCGGAGGAAACATTACGCACCACCAGTTTTTACCCTCACCACTTCCTAAAACTACTTTTACAGATGTGTAAGTCCCCGCGGGGAAAGTCAGGTCTTCATAAACCCTTGTTGTATAATATTCTTTACCCAAAGTGATTTTTGCTTTATAATCAAAACCATTTTCTTTTAAAACTTCGTTTGCACACTTTTCTAATTTATCTTTTGAATTTTTAAAATACGCTTCTGCATTTTCAGGGGTAACTTTACCTGAAAGAAGTTCTGAATTTTTCTCTAGAAGTGCATCGCGCACTTTTAATTTTACTTCCTGGTCTATCTGAGAATTACTATCTGCTAAAATATGAAGTCTTACAACACTTTCTCTTATTTCACCTGAAACAGATGCAAAATAAGTGACCCAGAATGCACAGTAAAGTACAAATGCAATTACTAAAGACACTAAAAAAATTTTATCGCGACTTTCTTTAAATGCTTTGTATGTATAAGTTGTCATAAATAAAAACCGCCTTTCATTTGTTGCAAATGGATTATTGGCGGTTATTTTTTATTTTATTCAATTAATTTTCAACAAGTTTTACACCAGTGTTTTTTCTGTCACAGATATATACTTTCTTATAATTCTTTTCTAATTCTTTTTTTGCTTTCTCTGCATCTTTTTCATCGAAAAAGATACCATAAATTGCAGAACCTGAACCCGACATACATGCCGCAGAAGAATTATTTTCCCTTAAAATATGTTTTATATCTGCTCTGTCAGGCACTTCAATCACCTGTTCAAATACATTGTCACAATATTTTAATGCATCTGTAAGATTTTCATCGAGAAGATTTTCTAACATTTCATTGTTTCGTGTGTGCTTAAGTCTTTCACCGAGTGAATCAATAGCGTCGTATGCTTTCACAGTAGAACTGCCATTTTCAGGTTTTACTATAACAATACTACAATCTTTAATATCCGGAAGTGGTGCTACAACTGTACCAATATCCTGACAAAGTGCAGTACCACCAACAATACAGAATGGAATATCTGCACCAACTTTTCCGCCGATGAACATAAGCACTCTTTTACTTGCATTAACATTAAAAATCTTGTTAAGAGCAACTAAAACTGCAGCGCCGTCGGCACTACCGCCACCAAGACCTGCTTCGTGTGGTATATTCTTTTCTATATGAATATGAATACCCTTATCCTTTTCTATTTTAAAATGCTCAAAGAATTTCACCGTACATTTATACACAATATTTTTTGAATCGGTCGGTACAGTTTCATCTGTGCACGAAATAGTGATTTTTTCACCCTTTGTTTTTTCAACTGATACAACATCTTTTAAACCAATTGACTGCATAACAGTAAAAAGAGTGTGGTATCCGTTTTGCTTTACACCGGTTACATCCAGTATTAAATTTATTTTAGCGTACGCTTCATAAGTTAATTTCATTTTTCACTTCTGCCCTTCAGCAATTTTTATAAATTAGTAGTATTTTACCATATTCTCTCAATTAAATAAAGATTTTTCGTGGAATTATTTTCTTTTTTGCTATATTATTTTTTTTAAGTTTGTGGTAGAATAACTTGAGTCTAGGAACTAGGAACTAGGAACTAGGAATTAGAATTATATTTCTAAATATATTGTTTCATTTTACTTTTATTACGAAGTTAAAATATGAAATATAAATTTACCGATATAACTCTGATTCCTAATTCCTATTTCCTAATTCCTGTAATCTAATAACAACTATAAATACAGGAAGGTATATTTGATATGAATAATATATCAATCATCGACTTACACACTCACACAATAAACTCCCCTGACGGAAATCACGAAGCATTATTTATGGCAGAAACTGCAAGAGACAATAAAATTCACACAGTTGCTTTTACTGACCATTGCGAAGTAGATTACTATTATAAAGATAACTACGACAAGGTTGTAGAAAACAGCTTCAGAGATGTTTCTGCAGTCTCTGAAAAATTGCAAGGTCAGATAAATATTTTAAAAGGTGTTGAACTTGCTCAGCCTCACTACATTCCGGAATTAGCACAACAGATTATTGATACTTATAATTATGATGTTGTTATAGGTTCAATTCACAACTTAAGAAATCAGGAAGATTTTTACAACTGGAAAAGTTTTGACGGAATTGACATTGAAGCAACAATGAACGAGTATTTTAATGAACTTACAAAAATGCTCGAATGGGGCAACTTTGAAATTTTAGCACACATTACATACCCATTCAGATACATTTTCAATCATTGTGGTTATGTTGAAGATATTGATAAATATAAATCTAAAGTAGATGAACTTTTAAAACTCTGTGCAGAAAAAGACAAGGCTTTAGAAATAAATATGGGTGGTCTTAAGTACCCTATCAACAAACCTTCACCTGATTTAGAAACAATAAAAAGATATAAAGAATTAGGTGGTAAGTTAATTTCTGTAGGTTCTGACTCTCATTACGCTGAAAGAATCGGTGTTAATATTGATAAAGCCTATGAAATTGCAAGACAAGCAGGTTTTAAATCTGTTGCTACTTTTAAAGACAGAAAAGTTTCTGAATTTGCTATTGTATAATATTCATTTCTGTTGAAAATATTTGCAGATAATTCTTTTTCTGCAATTTAACAAAATTTTACATTTGTAAAGTAAGTCACTTTACTTTGTTCATAACTCTGTCAGTTTTGTTCACAAACAGAGCTAAAAATCAAATTTTATTCTTATTTGACAAAAAACGAGTAAAGTAATTGACTTTACATTGACAAAGTTATGAACAATTTTTTGTTTTTTTAATGTATATACAACTGCATATACATTTTGTTAAAAACTTTAATAACTGAAAACAAATGAAACGGAGGGGCTGTTATGAGAATTTTAGAGTACATAGTGCCTGAAGAATTTTCTGACAGGCCTGTTCTTCATTTTTTAAAAGGACACCTGAAACTTTCAACAAAAATTGTTCAATCACTCCGTCATACAGAAGGTTCTGTTACTTCAAATGACCGAATTGTGCGAATGATTGACAATGTTTATAAAGATGAAACTGTTGTAATAAGAATTCCTGAAAAATCTACTCCTCCACTTCTTTGCGAAATGGATTTGGATATAATTTTCGAGGATGAAGACATTTTAGTTTTAAATAAACCCGCAGGAATTTCTGCACACCCTACAAGACGACACCCTAATGGTACACTTGCAAATGGTGTTGCTGATTACATTATAAAGAATGGCGGAAGTGAAGCAGCAGGCAGAGCAATAGGCAGACTTGACAAAGGTACTTCAGGTGTTATTGTTTTTGCTAAAAATTCACTTTCTGCTTACAGATTAAATGGTAATATCGAAAAGACATATTATGCACTTGTAAAAGGTGATATTTCTGACAGTGGTACTATTGATACTCCGATTTACCGCCCTGACCCGAATAAAACATTAAGAGCAGTTTCTACCGAGAGAGAAGATGCTTTACCAGCCACTACTCACTGGCAGATTGAAAAAAGATGCTCTGATAAGGCATTATTGAAGGTAAATATTGAAACGGGCAGAACTCATCAGATAAGAGTGCATTTTTCATCTATAGGCTTTCCTCTTTTGGGTGATGATATGTACGGCGGTGAAATTACAGAAAATCTTTCACGACCCGGACTTCATTGTGGTAAAGCAGAGCTTATTCATCCGACGAGTGGTGAAAAGATGATTTTTCATGCAGAACTGGCGGAGGATATAACCAAGGAATTAGGAATTAGGAATTAGGAACTAGGAATCAGGCTTCGCAAGGAATGAAAACATCCTGTCATTTAAAGTTGGGTTAAGTATCATCTTTAAATGATAGGATAAATTTATTTCTATAACCTAATTCCTGGTTCCTTGTTCCTAATTCCTATTTTCTAAAAAACCTCTTGACAAACTCCCCCCTTTCTGCTAAAATATCATACGCCGCATATTAAGGGCGAGGTATGTCCTCACAAACACATTAGTGTGCCTTGTTAGCGAGACTGAAAGAAAGCAGGTAAAAACTATGTACGCAATCATTGAAACAGGCGGTAAGCAATACAAAGTTGAGAATGGCGATGTTATTTTCATCGAAAAACTCGATGTTGAAGCTGACGCAGAAATAACTTTTGATAAAGTTATTGCAATTGGCGCAGAAGACGGACTTAAAGTTGGCGCTCCATACGTGGACGGTGCTTCTGTTGGCGCAAAGGTTATTAAGAATGGCAAAGGCAAGAAGATTGTTGTTGCTACTTACAAACCAAAGAAAAATGAAAAGCGCAAGATGGGTCATAGACAACCATACACAAAGGTTGAAATCTCAGCTATCAATGCGTAATGACAAAAGCAACTTTTTATTTTGACGGAGATGTTCCTTACGGTTTCTTAATTTCAGGTCACTCGGATTATGCTGACGAGGGTGAAGACATTGTTTGTGCTTCTGTTTCCTCTGTTGCATATATGACAGCTAACACTATAACAGATGTTTTAGAAGTCAATGCAAAAATCGAAGTGAGTGACGCAAAAATGAAACTCACAGTCAATAAGGAACAAAGACATATCACAAAGGATATCTTACTCGGTCTTAAACTTCATTTGGACAGTTTGGCAGAAGATTATCCGAAGTTTTTAGAAACACTTATGGAGGTGTAACGAATGCTTAAGATTAATATCCAGTTATTTGCTCATAAAAAAGGTATGGGTTCTACACGTAACGGCCGTGATTCAGAGTCTAAAAGACTTGGTGCTAAGCGTGCAGACGGTCAACACGTTCTTGCAGGTAACATTCTTGTAAGACAAAGAGGTACAAAAATCCACCCAGGCACAAACGTTGGTAAGGGTAAAGATGATACATTATTTGCTCTTGTTGATGGTCAGGTTCGTTTTGAACGCCTTGGCAAAGACCGTAAAAAAGTTAGTGTTTACACAGTAGAGCAATAAGAAAAAAATACAAAACCACTGGTTTAACCAGTGGTTTTTATTTTTTTGGGACTAGAGTCTAGGGATTAGGACTTCGCAAACAATGAAATTATCCTATCATTCAAAATTGATTTTAACATCAACTGAAAATGATAGGATAATTTTGTTTTTATTATTCTGTTCCCTGTTTCCTGTTTCCTGTTTCCTGCTTCCTGAATATAAAAAACTTACTGAACACATAATTAAGGATAACAACAATAACTGCAAGTAAAATTTTAACTATAAACTGCCCTGTTATTGTAAAACCTAAAAGAGTTAAAGTTTTTTCGCCAAGACCTAAAACAGATATAAATAAGAACATCCCGCCTTCCTCAACTAAAAAACTGAATATTCTTGCACCTAAAAAGCCTGTTATTTCTTTAGTTATGAGTTTTAAATTCCAGCTTTTTGACTCAAATACAAAAAGTTTATTTGTTATATAAGCAAATACAACGCCAACTACCCACGCGATAGCATTATTCACTAAATATAACTCTTCACCAAATATTTTTGTGAAAAGCCAGAACGCAAAAAAATTCACGAGCGTTGTAAGAATGCCAAATATAATATAAGTTATAATTTCTTTATATTTATTAAAAATCGTAATAATCATTTTCATTCTTATTCTCTTTACCCAAATGTTCCTTTAAAATATAAAGTGGTCTGTTTTTAGTCTGTACATACACTTTTGCAAGGTATTCTCCTAAAATACCAAGACAGAAAAGTTGCATACCACCTAAGAATAAAATCAATACTATTATAGAAGCGTAACCAGGCACATCTATTCCTTGTATAAGTTTCTGGAAAACAACAACTATAAGATAAATGATTGAAGCAATTGCAGTTATAAAACCTGTTGCTATTGAAAGTCTTAACGGCAAGGTAGAAAAAGCGACAATTCCGTCAATTGCATATTTAAAGAGTTTTAAAAAACTCCATTTGCTTTCACCGTATTCTCTTTCTTCTGCTTCATAAGCTATATATTTAGTATTAAATCCAACCCAACTGAATATACCTTTTGAAAAACGATGATATTCACTCATAGAAAGAACTGCATCAACCATTTTTCTGTTTAAGAGCCTGAAATCTGACGCACCATTTACAAAATCAACCTCTGCCAATTTATTTATAATAGTATAAAATGCAGATTTAAAATTAGAAAGTAGAGCACCCTCGTTTCGTTCTTCCTGATACGCTGCAACACAATCTATATTTTCATCTTTTTCTATTTCTTCGAGCATTTTAAGAACCACTTCCGGACTTTGTTGTAAATCGGCATCTATAATGCAGACATAATCTCCTCTTGATGCTTTAAGCCCTGCATACATAGCAGACTCTTTACCGAAATTACGACTGAAAGACAACACCTGAATATTATAAGCAGAATTTTCTTCATAAAGTTCTTTTAAATTATCAAAAGTTTTATCTTCACTTCCGTCATTTACAAAAACGAATTCATAATCATCTACATTACACAAGAATGCATTATTAACTTCATTAAAAAAGCGTTTTACATTTGCTTCTTCATTATAGCACGGAACAACGAGTGATAATTTCATAACGATTGCCTTTCAGAAATATTAATAGTAATGTTTCTATATTTTACCATAAACAAATAATTTATGCAACAAAAGGTCACTTTAAAATAACTTATTCACAAACTATTTACAAAAAAATTTGAATAAAAGGTTGACAAACGGGAAAAACAGATGTATATTATTAACAGAGTTAGCACTCTCACATTTGAAGTGCTAACGAGTGCTAAAAACGAAAAAGCACTCCACACAACCAATTGCAAAGAGGTGTTAAAATGCCAACCTTATCTGAACGAAAACAAAAGATTTTAGCGTTGATAGTTGAAAGCTACATCGCAACAGGTGAGCCGGTTGGTTCAAAAACACTTCAGAATGCAATGGGCAATTCAGTTTCTTCGGCAACTATAAGAAACGATATGGCAGATTTAGTAGAACTCGGTTACTTAATTCAACCACACACATCTGCAGGCAGAGCACCTTCTCAGTCAGGTTACCGTTATTATGTTGACAACCTTATGACTAAATATGAATTAGGTCACGAAGAACAGGAAAGAATTAAAACATGGCTTCAGGGGTATTCGGGTGAGCCCGACCAGTTATTAGAAAAAGCAGGTAGTATTCTTTCAGAACTTACAAACTGTGTTGCAATTTCTTCTTCACCGTCTGACAGTGAAGCACTTATAAAACGCGTTGAGTTAGTTCCGTTAAGCAGTAAAACCGCTATGGTTGTATTACTTGCAACATCGGGCATATTAAAAAGTATGGTTGTCCGTACTGACAGTGAGATAACCACTCAAATAGCAGAAGTTTTCTACAACATAATGCAGACTTACTTTTTAGGTAATTCAGTTTCAAATATAGATATTCCGTTTATACAGACGCTTGTTGCTTCGTTAGGTGACAAAGTTTTTGTAATGTCTCCCCTGCTTTGTGGTGTTGCAGACCTTTGTAATTCAGTAAAATCCACCGACTTACATTTTAATGGTCAGTCAAATATCTTAAATCATTCTGAATTATCACTTGACGCATTCGAGCTTATGGACTTTTTACACAGAGAAGCACCTATTAAAACTCTTCTCTCCGCTCACAGAAAACCGCTTACGGTTTCAATCGGTGAAGAAAATGCATTTAAAGAACTCCGCAATTCGTCAACTATCTTTTCTAAATATACAGTTGGTGACCGTGACAGTGGTTCAATAGGAATTATAGGTCCTACCAGAATTGATTATGCAAGGCTTATTCCAAGCATTAAATATTTAGCAGGTATCATAGGCAACCTGCTTACAGAAACACTTGAGTGAGGTAAATTATGGCAACTGATGAAAAAATCTTAAACGAAGAACAAAATGTCTCTTCAAAAGAAACAAAGGAAACAAAAAAATCTAAAAAGTCAGATAAAAAAACTGACGCTTTAGTAGCAGAAAAAGAAAAGTTAGAAAAAGAGTTAGCAGAAACAAAAGACTCATATATGAGAGTTCTTGCTGAATATGATAACTTCAGAAAACGCTCACAAAGAGAAAAGGAATCTGCTTACAACGATTCTAAAGCAAGTACATTAGCACTTCTTCTCCCTGTCATTGATAATTTTGACAGAGCGATAGATAATAAAACCGATGACATTGAAAGTTACAGAAAAGGTATTGAAATGACCTACAATCAGTTAAAGGATATTTTAAGCAAATCTGATGTTGTTTCATTCGGTGAAGTCGGTGAAGAATTCAATCCGGAAATACACAATGCAGTTATGACTGCGGAAAATCCAGATTTACCTGAAAATACTATTTCAGCAGTATTTGAAAAAGGTTATAAAATGGGTGACCGTGTGTTACGATTTGCAAGTGTTCAGATAACTCAATAAAAAAATAAACTTTTATAAAAATCAAATTTTGGAGGTAATTTATTATGGCTAAAACAATTGGTATTGACTTAGGTACAACAAACTCTTGCGTTGCAGTTATTGAAGGTGGCGAACCTGTCGTTATTGCTAATGTTGAAGGTAACAGAACTACACCATCAGTTGTAGGTTTCTCAAAAACAGGTGAAAGACTTGTAGGTCAGGTTGCAAAGCGTCAGGCTGTTGCTAACCCAGACAGAACTATTGCTTCAATCAAAAGACAAATGGGTACTGACTACAAAGTTACTATTGATGACAAAAAATACACACCACAAGAAATTTCTGCTATGATTTTAAGCAAACTTAAAGCAGACGCTGAAAGTTATCTTGGTGATAAAGTTACAGAAGCAGTTATTACTGTTCCTGCTTACTTCACAGACTCACAACGCCAGGCAACAAAAGACGCTGGTAAAATCGCAGGTCTTGAAGTTAAGAGAATTATCAACGAACCAACTGCTGCTGCTCTTGCTTATGGTATTGACAAAGAAAACGACCAGAAAGTTATGGTTTACGACCTTGGTGGTGGTACATTTGACGTTTCCATTATTGAAATGGGCGAAGGTGTTCAGGAAGTTCTTGCTACTGCTGGTAACAACAACCTCGGTGGTGACGACTTCGACCAGAGAATTATTGACTGGCTCGCTGCTGAATTCAAAAAGGAAAACGGCATTGACTTAAAGGGCGACAAAATGGCAATGCAAAGACTTAAAGAAGCTGCAGAAAAAGCAAAAATCGAACTTTCAGGTGTTACTTCATCTGCTATCAACTTACCATTTATAACAATGACAGAAGCAGGTCCTTTACACCTTGACACAACTCTCACAAGAGCAAAGTTCAACGAACTCACTGCTGACCTTGTTGAAGCAACAATGGGTCCTGTTCGTCAGGCTATTTCTGACTCAGGTCTTAAAACATCAGAAATCGACAAAGTTCTTATGGTTGGTGGTTCTTCAAGAATCCCAGCTGTTCAGGATGCTGTTAAGTCATACACAGGCAAAGAACCATTCAAAGGTATTAACCCAGACGAATGTGTTGCTATCGGTGCTGCTCTTCAGGCAGGTGTTTTAGGTGGCGATGTTAAAGGTCTTCTCCTCTTAGACGTTACTCCTCTTTCACTCGGTATTGAAACACTCGGTTCTGTTTGCACAAAGATTATTGAAAGAAACACAACTATCCCAACAAAGAAAAGTCAGATTTTCTCAACTGCAGCAGATAATCAGACATCAGTTGAAATTCACGTATTACAAGGTGAAAGAGAATTTGCTAAAGACAACAAAACTCTTGGTATGTTCCACCTTGACGGTATTCTTCCAGCTCGTCGTGGTACTCCACAAATCGAAGTTACTTTCGACATTGACGCTAACGGTATTGTTCACGTTTCTGCAAAAGACCTTGGTACAGGTAAAGAACAATCAATTTCAATCACATCTTCTTCAAATATGAGCAAAGAAGATATTGAAAAAGCTGTTAAAGAAGCTGAACAATTTGCAGAAGAAGACAAACAACGCAAAGAAGCAGTTGACATCCGCAATGGTGCAGACCAGATGGTATTCCAATGCGAAAAAATTCTCGAAGAAAATGGCGATAAATTAGACGAAGCAGACAAAAACGCTATTTCTTCACAGGTAGAAGAATTAAAAGAAGCTCTTAAAGGTGAAGATATAAATCTCATCAAATCAAAACAGGAAGCTCTCCAGGCTAAATTCTATGAGATTTCTGAAAAACTTTACAAAGCTGCAGGTGGTGCACAAGGTTTCGACCCTAACGCAACTCAAGGTTTTGACCCAAATGCTGCACAAGGCGGCACTGATGAAAATGGCTATTATGAAGCTCCTTTCACAGATGTAAACGAATAATTTAAAATTAATCCCACACCGCAACAGAAACTCATTAAAGAGTTTCTGTTGTAGGTATGTAGAAAGGCTTTATTATGGCAGATAAAAGAGATTATTATGAAGTCCTCGGACTTTCCAAAGGCGCTTCAGGTGATGAAATAAAAAAATCTTATCGTCAACTCGCTAAGAAATATCACCCCGACTTAAACCCTGACAATAAAGAAGCAGAAGCTAAATTCAAAGAAGTAAACGAAGCTTACGAAATTCTTTCTGACCCTGATAAAAAAGAAAAATATGACCGTTTCGGTTTTGCAGGTGTTGACCCAAGTTATGGCGCAGGTCAGGGCGGTGCAGGCTTTGGCGGTTTTGGTGGCTTTGGCGACGGAATGGAATTTGATTTAGGCGACCTCTTCGGCTCATTCTTTGGCGGTGGATTCGGTGGTGGCGGATTTGGTGGCGGTTCCCGTTCAAATCCAAACGCACCAAGACGCGGTAACGATATTCAGATTACAGTTTCTTTAACATTTGAAGAAGCTGCAAAGGGTTGCACAAAAAATGTTGAATTCCCAAGAATAGAGACTTGTGATGAATGTGCTGGTAGCGGTGCTGCTAAAGGTACATCTTCACAGACTTGCCCTGAATGTAACGGACGCGGCCAGATTACAAGTCAGCAACGCACTCCTTTTGGTGTTATTTCAACACAGAAACAATGCCCGAAGTGTGGCGGTAAAGGTACTTATAACCCTACACCTTGTAACAAATGTAAGGGTGCAGGAAGAATCAGACGACCAATTAAAAAAGATGTTACAATACCTGCCGGTATTGACGACGGTCAGATGTTCACAGTCCGTGGCGAAGGTAACCGTGGCTTAAATGGTGGCCCAAGTGGCGACTTGAGAGTAGCAGTTTCATTAAAACCACATCCATTCTTCCAGAGAGATGGTTACAATGTATGGTGCGAAGTAGATGTTTCTATTGTTCAGGCTACTTTAGGTGACGAGTTAACAGTACCTACTCTTGATGGTCAGGTTAAATACAGTATTCCTGCAGGTACACAGCCTGGTGATGTATTTAAGCTCAAAGGCAAGGGTATTCAGGTAGTAAATGGTTCAAGACGCGGTGACCAACTTGTAAAAATCAATGTTGTTATTCCGAAAAATCTTACTGATAAACAAAAAGACTTACTCCTCCAGTTCAATCAGGAATCTGGCGGTAAAAATGTTAAACCTGAGGAAAAGGGCGGAATATTTGGGAAGAAGAAGAAAAAGTAGTTGCAAGTAGCAAGTATGCAAGTTGCAAGTGTTATGACAAAATAAAATATCCTATCATTTTCAGTTTTTGAAGATGATAGGATTTTTTCATTAATATTCAATTATTTGTGCCGACCGCAGGTCCCGAAATTCCGCATTCTGAACTCTGCATTCTGCATTTTTTAATTCATAGAGTTAACTGCTTCAACAAACCTCAAAAACTGCTCTTTGCCAACTTCATTTCTCTCAAACACACCGCATTGTTCGAGAATCTGAATAAATGTTGTGCCAATAGCATCTCTTACAATTTCGTCACAGTTTTCTTCTGTTACATTGTGTGACAAAATATATTTTTCTGCCCACGAAGCGTGTTTCGCAATATTCTCGTTATCGCTTATATTCTCGCCATTAAGAATTGCTGTTTTTAACTCCTGCATTTCTGTTTTAAGACGGGCAGGAAGCACCGCAAGACCCATAACTTCAATAAGCCCAATATTCTCTTTTTTAATGTTATGGAATTCAGGGTGTGGATGATAAAATCCATCAGGACATTCTTCTGTTGTAATATTGTTTCTTAAAACTAAATCTATTTCATATTTACCGTTTCTGTAACGGGTAATTGGTGTTATAGTGTTGTGTGGTACACCGTCTTCTGTTTTGGCTATAATAAACGCTTCACTATCGCTGTAATTACGCCAACACTCAAGAATTTTACCCGCAAGTGTACAAACTCTGTCTGTACTGTCACCAATAAGTCTTATAACTGACATAGGCCATTTTACAATACCAGCTTTTATATCATCAAAGCCTGTGAATTTAAGTTCTGTTTCAATTTCTGCACGAGCCATTGCGAATGTGTAGTTACCACCCTGAAAATGTTCGTGTGTTAAAATTGAACCACCGGAAATTGGTAAATCTGAGTTTGAACCTATAAAGTAATGTTTGAATTGTTCTACAAAAGAGAAAAGTCTTCTGAAACCTTTTTCGCTTATTTTCATCGGCACATGGTTTCCGTCAAACACAATACAGTGCTCATTGTAATAAACATAAGGTGAATACTGTAAAAAGTAACTGTCACCATCTAATGTAACAGGAATAACTCTGTGGTTTTGTCTTGCAGGGTGATTAACTCTACCGCTGTAGCCCTCATTTTCTTTACAAAGGAGACATTTCGGGTATGATGACGCTTCTAACTTTGCTGCGGCAGCAATTGCTTTAGGGTCTTTTTCGGGTTTTGAAAGGTTTATTGTAATATCAATATCGCCATAAGGTGTTTCAGTAACCCATTTCATATCGTTTTTAACACGATATTCTCTTATGTAGTCACTCTTTCTTGAAATATGGTAATAATATTCTGTTGCTTTCTCCGGAGAAACAGAATATTTCTCTTTAAAAGTTCTGATTATTTCAGATGGTCTTGGAAGAATAGCACCCATAATTTTTGTGTCAAATAAATCTCTGTAAACAACAGAATTTTCACAAAGACCATTTTCACAAGCATAATCTAAAATGCCTTTTAAAATTTCTTCTAATTCCATCTCTTTTGCTACTGCATCTTCATCAATAGAAGAAAGGTTTAAAACTTCTAAAATTCTGTTAGTTGCCCACACAGAATCTTCTTTTAAGATAAGACCTTCTTTTTCTGCATAAAAAACTAAAGATTTTACTGATTCGCTTATTGTCATACCACAAAACCCCATTATAATTTTGATAGTAATATTATAATAATTTTTTTCAGTTCTTTCAACACATTTTTTGTAAATTATATTGAAAATAATACAATAAACAGGTAAAATGTTATAGTAATTTTAAATTTCAGGAGTTTTACTATGGATTTTAATGCAGAAAAGGTTAAAAATGATATTGTTGAATGGATAAAAAACTGGTTCAATGAAAATGGTAAAGGTTGCAAGGGAGTTTTAGGAATATCCGGTGGTAAAGACAGTTCTGTTGTTGCCGCCCTTTTAGTTGAAGCGTTGGGCAAAGAAAATGTTGTTGGTGTACTTATGCCTAACGGCGAACAATTTGATATTGATGTTTCTAAAGACCTTGTTGAATTTTTAGGCATAAAATCTGTAACAATAAATATTAAAGATGCTTTTAATGGTTTTATGAATGAGTTTAAGAATAACGATGTTGAACTTTCAACTCAGGCTATAACAAATCTTCCGCCAAGACTTCGTATGGCGTGTGTTTATGCGGTAAGTCAGAGTGTAAACGGACGAGTTGCAAACACCTGCAACCTTTCTGAAGACTGGGTTGGCTACTCTACCCGCTATGGTGACAGTGTCGGTGACTTTTCACCACTTTCAAAACTCACAGTACAAGAAGTTAAAGCGGTAGGTAAAGCATTGGGCCTCCCCGATAAATTCACAGAAAAAACTCCAATTGACGGACTTCAGGGTAAAACAGACGAAGACAATTTAGGTTTTACCTATGCAGTTTTAGACAAATATATAAGAACTGGTGTTTGTGAAGATGAAAAAACAAAAGAGAGAATAGATTACCTCCACAGAATAAACCAATTCAAATTAGAACTTATGCCCGTATTTAATTACGAGCCTGAAAGGAATTAATTATGTCACAACTTAAAAATTTACAACCTGAAAGAGTTTTTCATTATTTCCATAAAATAACAAAAATCCCACACGGTTCAGGTGATATGGATAAAATTGCATCATTCTGCGTTGATTTTGCAAAAGAACATAATCTTAAATATTATCGTGATGAAGCAAACAATGTTGTAATTTACAAAAACGGAACCAACAATTTAAAAAACGCAGAACCGATTATTTTGCAAGGTCATATTGATATGGTTTGCCAAAAAACTGAAGACTGCACAATTGACTTTACAAAAGATTCACTGGAAGTTTTTGTTGATGGTGATTTTGTAAAAGCTAAAAATACTACACTCGGTGCAGATAATGGCATTGCAGTTGCTTGTATTTTAGCAATTTTAGAAAGTGACAGCTACACTCACCCACCTATTGAAGCACTTTTTACAACTGATGAAGAAATCGGTATGATAGGTGCAACAAAACTTGACACATCAGTATTAACCGCTAAAAAAATGATTAACATTGACTCTGAAGAAGACGACACAATGACAGTTTCATGTGCAGGTGGCAGTGATTTCAAAGTATTCTTTAACTTCCAAAGAGAAAATGTAACAGGAACAGAAATTGAATTAACTCTTAAAGGACTTCAGGGCGGTCACTCGGGTATTGAAATAGACAAAGGCAGAGTAAACTCAAATATTTTAGCAGGTCGTGTTTTAAACCACTTAAAATCAACCGGATTTGATTTATTGAGCATTGATGGTGGTAACAAAACTAACGCAATTACAAATCTCACAAAAATAAGACTTTGTGTAAACAACAAAGACGAATTTATAAAAGAAGCAACCGAATATCTTGAAGTTATAAAAAGCGAATTTACAGTAAGAGAACCCGACTTCACTTACCAGGTAACCCCTCTTGAAAATGGCACATTCAGTGCTATCAATAAAGAGAGTGCAAATGCTATAATTTACGCTTTAACCTGTGTGCCAAATGGCGTTATAGATATGAGTGCAGAAATTAAGTGCCTCGTTGAAACTTCACTTAATCTTGGTATTTTAACTACAAGCGAAAACTCAACTGAAATGCATATTTCTTTAAGAAGCAACAAAGAAAGCACTATGGTTGCGTTAGAAAATAAGCTGAATACATTTTTCAGTATTTTACCTTGTGAATTCTCAATTTTTGATAAATATCCATCCTGGGAATTTAATAATAATTCTGTTTTACAAAAGCTTTATAAAGAAATTTATGAAAATGAAACAGGCAAATCACTTAAAGTAGAAGCAATTCATGCAGGACTTGAATGTGGTGTTTTTGCATCAAAAATTAAAGACTTTGACTGCATTTCAATCGGTCCTACAATGTTCGATGTTCACACAGTAAAAGAAAGACTTTCTGTTTCTTCTACTGAAAGAATTTTTAAAATCCTTCTTAAAGTACTCGAAAACTGTAAGTAATTGCAGAAATAAAGACATTTTGATTGACATAATCTTACATTTATTGTAAAATACTATGTTGAATGTAAATTTAAAAAAATATAAAGAAAAAGAGTGATAAAATGCATTGGTCAGAAGAAATTGCTGAAAGAATTATAAGACGAAATCCTGATAAGGAAGAATATGTTTGTGCTGCGGGTATCAGCCCATCGGGTTCAATTCATATTGGTAACTTCCGTGATATTGCTACAAGTTACTTTGTAGTAAGAGCATTAAGAAAAAAAGGTAAAAAAGCAAGGTTACTTTTCTCCTGGGACGAGTTTGACCGTCTCAGAAAAGTGCCTGTTAATGTTGCGGCAGTTGATAGCGATATGGAAAAATACATAGGTTGTCCTTATGTAGATGTTAAAAATCCATTTGTTGATGCTCCTGAATTTAAAACTTATGCAGAATATTTTGAAAACGAATTTGAAACATCTATTGTTAAATTCGGCATTGATATGGATTACCGTCACCAGGCAGAAATGTACAGAAGCGGTAAATATACAGAGCATATCATCCACGCTTTAAAACATCGTGGCGAAATTTTCGATATTTTAGACAGTCACCGTACACAAGAAGCACAGCCAGGTGAAAGAGAAGCATATTACCCAATCAACATTTACTGCCCTGAATGTGGTAAAGACACAACAAAGGTGCTTTCTCTTTCAGATGACTGCACAGTTGCAGAATACTCCTGTGCTTGTGGTCACAAAGGTACATTTGACTTTACAAAAGATTTCAACTGCAAATTGGCTTGGAAAATTGACTGGCCTATGCGTTGGATGTATGAAGGCGTTGACTTTGAGCCAGGCGGAAAAGACCACGCAAGTCCACACGGTAGTTACGACACAAGTAAAGACATTGCAAAGAAAATCTTTAATTACGAACCACCTATTTTCCAGGGTTATGAGTTCATTGGTATTAAAGGTACAACCGGTAAAATGTCAGGTTCTTCAGGTCTTAACTTAACACCTGATACACTTTTAAAAATTTATCAACCGGAAGTTATTCTCTGGCTTTACTCAAAAACAGAACCACTTAAAGCATTTGATTTCTGCTTTGATGATGGCATTCTTCGTCAGTACTTTGAATTTGACAAAATGTATAACAATGTTAAAAATGGTACTGCTAATGATAATGAAAAAGCAATTATGTACAACACAACTGTTGGCGACAGAGTTTTAGAAACTGTTCCAATGGGTCACCTTGTTCAGTTAGGTTCAGTTGTTGACTTCAACATTCCAATGCTTGAAACAGTATTTGAGAAGATTGACACACCTTATAAATATGAACAATTCGCTGACAGACTTGAGAGAGCAAAATACTGGCTTGAACACTGTGCACCTGAAAGTGTAAACAGACTCAGAACATTAAGAAACTGGGAAGTTTACGAAACACTTGACGACAGTGCAAAAAAAGAAGTTGAACTTTTATTTAACTTCATTAAAGCAGGCGGTTACGACCTTGACGAGCTTAACAAAAAGCTCTACGCTATTCCGAAAGAAGTTCACGGTAGCGACCTTGACGAAAAAGCATTAAAAGCAATTCAGGGTACATTCTTTAAAAATGTTTATAAACTTCTTATAGATAAAGAAAAAGGTCCAAGACTTTACTTATTCCTTTTCGCTATTGACCCTCAGAAATATGTTGGTCTTCTTGATTTCTCTTACCCGAAAACAGAAGAAGAAGCAAAAGCTCCTGTTGTTGAAGAGGTTGTAGAAAATGAAGACAAACACATTTATGGCGAACCAGATGCGTTTGTGCCATTCTCTACTGAAAGCATTTCTATTGACGATTTCTGCAAATTAGACCTTCGTGTTTGCGAAATTGTTAAAGCACAGGAAATAAGAAAATCTCACAGTTGCTTAAAGCTTACCCTTGATGATGGTAGTGGCGAAAACAGAGTTATTGTTTCATCTATCAAGAGTGAATACACCTGCGAACAATTAGTTGGCAAGAAAATTATTGTTGTTGCAAACCTTGAACCGGCAAGAATTGCAGGTGTTGAAAGTCAGGGTATGCTCTTAGCGGCAACTAACGGTGCTTGTGGTTGCCAGGTAGTATTTTTACCTGATTGCGTGCCGGCAGGAACTCAAATTAAATAATTTGAGCAGGAAATAGGAACTAGGAACTAGGAATTAGGAACTAGAAGAACAAGAAACATCCTATCATTAAAGTTTTTTCACTAACTAAAATGATAGGATATTTTTTATTTAATCAGTTTTCTTTTTTGGTAAAAAAGGGTTGTGACCGAACATAAAAATTGCACCAAGAAAATCTTCAACATCGGGGTATTCTTCACCCCCAAATTCTTCATTCCATAAAATCTTTACTTCTTCGTCTTCTGACTCGTCTATTTCTTTTTTCAAATCTTTTATAAACTTTGCAATAATTTCTTTTGCACCATCAAAATCTGTGTCATAACTATTTGCAACTGCGGTGTAATATATCTCAAAAATGTTCATCTGCACTCTCCTCACAAATCAATGCCTTCCCGTTACTACACCCCGTTCTAATATAAAAACATAATGCTACCTATACATATTTTAATATTTTTAAGGAAAGACTAATACTAAATAAGATACCACGATTATACTCTTTATATCGACAATTGTCAACAGAACGACAACACTCTAACATATTGTTAGAGGTGGTTTTATGATTTCATTTGAACCTTTTTATGAAACATTAAAGAAAAATAATATGACAACTTATAAACTAATAAAAGACCACAACATAAGTCGTAGTCTTTTAGACAGATTAAAACACAACAAACCCTTAAGCACAGTTACAGTTGACGATTTATGCAAAATTCTGCACTGTAAAGTTCAGGATATAATGGTATTTATAGATGAATGAACATTTCTTGTTGCGAAACCCTGCCTTCTTTTCAGTACACAAAAAACTTTAAATGATAGAACGAGGTTTTTGCATCGTAGGGGATGAGCCGTGTTTCCCGCAACAACGCGTTGTGTATCAAAGCAAATTACAAATGAAACAATACTCCTTTTACACTCGATAAATATATTCTGTATAAAACTTACTCCCACTACTACGGGCGACCACAGGTCAGCCCCTACCATAGTGGGAGTTAATTTTTCGTTTCATTTATAATACAACGCAATTCCGAAATTATTCTTTATTATTTATTCTTTAAAATAAAAATCATCCTATTATTTAAAGTCGGTTTTTACATCAACTAAAAATAATAGAATGGTTTTTATATTTCATTCAACTTTTTTCTTTCAACAACGGTTTTATTTTTTTATACAACTCCGTTACCTTTTTGTTATCGTGTAATTCTTTCATAATATAATTATGAACGCCCTCTTTACTTTTTCTGTCGTTTACTGCAGAACAGACAACCTTTATGTATTCCTTATTTTCTTCGCCTAAAAGCTCGGCAACCTGTTTTTGTGTCTCGTCAGTTTGTTTCTGAACATCGCTAGAAATATCTTCAACACGCGAAATTTTAATTCTCTTTTTTCTCCAGAATTCGACCGTACTGTCAAAGCCTTTATCTTTTGAAACAATAACATATTCTTTGTTTTCTTCTTTTGCTATTTTATAACCTAAAATAGAAGTTAGCTGAAAGTCCAACGAATCCTTTGTACCAACAGTTACCTTTATATATTCTATTGTAGCACTACATTCTATTAAGCGTCTATGTAATCCGAAAGTTAATGTGTTTGCATTTTCGCTATAAAAAATACAGACAGCATCATCTTCTTTAAGCCTTGCAACACCTTTTAAACCATCTATATGTACATTTTCATAATCTATAAAGTAAATTGCCATAAAAATCTCCCTTTTCACAATAACTATATTTTTATTCTAACCCTTGTATCAACAATTGTCAATATACAATAATAATTGATGATTTATGCAAAATTCTGCACTGTAAAGTTCAGGATATAATGGTATTTATAGATGAATAATACATCAAAACAAATCCTATCATTTTTAGTTGACATTAACTCAACTCTAAATGATAGGATGAAATATTTTTTATTCAACAATAATTACAATCAAGGCGAAGCCTTCCGAAATTTTCAATTTACAACTTTCAATTTTCAATTCCATAAACAATCTCCCGCGTTGTTTTGAAAAACTCCTCAAACTCACTTCCACTAAGCAGTTCCGGAAAACTCAAAATCTGAAGCGGTACACTTTCGCCATTATGATATGACGGTTGAGTATAACTATAAGAATTCACTTTGAAACCTAAATTTTCATAAAACCTGATTCTTTTCTTTTGCATTTCTGTTTCAGGGGCTTCTGCTTCTAAAATAATCGGTAATTTATATTGAGATTTCAACAATTCAAAAGTCTTTGAACCATAGCCTTTAGAACGGATTTCTTTATTTATTGCAATATGCTCAACGAATAAAAATTTATTGAAAACCCAGAACACAATCAAACCGACACTTTCGCCACCATCAGTAATTTCACAAAAGTTAAACTGAGATTTTAAAAAACACTTTTCCTCATCAGTTTCATCGCGTCTTTCTTCATAAGGGAAAGCATCAATAAGTCTTTTATAAACTTCAGAGAAATTTTCTTCTGTTACCGGTTTTAAATTAATCATACCAAATCACTTATTTCTTTAAAATTATTTCTTATTTCATCAGTTGTGCCTGTTGAAATATAGTAATCATATTCTTTTGGTTTAAAACTTTCAAAAACATAATCTTTAACTACTGCAATATAAGAAGTTGGCCCTGCTTTTGACGGGTCTTTTTCAGTTGTTTCACCACGCCCAAACACACCTGTTAAAAATGTGTCGTGAGTCGGCATATAAAGACCTATGCCGAAACTATCAGAAAATTCGCCACGATATGCTGACCACTGCTCAACTGAAGTGAAATTCGGGTAACCCTCATCCGGCCAGAAACCTAATTCATTATTTGTTACAAGTTTATTTTCTTTTGAAAAAGGCTCTACACCATCGTAATAAACGAAAGTGTTAAGTGGTTCAATGCAATAGAATGCAGGTAATTCCTGTGTTCTTGATGTTGCAGGGTAACCAGAAAAATCTGTAAATCTGCACTTTACATGAACATTTTTATTTTCTATAGTGTACCATGCCTCCATATAAGAAGGTGTAATATCTTCTTTTGCTTTTGCCCAGTCAAGCGGTCTGCATTTTACATAAATTTCAGTATCAGTTGCCTTTATGTCGACAATTTTACTGTGGTCATTATATTGGTTGCCACCTTGTACAGGGTTATAATTCCACTTGTTTTCCATATATGTTGCAGGTTCATAAGGTGCTTCTACAGTTCCATAGTAAGATTGTTGCACAAGTCTGCCTGTATCATTACGGTTAATTAAATTAACTTTTTTATTTACTGCTCTTGTGTCATAACGGTTACTTGCATTTGAGTCAACTTTTATTTTACCGTCAACCTTTACCGCTTCAACATCTGAGTTCAAATCTTCTAAGTAAGAAAGTGCACCGCCCCAGAGCAAGTCTACACCTAATTTATAGTTTTCTGTTTCAATGAAAACTTCCTGTTCAGGAATTTCTCGTAAAAATACTGTAAATCCCGAAATTTTTACATTCGCTTTTTGTGAATTCATCGGTTGACAAGTAAATTCAACTACCTTTTTTGCAGTCACTTTTTCCAATGCATTGTCTATAAAACTATAAAATTCAGTTTCTTCTTCACTTGGCTCTAAAAAGAATTCTTCTCTTATTTCTTCTTTGTCTGCAATATAAACAATTGAGCATTTTAAATACGAATCTGACGCATATTTTACACCGAAGTAATTGAATTCTTTCTCATAATTATCAAGTGATTTCACATCTTTAGCAGAAAGTTCATAAAAATCGTTATTTGTCAGACCTACTCTGCTCGTTATTGTAAAATCGGTGTCGTATTTATTGCCAAAACAACCTGCAAATGAAGAAATAATTGCAAGACACATTAAAATGCTTACTACTCTTTTTGTCATAAAATCCACCTACATTTCTGAAATTGTCAATCTGTGTAACGCTCTTGTAACCGCCATATAAAGATATGGTTTATTATTTTCACCTGAAAATTCATTATTTTTATTAAACACTATTACGCTGTCAAATTCAAGTCCCTTTGTTAAAACGAGTGGCATAATTATTGGTGCTTCGCTTAACACGCAAGATTTATTATCACAAAGACGGATTGTCGGAAATTCTTTAATTAATTCTTTGTGAAGTTCTCTTGCTTCTTCAATTGTTTTTGTAATAATTGCAACAGACGGACTTTTTTTGCTATATTCTTTTATAGTTTCTTTAAAGTCACTTTCACCATTTTTATATTGCACCTCTTCGCCATTTCTTGTGAAAATGTCGTATTCCTTTTCTTGTGGCAAAAGAGTAAGTGCTAATTTATTTATTTCTTCTGTTGAACGGTAACTTCTGTTAAGATATAAAGAATTGGCATTATAAAGTTCTGAAAGTTTTTCTACACTCACTGAATTTATTTCAGGGTTAATTGCCTGATTTGTGTCAAGTAAAAGTGTGTACTTCGCTTTCGGGAACATTGTTAAAATAATTCTGTGTTGTAAAAGACTTAAATCCTGCGCTTCGTCAATTAAAATGTGTTTTACACCATTTAAAACAGCACTTTCACCCATTACACATTTTGTGAACACTATACCTAATGCATCAGGGAAATCAAGAACTCTTTTTTCCAGATTTTCTTTAGTTAATTTTAAAACATCATTATTTCCGCCAACAGTATTCACATAGTTTTCTAAAATATTAAAATATATTTTAACAGGGTCTGCTAAAACACTTTCTCTTAAACCTCTGCCAACATTATGTTTCAATTCTCTGCGTTTCATTTTGTAGAGTTTACTTGTATCTTCGTCAATTGAAGAGTCGAGGTCAATTATTTCATAAATTTCTTCTCTGTGTTCAATAAAATACTCGTCAATTACGCCATTTACAAAACTTACAAGTCGCTCTGCCCTTGCAGATGGTGCATTTTCACTGTCAGAAACATATCTGTCTAAAATATCATCTTTAGAAATAATCGTTTCATTAAAAAGCGTAATATCTTTAAACTGCGGTAAATAATTTTCTGCGTGAACCTTTAAGTAATCTATAAAATTTTCGTCATATTTTAAAACTGCACTTTTCTTTCTTAAATTATCACCAATAATTAAACTATCTGCTAAATCATAGTAATCAAGAACAGAGTATTCAGGAAGTTCCGCTTTAAAAATGTTGTAAAAACTTGAGTAATTAATCGGCATTTCACCAAGTTCAGGAATAATATCTGCTACATAACTTGAGAAAATATCATTGTTTGAAAACATAACAATTTCAGAAGATATAAGTTCTTTTCTGTTTCTGTAAAGAAGATATGCAATTCTGTGAAAGCCAACAGAAGTTTTACCACTACCCGCAGGGCCGTAAACTATTAAATTTTTACTGTCAGAATATCTGATGGCTTTGTTTTGCTCTCGTTGAATAGAATTAACAATAACTCTTAAATGTTCGTGAGTGTTTTCGCCTAAAACATCTCTTAAAATATCGTCATCAATTTTAATGTCGCTATTTACAAAACCTTTTAATTCACCATTCCCGAATTTATATTGCCTTTTAAGTGTGAGTTTACCCTCTATTACACCTGACGGTGCATTGAAAAATGCGTCACTCGAATTAAAATCATCATAAAAAAGTGAAGCGATAGGCGCACGCCAGTCACAGACTAATGTGTTATAAGTGTCGTGCTCCTGAAGTGTTTTAAGTCCGATATATATTTCCTGCTTTCTGCCGGTTCTGTTCGGTGTGAAATCCACCCTTGCAAAATATGGCGAATTCTTAAGTTTTTCATAAAATGAAATATCGTAATGTGCGTTTTCTATTTCCTGCATCTGATTTTCCATTTCATAATGAAGTTCAGTAAGTTCAATTCCGGCATACATACCACCATTGGGGTTATCTTCATTAAACTTTTCGCCCTGTGCTTTTACTCGTGCTTTATATGTGACAATAAGGTCTTTAAGGCGCACTATTTCACTATTTAAAAAACCTTTTACTTTATTAAAATAAAGTTGCTCCTGTTGTTCTTCTTTTGAAAACATTTAAAGAAAATTCCTTTCAAAAATGTAGTTTTACCAAAAATAAATTATATCACAATATATAAGTGTTGACAATAAAATATTGAAAGTTATAATTATTATATAATATAAAAATTATTTAAGGTGAAATTATGAAAATTTCTTATAATCACGAATCAATTCGTCTTACCGGCAGATGGGATACAGAGAATAAAGAATATGCTACTGCTACCGCAACAGGCAGTTACATTGAATTCTGTTTCAAGGGCAATCTTGCCACTGTAATTTTCAATTGTGACAATAATAACTACCCTTACCCACATCTCTGGGTGCAGATAGATGGCGGTGACTACACAGAAGCTGTTGTAGATAACTACATAAAAATCCGTACTAAAGAAGATAAAGAGCATACAGTTAAAATCATTTTTAAAGGTACTGTTGAAGAATTCAGACGCTGGTACAGTCCCCTTGAAAGTAAAATTTCATTTTGCGGTGTAATTACTGACACACCGGTTAAAATTAAAGAGGATACAAGAAAAACTATTGAATTTGTTGGTGACTCAATTACTGAGGGCGTTTTAACTGACGAAGATTATTATGGCGAAAATGGCGAAAATAAATTTTCAATTGGTCAGTTTAACCGTGTTTATCAGGATGACGTTACTGCAACTTACGCGTGGCTTACTGCAGAAAAACTTAATTTAAGACCTGTTTTTATGGGCTATGGCGCAGTTGGTGTTACCCGCTCAGGTATGGGTGCGGTACCAAAGGCTGACGAAGCATATCCATATAATTTTGACAAATCCCCTATCACACACAAAAACTGTGATTATATATTAATTAATCACGGTGCAAACGATCGTTTTGAAACTGTAGAAAATTATATTACTAACTATAAAAAACTTTTAGATGTTATTATTAAAATGAATCCCAAGTCAAAAATAATCTCTCTTTCTGCCTTCTGTGGTGCATTCCATGAGGAATTAGGTGAATTTATAAAAGAATATAACCAAAAGAACAGCACAGATATTTTCTATATAGATGCAAACGGCTGGGTACCCCCTGAGCCGCTTCATCCAGACAGAGAAGGGCACAGAATGATAGCGGATAAGCTTATAGAGATACTTACAAAGCAATTCGGAATGCGTAATGCGTAATTCGGAATTATAGGAATTAGGAAACAGGAAGAGGTTAGTGAGTCAGTTGCTAGTGTGGCTGGTATGGCTAGTTGGCTAGTATTATAAAAAGACTACATTCTTTCATTTTAGGTTTAATCTTAAATGAGAGAATGTAGTTTGTTTTTATAATATTATAATACCGACCGCAGGTCCCGAAATTCTGCATTTTGCATTTTGCATTCTGCATTTAATTAAACTTTTATTTTCTTCACCGCAACTCCTGCCATTGCAATTGCTAAAAATCCTGCAACTAATTTGCCTATAATAACCGCTAAAATGTGCTCACCATTATAAGAGAGTGTAAATGCTAAATGGTCACCAAAAACAAATGCACCTGAAACACAGAAAGCAAGATTCATTACTCTGCCTTTTCTATTCATTTTACCCGCATTCTCGATTGTAGCAATACTGTTTGCAAGAGTTGCTACAAAACCTAAAACAGAAGTTTCGTCAAGCCCTGTTTTTTCGCCTAATTTTTTAAATGGTTTATTTAAAAGTTTTGAAATTATTGCAATAAGGGGAAATGTCCCTGAAAGCACAACACCAATGTGGAAAATTGTTTTAAATCCTTCATTAATAGGCGTTGTATTTTTTAATATTGTCCAGTTTGTAAGGTACTGTAAAATACCAATAGCAAGTCCGCCTGTAACTAAAATTAAAATTGCTTTACCTAAAATGCCGAAAATTTTAATGCAGACATGTGGCACTTTTAAAAGACCTATAACAATAATTACCGAAAAGAAAATGCTTGGCACTAAATTTAACACGAGTGTCAAAATATTTATACCCATAAAAAGCCCTGATACGAAACAACCGAGCGGAATTGTGCTTATACCACAGAGAAGTCCTAAAAATACATCTTTGTGAAATTCTTTATTTATTGAACTAATAGAAACGGGAATTGTAAATGAAATTGTCGCACCTAACATAGATGCTACAACAAGACCGTGGAAAGAGCCCAAAAGTGCATCATTACAGACAGAGTCCGCAAGTGCAGCACCACCCATATCGTTTGCAAATATAATACCCGCTATTGCAGACGGGTCAAATTTTAAAAGATTTGCAACCGGTGTTATTAAAGGCAATAATAAATCAGAAAGAGTCGGTGCTATTGTAATCATACCAAGCATTGACATTGTGAGCGGTGCTATTGTATGTATGCCTTTTTCAAACTCATCGCCTAATTTTAAATGGTTGCCTGTTATTCTGTCTAATGCACCGATTAAAGCGAATATTGCCATTGTGACTGATAATGCGTATTCCATTAGTTTTACTTCCTTTATAAATATTCCATTTCTTCATTATTCATTGAAAATCCGTTCTTAATGAATGGTGAACATTGAATAATGAAAAATGAATAATACAAAACAAAAATCCATTCCCTTGCGAGAACGGATTTTTGTTTTGGCGCGCTGGAAGGGACTCGAACCCCTGACCTACTGGTTCGTAGGCTACCCCAAAACTCACCAACCATTCCATACCACAACATATAGTGCTTTTCATTCCAGTTACACTTGCTAAAGCACAAG
>SVPQ01000042.1 GCA_015065845.1 Oscillospiraceae bacterium
ACCCCCAACACCTAACACCTAACCCCCAACACCTAACACCTAACACCCAACACCTAACACCTAACCCCTAACACCTAACACCTAACACCTTATTATTAAATTTCTTTTTTCGACTTGAAATGTATAGCAATATATGGTAGTATATCGTCACTAATTAAAATGGGTGAGTAACTTTGCAAAAGAAAATTACTTTAAATATATTTTCAATAGCATTTGTGTTAGGTGTTCACGCCTTACTTTGCTTTGTTTATCATAAAATATGTTTTTTAGATGGTGTTTACCTCTGGGGTGACCTTAAAGGTGTTTTATATATAATAGTGTTAGTGTTTATGTTTTTACTTGCACCTGTGTGTTATTATATTTCAGGTCGCATATTCACACGCTTTGCCAATAAAAAGTTTTATATAACTACTGTGTGGGTTATATTCTCAGTTCTTTCTGTTTTAGGTGTTGTTGCTATTTTTAAACCTGAACTACAACAATTCTATCTTTTAGTTAATTCGCCATCTTATATGTATTATTTGCTGTTTAAAGATAGTGTTATTTATATTTCTGTACCCGCTATGGCGATTACAGGACTTTTTCCTGCAATGTTCTCAAGAAATGGATATGTCAGAAAGAAAAGACAGAAAAATGAAATCACAATGGATGAATTGAATGAAAAATTAAATGAAGAAAATAAAGAGAGCCAAGACTCATAAAGTCTTAGCTCTTTCTTTTTTCATACTTTTATTTGTTATAAAGTTCAGAACAAAATTCAATGTGAAAAGAAGTATTCCTACAAAAATTCCAAAATGAATATTGCCTGTGAAAAGTTCTGTTCCGTTAGCGGCGAAATTGTTGATTGCAATACTGTAAAGGACAGGGGAGAGTGTAAAGCAAAGTGCAGAACCTGCACAAAGTACACAGTTTATAGTTGCTTTCAAAGATGAAGCACACGCTAAAATGCAAATGAAATTAAGTACGCCGAACACAACTGCAAGGTAAAGAAGTAACAACGCTATAAATATCATTGCAAAACTTATACCCATTTCATCAAGTTTAATGAGATTTATAAGCGAACCCCAATTAAGATTTAAAAGCTTATTGAGCGTAAAATCAAGAAGGGTTACTTTACTTGTGCTGTCCGACAGAAATGGTAAATGGAATATGTAAGAAGCAACAGGCAAAATAAGAACAATCAAAGGAACAAATGTAAAAATGAATCTTGCAATTCTTAATTTGTTTCCAAAAAGGGAACTTTTAAAATTTCCGGTGAATATTCTGAATTTAGCCCAGGCAGCTTCTGCCTTTTTTGCATCTTTTTCAAGCATATTTTCCCAGTCATAGTTTGGTATATTTACACCACAATGAGGACATTCTGCTTTTATATCCCAGAAATGCAATTGCTTAAAACAATGTGGACAGTATGACAATCCAACCACCACCTTAAATTTATCAATAGTCCAAAACTCTAAGAATATTTTTAACTTCTACACCAAGAGTATCAACTTTTGCTCTTGCCTCTTTTTCACACATCAATGGTGTAACAAAAGCAATTTCGTTTTTGTTATCAGAGTCGAGAATCTGAACATCGTTAAATAATGCTTTTACTTTTTCTGAAACTGCATTGTAGTCATTAACAGATGCTCTTATGTAAAGCGATGAACTCTGTTCGTGTGGGTTTATAACATAATCGTTTTCAGCATCGTCCCAGCCAATAAGTTTTCTTTTGGCAGTATGTTTTGCACAGTCAATAACATCAGCGACAACAGCACTTGCAGTAGGGAATTTACCAGCACCTCTGCCGTAGAATACTGTATCACCAACAGCATCGCCCCTTACGAGAATTGCATTGAATACATCAGATACGGATGCTAACTGACAACCGTTCTTTATAAGGCAAGGACCAACTGTTGCAGATATTTTTCCAGAAGAGAGTTTCTTTGCTCTGCCTATGAGTTTAATTACGCCGCCCCATACTTTTGCGTACTCAACATCCTGGGATGCGATATTTGTAATACCCTCAGTTTCTACTTCATCAGGATAAACATGTTTACCGAAACAAAGAGATGCTAAAATACAAATCTTTCTTGCGGCATCGTGACCTAAAATATCGGCAGATGGGTCTCTTTCAGCGTAGCCATTTGCCTGAGCAATTTTAAGTGCTTCGTCAAAGTCCATACCCTCATCAATCATCTTTGTGAGAATGAAGTTTGTTGTACCGTTAAGAATACCAGCAACTTCAAGAAATTCATTTGCAGCAAGACACTGATTTATTGGTCTTATAATTGGAATACCGCCACCAACACTTGCTTCAAATAAAAAGTTTACATTGTTCTTTTTAGCAAGTTCTAAAAGTTCATAACCTTTAGCGGCAACAAGTTCTTTGTTGGATGTTACAACGCTTTTGCCTGTTTCAAGACATTTTGAAACAAAATCAAAAGCAGGGTTTAAACCACCCATAGTTTCAACAACTATCTCTACATCTTTATCATTTAAAATGTCATTAAAATCTTTTGTGAAAAGATTTGCTAACTGATGTGATGAAAAATCACGAATGTCAAGAATATGCTTAACATCAAGTGATTTCTGACCGCATCTTTCTTCAATGCTTTTTTTGTTTTTAAGGATTAACTCGACAACGCCTGAACCGACTGTGCCGAAACCCATAACTGCAACCTGCATTTTTTACACCCCTAAATTTACTATAAATTACATTTATATAACATTTTACCATATATTAGTTTGAGAATAAAGAGTTTTTTTAAAAAAATTTAAAAAAATTAGAATGTTAAAAATTTATGTCAAATGTGTAATTACCATTGTAATTTTAATTAAAAAGGTATAATATATAATAGAAAAATTTTCATATTTAGTAATTGGAGGAAAAAATGGAAAATGTTGTTGAAAAAAGACGAGCTTTTATAATCAATTTTATTTATGCGGTTATCTGTATTGGTTTGTTCTTTGTTTTTATGAAATATTGTCTGGGTGTTTTAGCACCATTTATAATAGCGTTTATTTTAGCATTCGCTTTGCAAAGACCTATTAAATTTGTTCAGAAAAAATTACATCTTAAATCTCACGGTATAATATCATTTTTACTTGTGTTACTTGTTGTTCTTGTAGTAGTAGGTGTCCTTGCAATAGGTGTTTTTCTTCTCTTTAATGAACTTAAAGATTTTGCTGGTTATCTTACAACGCAGTTTTCTTCTATAGATGAAGTTATTACTACAGTAGAGAATTATCTTATGAGTGTAGTGGTTCGTTTACCTGAAGGAATAAGAACCACAGCAAGTGAATATTTAACCAATGCTTTTGACTCTTTGGGAGAGGGTCAGGCGGAACTCGATTTATCTATGCTTTCTGCACCGTTAAGTGGAGCGTGGAGTGTGGTTAAAAGTTTACCATCCGCAATTTTAGCTTGTGTTGTGGCAGTTGTTTCTTGTTTCTTTGTTACAAGTGATTACGATAAAATCAAAGAATTGTTTTTAAGTTTCTTCAGTGAAGAAAAAAGAAAATATATTATAAAAACCAAAAGAACTGCTACAAAAGCAATAGGCAAGCTCTTAAAAGCGTATATCACAATTATGGCAATAACTTTTGCCGAGATGTTTTTAGGTCTGTTCCTTTTGAAACTTATTGGTGTTTACGATGGAAGTTACATGACAATTATTTCTTTCGTTACTTGTATAATTGATATTATTCCTGTTTTGGGCACAGGTACAGTTCTTATTCCGTGGGCACTTTACAACCTTATTTTCGGCAATTTCGGAATGGGTGTAGGTCTTGTAGTAATTTATGCAGTTATTACCGTTATAAGACAGGTGATAGAACCAAAACTTGTAGCCAATCAGGCGGGTCTTCCTGCTATAATTACAATTATGGCAATGTTCATTGGTGTAAGAATTTTTGGTGCATTTGGTATTATTCTTCTTCCGTTTACTGTTATTATTTTAAAATTACTTTATGATGAAGGCATTTTTTCATCTAAGAAAGCAAATCATAATACTGTAAGTACAGATAAAAATAAAAAGTCCGTCAAGGAGAAGAAAAAATGATTGATTACGGATATGTTGATTTGCACTCACATTCATTGTGGGGGATAGATGATGGTTCTCCTGATTTAGAAACTTCTCTTGAAATGTGCAGATTAGCACACGAAACAGGTACTGACTACCTTTTCTTAACACCTCATCTTATCAATTGGTTAGATGCGGGTATGCTTTATGATATAAGAGAAGAACGAACAGAGTATTTACAAAATATTTTATATAGCGAAGGTAGAGAACTGACTCTTATCAAAGGTTTTGAAATTCTTTGTGGTGATGATATTTTTGAGGTCAAATACTTCGAACCCTACACACTCAATAAATCAAGATATATTTTAATAGAGTTCAGTTTTGGTCGTACAACTGAAGAAGATGTAAATGCCTGGTGTGATTATCTTATTTCCTGTGGTCTTGTGCCTGTTATCGCACACCCTGAAAGATACGAGTTTGTAAAAAATGACATTAGTGTAATAGAGCGTCTTAGCGACAAAGGGTGTCTTTTTCAGGTGAATTGTGGTTCTGTAGTTGGTGTATTCGGCGAAAGAGAAGCAAATATTGCTCTTAAAATGCTTTATGCGGGTTATGTTGATTTTATCGGTTCAGATGCACACGATTTGAGATGGCGTACTACTGATATGTATGCATTTCTCAGAGATTATCCGGATAATCTTCCTCTTGGTGTACTTGATGATGCGTTATTTACCAACCCGCAAAAAGTGATAAATAACGAGGAGATTATACCCGAAAGACTCAATTCTTTGTTAATTTATTGAAAATTTTTCAAAAAAAATCATTTATTTTCTTTTAAAGAAAAATAAATCGGATGATATGTGGTAATATTACTGCGTAGATAAGAATAAAGGAGGAAATATTGATGGGTGATATGTTAGTTTCTTTATGGTCAATTATGGCAAACTTTGGTTTTGATACAGGTGACCTCGCAAATAAGATTGGTAATATCATCGCGAAAGATAGCGAAGGTAACTACACAGGTTTCCTTGCACCAATCGCTGAAGTTCCACTTGTTGGTACAATAATCGGTCTCTTCGCAGATATCGGTAGTTCAGCAGGTCAAGCAACACCTACAACTATTTCTTAATGCGGAAAAGAATTTAGTTAATTCAGAGAGTGTGGTTTACTGCACTCTCTTTATATTTTTTTGTTTGTTAATTCGAAAATTTATTAAACTTACATTTAAGGTATTATATTTTACATTATTATATATGTCCGTTGATTGAGGTGTTTAAGTGAGTAACAATAAAAATAAACTCGATGCTAAAAGTAAACAGTTAATTATAGGTATATTTGCAGTTTTAATTCTTTTGACATTTTCTGCTGTTATGCTAATCGCAGCGTATAATTTTGATGATGCAAAGGAAGATTTTACAACAACTACAGAAAACACTACAACAACTCCGGCGCCCTCAACTACATTGTCACAGAATGTGAGTAATAATGTTTCAGACAAAAACAATCAAGTAACCAGTAATGTAATTACAAGTGAAACTGAAACTCAGAAAGAACAAGAACCAATTTCGGTAGAAGGTCTTGAGGAATTCACTAAAACCGGAGACAACCAAATTTCAGATTCACCAGAGAATGAATTTATAAAATTGGTTGTGACCCAGAAGGGTGCAGATGCAGAAAGACTTGTTGCGATTTATGCGGTTCCTGATTTGGGTAATAACTTTGTTCTGGAGTTTGATGATAAATTTGATGATAATGGAAATATTATCAGAAGCCCTAAAACATTAAAAAAGATATACCATATAAATAAAGAGCGTAATATAACAGTGGCAACAGGTAAACCTACAGGTAACGAGGGTGTGGATTATGGTACAAGTCTTATGACATACTACCTTGTAACTGATGTTGTAATGCCTGAATTCCCTGATTATTTTACTGATGTAGGTTGATTTGTACAAATGAAAGCTTCAAAAATTCAGGTGTTTTAGTAAAAAATACCTACTGTACAACATTCACAAAAAAATATTGAAAAATTCTCAAAAAATGCTAAAAAAACTCTTGCATTTATGAAAGTTATATGTTATTATACTAGGGCACGCAAAAGGGCGTGTCCTATTTTCATGCCCTTTTAAGCGTAAATGATATGCGTTGATGCGGGAGGTGGCTGCCTTCAAGGCAGGGAATTTCCGCGGAGTATGTCCGATTTTAAACCGGGCGATTAAAAATACTATGCAAGTCGTATTGCCTGCCTTAACTGAGGCTTTCGGCATTGTGTAGAGCGTAAATTTTTCCCGGAAGTTCATTCCGGTTTTTAAACGGACCGAGCGAACACCCCGGGTGAGTTGTTAAAAATTTACGAAGCCCGCCAAAATTTTTAGGAGGCGTTAAAAATGGCAGTTAAGGAAAAAATCAGAATCAGACTCAAAGGTTACGACCACAACGTTGTTGACAAGGCAGCAGAAAAGATTGTTGAAACAGCAAAGCGTACAGGCGCACAGGTTTCAGGTCCTATTCCGCTCCCAACTGAGAAAGAAGTTGTTACAATTCTCAGAGCTGTTCATAAGTACAAAGATTCTCGTGAACAATTCGAACAACGTACACACAAGAGACTCATTGACATTCTCAGACCTTCAAACAAAACTGTTGAAGCTCTTACAGGTCTTGAGCTCCCAGCTGGTGTTGATTTTGAAATCAAACTTTAATCCGATAAAAGTTTGATTTTAAATATACCTATTATATATAGGTGTTGCAGGTCATGTTGGCGACAAGTCAACCAATAATCTGACAGGAGGAAAAAATTTATGAAAAAAGGCATTATCGGAAAGAAAATCGGCATGACTCAGATTTTCGACGAAAAAGGTAACATGATTCCTGTTACTGTTGTCGAAGCAGGTCCATGCGCAGTTGTTCAGAAGAAAACAACTGAAAATGACGGCTATGAAGCTGTTCAGCTTGGTTACGGAGATATGAAAGCTAACAAAGTGAACAAGCCTATGAAAGGTCACTTCACAAAAGCTGATGTTGCTCCAAAGAAAGTTCTTAAAGAATTTAAGTTAGCTGATACTTCTAGCATTAATGTTGGCGACATCATCAAAGCAGACATCTTTGCTGCAGGTGAATTCGTTGATGTTGTAGGTACAAGCAAGGGTAAAGGTACAGCCGGCGTTATCAAACGTTGGAACTTCGGCAGACTCAGAGAATCACACGGTACAGGTCCTGTTTCAAGACACGGTGGTTCTTTAGGTGTTATTGACCCAGCTCGTATTTTTAAAGGCAAGAAGATGGCAGGTCACCTCGGTTCAGAGCGTGTAACTGTTCAGAATCTCAGCGTAGTAAAAGTTGACAGTGAAAACAATCTTATCGCTATCAAAGGTTCAATTCCTGGACCTAAAGGCGGCATCGTTGTTATTGCTGACAGCGTAAAGAAAGCGTAAGGAAGGAGTGTAACAGATGAGTAAGTTATCAGTACTTGATATGACAGGCAAGAAAGTTTCTGACATCGAACTTAAAGATTCTATCTTTTCAATCGAACCAAATATGTCAGCTATGCATCTTGTTGTTGTTAGCTATTTAGCAAATCAGCGTCAGGGCACTCAGTCCACAAAAACTCGTTCAGAGGTTAGTGGTGGCGGTAAAAAGCCATGGAGACAAAAGGGTACAGGTCGTGCAAGAC
>SVPQ01000016.1 GCA_015065845.1 Oscillospiraceae bacterium
CCCAACGAAGAGGGCATCGTTGTTTATCATCTTCATGTAGCGGCTGAAGATATGGGCCGTGTTATAGGCAAACAGGGCAGAATTGCAAAAGCTATTCGTACAGTTATGCGTGCTGCAGCTGTTCGCAAGGATGAGAAAATACAAGTTGACATCGACTAAACTTAAACTGTTTTTAGCGCAGAACAAAAAGCCCGAAACTCAAAAGTTTCAGGCTTTTTTAGTCATTTTTTCACCCACTCGGCGTACCTTTGTACGCAGTCGGAGTGAAGAAAATGACTTCTGCAACTAAAAACAATTTAAGTTCATTTTTAATAGGTGCAAATTATGATAAAAAAATATCTTGAAATAGGTCAGGTTGTTTCTACTCACGGAATTCGTGGCGAAGTCAGAATAAACCCGTGGTGCAACGGACCTGAATTTGTTAAAAAGTTTAAAACATTATATAAAGATTGTGACGGTAAAGAATGCTTTAAAGTTGTTTCGTGCCGTCCACACAAAAATGTTGCAATAGCAAAGTTTGAAGGTGTTGACACAGTCGAAATGGCGCAGAGTCTTAAAAATACGGTGCTCTTTATTAAAAGGGAAGATGCACATCTGCCACAAGGCGAGTGGTTTATAAGCGAACTTTTAGGGTGCAAAGTAATTGACTGTGAAGATGAAACTATCTGCTATGGCGAAATTACAGATGTTGCAGAAACAGGTGCTAATGATGTGTGGTATGTAAAAACCCCATCGGGTGAAGAAGTGCTCATTCCTGCAATACCTGATGTTGTGAAAAAATGTGATGTTGCAGAAGAAAAAGTATATATTCATGCATTAAGGGGGCTTTTCAGTGAGGATTGATATATTAACTCTTTTTCCCGAAATGTGTGAAGCGGTAATGAGTGAAAGTATTATAGGCAGAGCACGAAAAAAAGGTGCAGTTGAAATAAATTTTCACCAGATAAGAGATTTCTCGGTAAATAAACATAATCAGGTTGATGACACCCCTTATGGTGGCGGTGAAGGTATGCTTATGATGGCACAACCTATATATGATTGTTTTAATAAAGTCTGTAACGAAACAGAAGAAAGACCACACTTTATATATATGTCACCAGTCGGTAAAACACTCACACAGGAAAGAGTTAAAGAATTGTCAAAATTAGACAATATTGCAATTCTTTGTGGCAGATATGAAGGTGTTGACCAGAGAGTAATTGACGAAATAGTTGATGAAGAAATTTCTATTGGTGATTATGTTGTAACAGGTGGCGAGTTACCTGCTATGATATTAGCGGATGCTGTTTCACGGATGTTACCAGGAGTGCTTTCTGATGAGCAGGGATTTATCGGTGAAAGTCATTACTCATCTCTTTTGGAATATCCGCAGTACACAAAACCTGTTTCGTGGCATGACAGAGAAGTGCCGGAGGTTCTGTACTCGGGACATCACGGTAAAATAGAAGAGTGGAAGAAAGAACAATCACTCGAAAGAACATTTTTAAGAAGACCTGAACTTTTAGAAAAAGCAGAACTCAGTGAAAAAGATAAAAAAATCTTAGCAAAAATCAAAGAAAAACATAGTATGAAATAAACAATGTAATGCATAATATATACTGTAAACCAAGGTTTTGACAGTGAATTGTCATTCAATAACTTGTTGAAGTTTGATATAATAGGTTGAAAATTGTAGTAAATTTGCACAAATCAAAAACTTGAAAAATGGCACAGTTTAGCATTACCTATGAACTTTCGAAAATTCGTTGACTTTAAGCGATTTAGTGATATAATAATCACAGTTAAGGAAACTTAGCAAAATTCCCCTGTACCTGACTTTTTACACAAAATGTTGTGTGACGAGTTCAAGAGTACAACCAAATATTCGAAATAGTAAATATGACAAAATTCAGATTTTAGGAGTAAATTGGTATGTTCGTTAAAGATGTTACAGTTCAGAATCAAGTAGGTCTTCACGCTCGCCCGGCAACATTTTTTATTCAGAAAGCAAATGAATTCAAATCATCTATCTGGCTTGAGAAAGAAGAAAGAAGAGTAAACGCAAAAAGTCTTCTTGGTGTTCTTTCACTCGGCATTATGGGTGGTACAGATATCCGCATCATCGCTGGTGGTGTAGATGAGGAACAAGCAGTTACTGCACTTGCTGCATTAGTTGACAGCGGTTTCCAAGAATAATAAGTTTGCTTATTTTAGCGTAGAACAAACCCCCGAAGTCACGGACTTCGGGGGTTTTAGTCATTTTTTCACCCGCTCGCAGTATCTATATACAGCTTCGGGGTGAAGAAAATGCCTTCTACATCTAAATTAAGCAAACTCTTGAACTCGTTGTTGAGTGGTAAAGAAATTAACTTTTGCATCCAAATTGAACGAATTATACATCCTCTCCAAATTCAACTTATAACTACCAAATTATTTAAGTCTTTTTATTTGAATTATATATTCGCGAAAATTACATGTCCTTTTAAGAGTAAGTATATTTGCTCGGAAAGGATGTGTTTTTTTATGAAAAATGTTGATAAACAAGTAACAGTTTATCAAAAAACAAGTGACAAACATAATGATAATGTCATTTGTTATGTCGAAAGCGGGGTGGTATTATGTCGATAAATGAGATTTCATTTGAGTGTCAGGGGGTGCAGAATTTGAAGAATGAGCTTTGTGGTCTTAATGATGTGTATCGTGATATTGCAGATGAAATTGGTATTGAAAATGCCTTAGCAATTTATAAAATGTTTCACGGAACACAAGTTTCATTTCCTAACAGACTTTTCTCAAAGGACTATACCCACAAGGCTATTATCAGTGAATATGACGGCGACAACATACCACAGTTAGCACAAAAATACAATTACTCTGAACGGAGTATATGGCGTATTTTGAAATCAGTAAAGGAATAACTTTTTTGGAGGGTATTTATATGTTTGAAAAAATTTTATTGATTTGTTTATTAATATTATTTGTGTTTAGTATTACTGCTTGTAGCAATGAAAGAAATGTGACATTAAGTGATAATACAACATCTGTTAGTCGAGAAAACAACACAAAGCAAGCGAATAATCAACTAACTACAGAAAGCGAATCAAAAGAAGATAGTACGATAAGCACTACCAAAAAAGCAACTGTATCAACAAATGAAAACAAAACAACAAAACCATCAAATACAAAGAAAGAAACTCAAAATGAGTATGATGGATATACTCTTTGTGCCAATTGTTCAGATACTTGGCTTGAGGGGGATTACAGGTATTGTAGTAGTTGCAAGTGTTCTGTGAGTTCATGTGATAATCTTAAGAGCGGTAATTCTGATGATTATTGTTCAGAGCATATATGTGGACAAAGCGGTTGTTTAGGTGTTAGAGAAAATGGTTCATTGTTTTGTCAGTCTCATAATTGCGATGCATCAAATTGTAAAGAAGCACGCTCGACTAATTCAAGATATTGTTTGCAACACAAGTGTAGTGAATGTAGTAAACAGAAAGAAAATGGTTCTAATTATTGCGATTCTCATAACTGCTCATGGAGTGGGTGTGTTACAGGAAAAAGTAGTAATAGCGGTTACTGCTTTGAACATAAATGCAACGAATCTGGTTGCTCTAATCCGAAACAAAATGGTGCGAACTATTGCTCAAATCACGATTGTGAACGTTGTACGGGTGACCGAGTTAGTGGGAGTAGGTATTGTGCCGACTGCAAATGTTCAATACCTGGTTGCACAAATTGGGGAACTTCGAAAATCGGGGGCATAAATTATTGTGGTAACCATATACCTGAATAAAATATTGATTTATAAACATTAAAAAAGAAATTTTGTGGATACTCATTCATATTGAACAAAAAGGGGCTGATAGCAAATCAGCTCCTTTGTATTGCAAAATGTCGAAAATTGTAATAAAATGTAGAAAATAAGATTTGAATAGGGGTGTAATTGTGGAAAATAATTTAAAAGATACAATTGAAAAGGGTAAAGAAAATATAAAACAGGCTAAAATAGAACATAACGAAAAGAAAACATTAAAAAAGAAAAGGAAGTTTGTGTTAAAAATATTTAGAAGTATAATAGCAATATTAGTGCTTGTGTTATTGATATTAGTTGTAAAGCACTTTGTTACACAAAAATCTGACGACACGACAACCGATGCATCATATACATCAAAACCACAAATAATTGATGTTAATGATATTGCAAAATTACAAGTTGCTAATATTACATATAATTCTGTTGCTACAATTGATAAAGATGGTAATTTAACTCAAGGGAAAATAGAGGATAAAGATATCAATAAAAAAGTTTCTTATTATGTAGCGTACGAAGGTGTGATTGAGGTTGATTTTGATTTGAAAAGAACTGAAATCAAAAAGGATGATAAAAACAAAAAATACATTGTTTCAATACCTAATCCGAAATTAACGCCAATTGTTTTGAATGAAGATTTTCAACATATTTTTATAGATTCAAAGGCAGAAGAAAAATATTCGCCAACTAAGACTAAATCTGAGTGTGAAAAAGATCTTAATTTAAAGCTAAATAAAGAAAGAGCAGTTATAGAAGAACAGTCAAAATCAAATTTAAAATCAATATTGGATTCATATCTCAATCCATTGATTGAAGATGAATATCAACTTGAATACGAGTTTTATGAGGTAGAAGAGTGATGGAAAAGTTTGTAAAAAATATTACTGCGGTAGTAGTTTTGTTAATATTTATTTCGTTAATAGCTTGTTCAAAAACCACAAATTCGCAAGATGTAGAAGAGACTGCAAAACCAGAAATAATAATGACGGAAGAAGATTTAAATAGTAAAATACGTTTGAATAGTGAACTTGCAACTCTTGAAATTAAGTATAATAATGTGGCAATAGGTAATGTAAAAGCCAAAGAAGGTTTTGGACACTGGGGAGAAAAAGATAGAAGTTTTTGGGTAGAATATAGCGGAACAGCAAAATTGGGTTGCGATTTATCAAAAGTTAATGTTGTAGTGAAAAACGAAAGTGTTATAGTAACTATACCTGAAATCCAAATTATTGGAAATCTTGATTGGGAAACAAATAGTGCAAGAGAATATATTACACCAGATTCAAAATTCAATTCTAATGAGATTTCTCCTGATGTTAAAAATCAAACAGTGAATCGCGCACAAAAGGATATGAAAGAAAAAATACTAAACGATGAAAAACTTTGTAGTAAAGCGGAAGAGAATTTGAAAAATATCATTGAATCTTATGTAAAAGAGATGAGTAGATTGAACGGGGTAGAATATAAAATTGAGTGGGAAAAGCAGAGTGATTGAACAAGAAAACAACTGGTATCTTGGCGGGGACAAGATATCAGTTGTTTATAATTTAAATTTGTTCTCTATTCGTTCAAATACTTCTTCTGTAGAACTATATTCTTTGTTTTTTATCGCAATCAAACCTTCTTCTAAAAGGTTGTGTAATTCTGTATATGAATTAGTGTTTGTGTTTTTAGAATTTGTATTATTCATTTTAACATCTCCCTTTACATATTATAGCACATTAAATTCCAATTTTGAACACCATAAATTATTATCTTTATTTTTACTTAAAACTATTGTATAATACTAAATATAAATTTTGAAAGGAAGTGAGAACCATGCAAGACCAACGATTGAAAAGATTAAAGGACAAAGCGAATAAATTGCCGCTTAACCCGGGTGTATATATAATGCGTGATTCTCACAATGAGATTATTTATATCGGCAAGGCAAAGGCTTTGAAAAATCGTGTTACGCAATATTTTGGCTCTCAGGAAAAGCATTTGCCAAAGGTTCGCAAGATGGTCGAGAATGTTCAGGATTTTGATTACATCTTAACAGACAGCGAATTTGAAGCACTTGTGTTAGAGTGTAGCTTAATAAAGCAAAATATGCCGAAGTACAACATTCTTTTAAAGGATGATAAAGGTTATAGTTATATAAAAATCACCAAAAGACCTTGGCGTAATATAAAGGCGGTATTTCAGAAAACAGACGATGGCTCTGAGTATTTGGGACCATATACCGCTGGGTATTCTGTAAAAAATGCAGTAGATGAAGCAAAGAAAATTTATAAACTTCCTACTTGCAACAAAGTTTTTCCAAGGGATATAAAAAAAGAACGCCCTTGTCTTAATTCACATCTTGATTTGTGCTGTGCGGTGTGTGCCGGTAAAATAACTGAAAGTGAATATGACGAGAGAGTAGAAGAAGCAATTGAATTTTTAAAACTTGGCACACAGGATACTGTTCGCAAATTAAAACAAGAAATGGAAAAAGCGGCGGAAGAATTAAACTTTGAAAAAGCGGCAAAACTCCGTGATACTATAAGGGGTATTGAGAAAGTTAAATCAAAGCAAAAGGTTGTTTCTTCAACTTATAAAGAGCAGGATGTTTTTGCTTTAAGCGTAGTTGAAAATAAAGTGTGTATTGCAGTTCTTCGTTTTTCAGACAATCAACTTTGTGATACAGAGCATTTTATATTTGAAGAAAATGGTACACCCGAAAATATGAGAGCAGAGTTTTTAACTTCTTATTACTCTTTAAACAGAACAATTCCACCAAGAATTGAAATTGATGGCGAAATTGAAGACAGAGAAGTGTTGGAAAAATGGCTCTCTGAAAAAAGAAATACCAATGTGCAGATTGTAATTCCACAAAAAGGTGACCAGTTAAAACTTATTACAATGTGCAAAAATAACGCTACCCAAAAACTTTTAGAAAAACTTTCAAGTAGCGAAAAAACTAAAAATGCACTTGAAGAACTGGCACTTATGTTGGGAATGAAAAGTATTCCACAGTATATTGAATCTTATGATATTTCTCACACAGGCGGTAGCGACAATGTTGCGGGTATGGTTGTATTTAAAGATGGCAGACCATACAAAAAAGCATACAGGCGTTTTGCTATTAAAGGTTTTTCTGGTCAGGATGACTACGCGTCTATGGAAGAAGTATTAAGACGCAGATTCACCGAATATTTCAATAACAAAGATAGTAATGAAGAATATGGTTTTGGTAAGTTGCCTGACTTAATTTTGCTTGATGGTGGAAAAGGTCAGGTTAATGCAGTTTTGCCACTTTTACAGGAGTTTAATTTAGATATACCAATTTTTGGTATGGTTAAAGATAACAAACACCGCACTTCTGCAATTTCTACAAGCGGTGGCAGAATAGAGTTTAACTCAAAGCGAAAAGCATTTTCACTCGTTACACAAATTCAGGACGAAGTTCACAGATTTTCGGTTGAATATCACAGAAAGAAGCACACAAAATCTGCTTTAGAAAATTCTCTCACACAGATTAAGGGCATTGGCGAGAAAAAGGCAAAAACACTTATAGTGAAATTCAGAACGATTGATAATATAAGAAATGCAAGTGTAGAAGAATTAGAAAGTGTGCAGGGAATTTCAAAAGCGGATGCAGATGAAATTTATAAGACATTTCATGGTGAATAGTTGCAAGTATGCAAGTGTGCAAGTTGCAAGTGTTAGGAGTATATTATGGCAAAATTTGAATTAACAAATATGATTATGATACAAAATCCTCAAACTCAGGAGGTTGTTGTGCAGAAAAGAGTAAAATACTGGTGTGGTTGTACTTTCCCGGGTGGTCATGTTGAAAATGGTGAGAGTATTTATGACAGTGCAGTAAGAGAAGCAAAAGAAGAAACAGGTCTTATTGTACGCAATTTAAAATATTGCGGTATGATGCACTGGCACAACACAGACACTAATGACAAATATTTTGTTCATTTTTATAAAACGACTGATTACACAGGTGAATTGATAGACAAAACTGATGAGGGTGAAGTGTTTTTCGCAAGTATTGAAGATTTAAAGAAAATGGAACTCTCACCCAATTTTAGTAAATATCTCACAATGTTTTTAAGCGACGAACATTTTGAAATATTTTGCAACTGGAATGAAGAAATGAAAAAAGACGGCGAACCAGAGTGGAACTTTCAATTCAATTGAGGTTCAGGAACTAGGAATTAGGAACTAGGAATTAGGAACTAGGAATTAGGAACTAGGAATTAGGAACTAGGAATTAGGAACTAGGAATTAGGAACTAGGAATTAGGAATTAGGAATCAGGAATCAGAAATCAGAAATCAGAAATAAAGAAAGTGCATCCTATCATTTATACAAGTTACAAGTGTGCAAGTATGCAAGTTGCAAGTATCTTAAATACAACTCATCCTATCATTTAAAGTTTTTTCGTAAACCAAAAATGATAGGATGTACTTTTTATCTAGTTCCTAGTTCCTAATTCCTATTTCCTGATCCCTAAATTAATTCTTGCATTTCAGCATAAAATAGTGTAAAATAAAGCTATCTATTTTTTGGAGTGATACTATGAATTATAAACTTACAAAGAAACAGGCAAAAGAGATGCTTGAGAACAGGCTTCTCCATTTCTTTGGTGTTTCTACAGATAATGCTACAAACGAGCAGTATTACAGGGCAATTGCTATGATTCTCAGAGATATGATGACAATGGGCAGAGGCGAAACTGTCAAAAAATCTGACGAAACCGGCAAAAAGAATGTTTATTATCTTTCAATGGAATTCCTTATGGGTCGTTCCCTTAAAAATAACCTTTATAACCTTAATCTTACAGATACTTTCAAAAGCGTTCTTAAAGATTTAGGAATTAAATTAGATGACCTTTATGAATGTGAACCAGACGCTGGTCTCGGTAACGGTGGTCTTGGCAGACTTGCTGCCTGCTACCTTGATGGTCTTGCAACGCAAGGCTATTCTGCACGCGGTTACTCTATTCTTTATGAATATGGTATTTTCCGTCAGAAACTCATTGACGGTAAACAAACAGAACTCCCTGACAACTGGCTCCCGGGTGGAGATGTATGGCTTGTACCAAGAGAAAGCAGTTCTGTAGATATTACATTTGAAGGTAATGTAAAAGATACCTGGGAAAATCAGTACCACCATGTTGAAATTGAAAATGGTACAGTTATAAAAGCTGTTCCTTACGATATGTTCGTTCCCGGTAAAGATGGTAAATGTGTCAGCATTCTCCGTCTCTGGACGGCACGTGCCCCTGAGTTTGATATGAAACTCTTTAACGAGGGCGACTACATTCGTTCAATGGAACGACAGGCTATGGCAGAAGTTATAAGTAAAGTACTTTATCCGTCAGACAATCACCCTGAAGGCAAGGCTTTAAGACTTCGTCAGCAATATTTCCTTGTGTCTGCTTCTGTTCAGGATATTGTCCGTCACCATTTAAGAGTAAATGGCACACTCAATAATTTCTCTGACAGAGTTGCAATTCATATTAACGATACACATCCGACGATGGCAATTCCTGAACTTATGAGAATTCTTCTTGACGAATGTGGTTACGGTTGGGATGAAGCATGGAACATTGTTACAAAAACAATGGCTTACACAAACCATACTGTTATGAGCGAAGCACTTGAATGCTGGAGTGAAGAACTTGTTAAAAGACTTATTCCACGCGTTTATGAAATTATTAAAGAAATTGATAACCGTTTCAGAAGTTATATATGGGAAACAACTCACGACGCAGACTATGTAGAAAGAACTGCAATTATTTCTGGTGGCGTTGTTCGTATGGCAAACCTCTGTGTTGCGACTTGTCACAGTGTTAATGGTGTTTCTGCACTTCACAGTCAGATTTTAAAAGACACACTCTTTAACGATTACTATCGTTTAATGCCTGATAAGTTCACAAATGTAACAAATGGTATTGCTCACAGACGCTGGCTCTGTCAGGCAAACCCAAGACTTTCCAAATATTTAAAAGAACTTCTTGGTAACGATAAATTTGTTTACGATGCAGATAATCTTTCAAAACTTAACGATTATAAAAATGACAAAGATGTTCTTAATAAATTAGCTGAGATTAAAATGGAAAACAAAAAAGATTTTGCTGACTTTATTAAGAAAACTACTGGTCAGGAACTTGATGTTAATTCAATTTTCGATGTTCAGGTTAAACGACTTCACGAGTACAAACGCCAACATCTTAACGCATTTAACATTGTGCTTGACTACCTTACAATCAAAGAAAATCCGGAGAAAGAATTCACACCGCACACTTATATTTTTGGTGCGAAAGCAGCTCCTGGTTACCATGTAGCACAAAGAATTATTTCATTTATTTTAGCACTCGCTGATTTAATAAATAATGACCCTGATGTAAAAGGCAGACTTAAAGTTTTCTATGTAGAAGATTACAATGTAAGTAATGCAGAAAAACTTATGCCTGCAGCAGATGTTTCAGAGCAGATTTCTTTAGCGGGTAAAGAAGCAAGTGGTACCGGTAATATGAAACTTATGATGAACGGTGCTATTACTATTGGTACACTTGACGGTGCTAATGTTGAAATTCACGAAGCGGTCGGCGATGATAATATGTTCCTCTTTGGTATGAAAACTGAAGAAGTGAATTCTTTGAGAAGTCGTGGCTATGACCCGATGAATTATTACAACAATAACGAAGATATAAGAAAAGTTCTCGACTTTATTTCTCACGGAATTAATGGTCAGAATTTCTCAGATATCAGCGGTACTATTATGCACCACGACCCATATATGGTTCTTGCGGATTTTGCAGATTACAGACGCGCACAACTTAAAATGGTTGAAACATTTAATGATAAGAAAAAATGGAACCAGATGATGCTTTCTAATATTGCAAATTCAGGCAGATTTGCTGCTGACAGAGCTATAAATGAGTATGCAAAAGATATATGGAATGCACAAAAAATCTAATCTATATTAGTCTTTTTGCCGATTTTTACAAAAACTTAACAAATCAGCAATGAATTGTCGAAAAAATATTGACTTTTTCGGGAAATTAATGTATCTTTATTCTGTAATATAAAAAATTATTGGAAATTTTCCAGAATTTTCGAAAGGGGTATTTTTACCAATGAAAAGTTCAGATTTAAAAGTAGTTGCTATTATACTCAGTATTGCATTGTTCTTCACAATCATTACAAGTAATGCTGTTTCAATAGCTTCAGTTGTTATCCTTGCAAAAGGTGGCTCAGGTACAGGTGCTGCTACACAGACAGTTGCTCCTGGCACAGGTGACCAACAAGGTGCAACAAACAATGGCGGTGGCACAACTTCAACAACACCAGGTGGCACAACTTCAACAACACCAGGTGACACATCATCAACAACACCAGGCGGTACAACTTCAACAACACCAGGCGGTACAACTTCAACAACACCAGGTGGTAGTACTTCAACAACACCAGGTGGCACAACTCAGACAACACCAGGTGGTAGTACATCAACTCAACAAGGCGGTACAACTCAACAAGGTGGTAACGCTGCTGATGCAAACGACCCAATTATAAAAGACCCACTCGGTACTTACCAGAAGGCTGCAAAAGCAATTAACCAGAATGGTATTGCAGGTTATAACAAAATCGGTTGGCAGGTACCTTTGAAAATTGAGGGTCTTGGTTTCCTCGACAGTGTGATTATGCCTATTTTAGAGGGCTTTATGACAACAGAAGATGAAGCTGAAGTAAAAGTTAACGCAAAAGGTTCAGACGATGCTAAAAACCGTATGCCTCCAAGCGATTGCTCAGCAAGTCATGTTAAGAGTGCAACAGCAGAAAAATTAAGTAATGGTAACTACAAAGTTGTTATTGTTATGAAGGAAGTTAGTAACCCATCATATCAGGATACAGATGGTCTTGTAAAAATGTCAAAAGAATTCCTTGACTATGCGGATGTTCAGAAGGAAGCTAAGAATATTCCTATAGTTAAGAGTCTTGAGGGTGAAATCAAATATGTTGATTACACAATTACAGCTGAAATGACAAAAGATGGTAAATTTGTAAGCATTACTCACCAGGGTATTGGTTATATTAAAGCAAATCTTAACGGTTCAATCAATGCTACGGGTGAACTTGAATTCAATGCAAAATACACTGATTTCCAATATTAATTTGAGAAATAAATTACATAAAGACCAATTCGTGCAAACGAGTTGGTCTTTTTTGTTATATCTGACAATATGTTAAATATAGTATTGACATTTTTTGAAATTTAAGGTAATCTATTACTATTGAGAAATATGCCTATTATTGTGGGCAGAAATTGAAAGGGGTATAATACCAATGAAAAGTTCAGACTTAAAAGTTGTTGCTATTATTCTCAGTATTGCTTTATTCTTCACAATTATTACAAGTAATGCTGTTTCAATAGCTTCAGTTGTTATTCTTGCAAAAGGTGGCACAGGTGCACAAACTCAGACAGTTGCTCCTGGAACAGACGCTCAGCAACAGCAGAGCACACAGACAACACCAGATGGAAATACATCAACACCAGGAACAGTAACACCAAGTGGTGATGCCAACACAAACACTAATACAAGTACTGACACAAATACAAACACAAGTACTAATACAAATACAAATACAAATACAAATACAAACACCAACACCAACACAAACACAAACACAAATACTAACACTAATACAAACAACAATGCAAGTGCAAATAACAATTCAAATCAGTGGAGTAAAGAACAAACTTTTGAATTTTACAAAAAGTCTGCGCATGAAATGGCAACAACAGGTAAAGCGGCTTACAATAAAATTGAATGGCAAGTTCTTGAGAATCTTAAAGTTGGTTCAGTTGGTGGGATTCTTCAACCGGTTATTGATAGTTTTATGACAACAGAAGAAGAGGCAGAAGTACAAGTTCAGGCTAAAGGTTCTGATGATGCAAAAAATCGTTTTCCTGACTGTACTCTTACAGATATGTCTAAAGTAGCAAGTGCTACAAAGAAAGACCTTCCAAATGGTAACTATGAAATCACAATTATTATGATGGATGAAGATACTCCAATGAACGAAGAATCAAGTTTCCTTGCAAAAGTTACAACTTCTGTTCTTTTCTGGGAAGATATTCAAAGAACAATCGATGAAGATGTTCCAGTAGTTAGTGCGGTTAACAGCCGTTCAGTAAACTATAAAGGTTATAAAATTGTTGCTGAAATGACAAAAGACGGTAAATTTGTTTCACTTGGTCACTACGCAACGGTAGAGATTGCTGCAAATGCAAAAATCGGTTTCAATATTGATATCGGTGGTACTCTTTATAATAACTGTAAATATTCAGAATTCCAATACTAAGAAAAATGAAAACCATCTCATTTGAGATGGTTTTCTGAATTAGGTGATATATTATGAAATTAAAAATATTATCAATACTTTTTGCGGTTATATCCTGCGTTTCACTTTTTATAGTACCGGTAAGTGCAAGTGGTTCTGTTGAGTTACCAATAGATGTAAACGAAAGATATACCGACATAAGTTATGTTGATGAAACAAATGTCTACGGTGAAGTTGTTACAGAAGAAGAGCAACAAGAGTTAGAAACTAAGAGGACAGTTTATATTGCAGTGCTTTCAGTTCTCCTCGTAATTTCAATTATAATTCTTATTGTTACAGTTAAAAGAGCGAAAGAAGATAAACTTCTTAAAGAGGAAGAGGGTTCAGGAACTAGGAATTAGGAATTAGGAAACAGGAAATAGGAAATAGGAAATAGGAAATAGGAAATAGATAAAAACAACTACATTCTATCATTTGTGATTTATGATGGAGTGTAGTTTTTTTAAATCTTCCTAATTCCTAATTCCTGAAATAATTTTACAAATATCATTGAAAAATAAAACAATCTATGCTACAATGAACCTGTATGTTTAAATTATTTTAAAAGGTGATTTTTATGGCAAACAAAGTACAAAAAATTGGTTTTATCGGTATAAGCGGCAGAGGTTCAAGTATGCTCGATTTACTCCTTCAGGTTGAGGGTGTAAAAGTTCCTGCAGTTTGTGACCTTATTGTAGAAAGAGCAGAAAAAGGTATTGAAATTGTTGAGGAAAGAAACAACAAAGAATACCCTGTAACTGCTTACCTTGATTATAAAGAAATGTTCCAGAAAGAAGAACTCGATGCGGTTTTAATTGCAACAACATGGATTACACACTCAAGAATTGCTGTAGATGCAATGAAAGCTGGTCTTCATGTTGCCATGGAAGTAGGCGGTGCGGCGTCAATTGAAGAGTGCTGGCAGTTAGTCAGAACAAGTGAAGAAACAGGCAAAATTTGTATGCTCCTTGAAAACTGCTGTTATGACAGAAACGAAATGGCTGTTTTCAATATGGTAAGAAAAGGTCTTTTAGGCGAAATTATTCACCTTGAGGGTGGTTACCGTCACGATTTAAGAGATGAAATCGTTTTAGGTAGAGAAAATATTCATGGCAGACTCTTTAACTTTATGATGCGTAACGGTGAACTTTACCCAACACATCAGTTAGGCCCTATTGCTAAACTTATCGGTATTAACCGTGGTAACCGTTTTGTTTCTCTTTCTTCTGTTTCAAGCAAATCAAAGGGACTTAATGTATGGATTAAAGAAAATAAAGGTGAAGACTATGACCTTTATGGCACAGACTTTAATTGCGGTGATGTTACTACTACAATTATCAAATGTGCAAATGGTGAAACAATCACATTAAATCACGACTGTTGCTTACCAAGACCATATTCAAGAGATTATATGGTGCAAGGCACAAAAGGTATTTACGAAGAAGCACCTGACGGATACGGCAGAATTTACATAGAAGGCCAGTCAGAAAAACAACACGAGTGGGATAGCTTCAAAACCTGGAGAGAAAAGTATGAACATCCATTATGGCAGGCTTATGAAAACGATGGTATCAAAGCAGGTCACGGCGGTATGGACTTCTTAGTTCTTTCTGCTTATGTTGATAGTTTAAATCACGGTAGTTCACCAATTGATGTTTATGATACTGCAGCGTGGATGGCAGTTACTTGCCTTTCAGAACAATCAGTTGCTTTAGGTGGTGCACCTGTTGCATTCCCTGACTTTACAAATGGTAAATGGATTGACAGAGAACCATACAGAAAAGGCACATATTGCCTTAACGAAGTTTGCGAAGTAAGCGAAGAACATAAAGAAAATAAATAATCGGAGTAAATAATTATGAAATTTTATATTGGTGTTGATGGTGGCGGAACAAAAACCGCATTTGCACTTTTTGATGAAAATAAAAATATGTTAGAACTTCACGAAGGTCCTGCTTCTAACCACGAAAATATGGAAGGAAGTTTCCCTCAGGCGGCAGATATTATTACCGCTGGTGTTGATGAACTTCTTAAAAAGACAGGTAAAACCCGTAATGATATTACTGGTATGCTTATGGGTCTTGCAGGTATTGACCACCCATATCAGCATGACGCTATGTGCGAAGAATTAACTAAACGCGGTCTTAAAAATTTCAGAATTTATAACGATGGTTTCATTGTTATCAAAGCAGGTGGCAAAGCGGGTGCTGGTATTGGCTACAACTGCGGTACAGGTACTTGCTGTAACTCAATTGACAGTCGTGGCGAAATGCTTCAGATTGGCGGTTTTGACCGTCTTTCAGGCGACAAGGGTAATGGTCACTGGGTTGCAAATGAAACTTTCAGAATTGTTTATGATGATGTTTGCTTAGGCAAAAGAGAAAGTAAAATAACTGCTTTACTTACTGAAAAATTAGGTATTAAAGACAGAGAAACTTTACTTGATTCTATTCAGATTATTGAAGATGAAGAGAAGAGCGAAGCATTTATCCGCGTTCTTATTGGCAGTTTCTTTGAAGCGGCAAATGAGGGTGATGAAGCGGCTTTGGAAGTTATTGAAGAAATGGCACAGCGTGGTGCAGATTTCATTGGTGGTCATATAAAGAAAATGCAGTTCGATGAAGAAACAGTAAATGTTGTTCTTTCAGGTTCAATGCACACAAAACTCCCTTCTGATATTTACATAAACAGAATGAGCGAACTTTTACACGAAAGAACAAACAAAAAATTCAACTTCATTAAACTTACAGCGGCACCTGTAACAGGTTGCATTAACTGGTTATTGGAAGACTAATTTGTTATTTATATTTTGATAATTATTTTAAAGGACTGATATAAATGAAAGAAATTAATGTTACAGTTATCGGTTCAGGTAGTACATATTGCCCTGAACTCATTTACGGATTTATAGAAGCAAAAGATTCTTTAAAACTTAAAAGAGTTGCTTTTATGGATATTGATGAAAGAAAACGCGAAATTGTTGGTTCTCTTTGCGTTCGTATGTTAAAGAGTGCAGGAATTGACTGCGAAGTTGTAATGACAGATGACCTTGATTTAGCATTACAGGGTGCAGATTTCGTTGTTACACAAATTCGTGTAGGTAAACTTCCTTGCCGTCACATTGACGAATCAATTCCGTTAAAACACGACCTTATCGGTCAGGAAACTACTGGTATCGGCGGTTTCTTCAAAGCATTAAGAACTATTCCTGTTATGGCTCATATTGCAGAAAGAATTGAAGCAATTTGCCCGAATGCATGGCTTATTAACTTCACAAACCCATCAGGTATTATTTCTGAATTCCTTATTAACCACACAAATGTTAAGACAATGGGTCTTTGCAATGTTCCTATTGCTATGATTGATGATGTTAAAGCGGCAGTTGGTGAAGATGCAAAAATTACATATTTAGGTCTTAACCACTTGAGCTGGATTACTTCAGTTAAAGTAAATGGTGTTGAAAATATCGACAAAATCTTTGACGATGATTTTGCACCAACAGTTATGAAAAATATTCACGATGATGGTTTCGATATGGAGTGCCTTAACGCTTGTAAAGGCTTCCCGTCATCATATCTTCAATATTACTACAGCCGTCAGGCAAAATTACAACACTTAAAAGCAGGTTCAAAGAGCAGAGCACAAGTTTGTATGGAAATTGAAGAAGAACTTCTTAAATTGTATAGCGATAATGACCTTGTTATTAAACCTGCACTTCTTGAAGAACGCGGTGGTTATAAATATTCACTTGCAGCAGTTTCTCTTATTGATGCTATTGCAAATGATAAACAAGAAGTTCACGTTGTAAACATTAAAAACAACGGTACTCTCAAATTTATGGATGATGACGATATTGTTGAAATTGCAGCAGTTATCGGTGCAGATGGTGCAAAGCCTGTAGAAATTGAAGAATTCAACAACCGTCATATTATAAGTCTTATGAGAACAGTTAAATCTTACGAGAAATATACTGTTGATGCAGCAATGAAAGGCTCTGACGAAGATGCTCTTAATGCACTTATGCTTCACCCGCTTTGCGGCGACTTTGCTCAGGCAAAATCTTGCTATGAAGAAATGAAAGCGGCACACAAAGCATATCTTCCACAATTCTTTAAAGATTGATTAAAGGAGTTAACGGGTTACCGTTTAATTGATAATAATTATGGCAAAGAATAAAAAGAAAAAGCCACAGGCACAGCAAAAACCACCAAAATCAAATGTGGCGGATGCAGAATTTAAAAAGAAAGTAACTATATTTAACGGTTGTCTTCTGCTTGTATTTATAATTGCACTTGTGTCATTCCTTATATATAGTGCGGCTAAAACCGAAAGTCTTGATGAGCGTTTTAATGCAGAGGTTGAAGCGGTAAAACAAGCTGTTTCTGAAGCGGGTGACGACAAAAGCATTGTAACTATAGAAGTTTCTGATGAAATGTTTATAGATTGGTCAGAAACAATCTTCCATTCATATCAGGAACACACTCATGAAAATGAAGAAAGTGCCCACATTGAACACGGTTGTTTTGAAGGTTGCACAATTCACATTCAGGGTGTTTTTGAAACTGTAGACTATGGCGGTGTCGAGCAATATCAGATATACAGAAAATATATTGATGTTGACGGTAAAGAAAATAAGGTTCCTACCGAAATTATTTTTGAAGGCGGAAAACCTGAGAAAAATAAACTGCCAAAAAATGGCGACTGGGTAGATGTTGTCGGAATAGTGTCTTCAAACAGTAACGATCTTTCTTGCATAAAAGATGCAAAAGTTACTATTTTAGATATTGAAGATAAAAAAGAATTTGCAAAATAATTAAAATGCGTGTGAATCAATGGATTTTACACGCATTTTTACATCTGTTTTTACTTTAGTTTTTTTGTTTTCGTAGAATAATATTATTATAGACTATAATTGTAACTAAATCAGGGGTGATATTATGAAAGTTGTAATTTTAGCGGGTGGTTTTGGTACAAGAATAAGTGAAGAAAGTCACTTGAAACCAAAGCCGATGATTGGTATTGGTGATAACCCGATTTTATGGCATATTATGAAATATTATTCATCATTTGGTTTTAATGATTTTATAATTTGCTGTGGTTATAAAGGTTATGTAATAAAAGAATATTTTGCCGATTACTATTTACACCGCTCAGATATCACTTTTGATTTTACAGAAGAAAACAAAATGATAATTCACAACAATATAGCAGAACCCTGGAAAGTTACTGTTGTGGATACAGGTCTTAATGCACAGACAGGGGCGAGAATCAAACGCGTTCATAAGTACATAGGTGATGAACCGTTTATGCTCACTTATGGTGATGGCGTTTCAGATGTAGATATTAATAAACTTATTGATTTCCATAAGAAAATTGGAAAAACTGTTACACTTACAGCGATTCAACCAGGCGGTAAATTTGGTGTGCTTGATATTGACGATACAGATACAATTAAACAATTTACCGAAAAAGGTAAAGAAGATGGCGGTTGGATAAATGGTGGTTTTATGGTTGTTGAACCTGAAATTTTCAATTATCTTACTGATGAAGAAAATCTGGTGTTTGAGAGAAAACCACTTGAAACACTTGCAAAAGAAGGGAAACTTGGTGCTTTCAAGCACGACGGTTTCTGGCAGTGTATGGATACTTTAAGAGATAAAATGTACCTTGAAAGATTGGTTGCAAACGGAGAAGCACCGTGGGTGGTGTGGTGATGCGAAGCATCACCGCGATATAAATCCTAAAGGATTTGCGATATGTTTTTGACGCGATATACTTCGTGCGATATGTTTGCTTACGCAAACGAGAATACAGGATTTATATCATATCGCATACAAATGAAGTGCAGTATATATCGCAACTGCATTTATGCAGTTATATCGCGCGAGAGAAACGAGCATATCGCAAAAGGAAAAAAGTATGGATAAAACAATAAAGGAATTGGCAGTCGAACTTACTGTTGAACTTACTGGTATTTGTGATACTATAAAAGGGCGCGCTGTGTTTACTAACCAGGTTTTACGTTCATGCTCTTCAATAGGGGCAAACTCATTTGAAGCAAAATATGCACAAAGCAGAGCAGATTTTATTAATAAGTTAGAAATCGCTCTTAAGGAATGTTATGAAACAGAGTATTGGCTTGAAATTATTTTTAAAACAGGTTCTGTCAGTGAGGAACAATATATAGATTTAATTGAAAAATGTGGTAGAATACGTCGGAAACTTATAGCATCTATAACTACAGCAAAAAGAAATAAGTAGTTTGATTTAATTTAAAAATGCGAAGCATCACCGCGATATAAATCCTAAAGGATTTGCGATATGTTTTTGATGCGATATACTTAGTGCGATATGTTTGCTTGCACAAACGAGATTGAAAAAGGAGTTGAAAAAATGAACATTCCCGAAATCAGCGTAATAATGCTTACATATAACCGTGAAACTATGGTTTCTCATATGATTGAATGTATTTTAAACCAGACATTTAAAGATTTTGAGTTTATTATAGTAGATAACGGTTCAAGTGATAAAAGTGGTGAAATAGCAGAAAGTTATGCTGAAAAAGACAAAAGAATAAAAGTGTTTCATTTAGAAAAAAGCACCATAAGTCGCGGTCGAAATAAAGGTCTTGAGGAAGCAAAAGGCAAATACATTGCATTTGTTGATGATGATGATGAATGTACCGAAGATTTTTTAGAGTTTCTTTATAATCTCATAGAAGAAAATGATGCAGATGTTGCAATTTGCGGTTCTACTACAAAAGATTTTGATGAAAAGAAAATAATGAATAACGAAGAAGCAATAGAAACACTTCTTTGGCGTAAATATTACAATGTTGCTTTCCCGACTAAACTTATAAAAGCAGAACTTTTTAATGAAAATAGATTTTTAGAAACTACAAAATATGATGATATTTACTTGATGCCTAAAATTTTAGGTGATGCAAAAAGAGTAGCATATCATGGTAACTCAAAGTACAATTTTTATCGTCACGCTAATAATAACTCTGCGTGGACTCAAAACCACAAACTTTTAGATAAAGCAACTTTAGAAGAATATCTTGAAGTGTATGAAAATCGTACAAAATGGTTAATAGAAAAATTCCCTAATAAAAAATCAACATGGGAATATTTCAATTGGTCTTTTATGATTTCTATGGTAGAAAAAGTTATTCGGCTTGAATTACCAAATTGCGAAAACCCACTTGAATTTATGAAAGCAGTTTTAAAAGAACATAAAAACGAATTTTTACAAAATGAAAATTTGTTGGATTTTGAAAAAGAATGGTTAGGAAAATATATATAGGTAGGTTAATTTGTAATGGAATATTATAGTTGTGACTACATACAAAATTTTTATCTTATGTTCAATGGAGATTTGGATAGAGAAAAATTTATGGCGTTATGTTGTGAACCTTTGCCGATTATTCCGAGTGTTTCAATTAAAGATAAAGAACCATCAGAAATTTTAGATGCTTTTTTAGAAATGAGAAATAATCTTATTGAGTATGCTAAAGAATATGAGGAGCTTCACCCCGGTGAAAAACCACCAATAGACGGATGTAAAGATTGTTCACAATTTAGAAAAGGTGCATGGAGCCCTAAAGAAAAAACTCCGTATATAAATTTTTCAATGTATCCGTCACCTTGTCAATGTAAGTGTATTTATTGTAATGTGTGTACACCAAAAGTGGAGTTTACAGAAGAATTAAAACAAAAATATGAAAAAGTTTTTTCTGTGGTGGATGAAGCAATAAATCGTGATTTACTTGCTCCTAACACCAGATTTCAGGTTGCTTGCGGAGAAATTACTATTCATCCTTATAAAGAAAAAATTTATAAGTACGTTGAAAATAGATGCGCTACATTTTATACTAATGCATTTAAATTTGATGAAAAAATAGCCGAGTTTCTTAGCAAATCGCCTTTAAATACTATAAATCTTTCAATTGATGCAGGTCTTTCTGACACTTGGGAAAAAGTTAAGGGATTTAATAATTTCGAAAAGGTTTTAGATAATTTGTATAAGTATTATAAGGCCTCAAATTCTCATAATCAAATTGCAATAAAATACATAGTACTTCCGGGAATAAATGATAGTGAAGAAGATTTTAAAAATCTTATAAATATTCTTAAACGTTTGAAAATTGCAAAATTAGATGTATCACGTGATACAAATTACAAGTATGATAAGTCCTACGATAAAACAAAATTGATTTATTCAGTTGCTATTTTATATATCTTATGTAAGTTAAATAAAATTAACCCTATTCTATACAATACTTTTTCTAAAGAAGAACAATTTATGATATTAGAAACCGCCAAAATAATAGCAAAAGGAATTAATGGTTCATCTAATTAAAATGTGTTATTATTTTAATTTTGCAATATAAAATAAAGAATATGTTAGAAAATAGATTTTATAAAGTGAGTTTTTTAATATGAAACATTATCTTTTTTATGGTCACGGTGGTGCTTATAATCACGGGTCTGAAGCATCTTTAATTTGTGGAATTAAACTTTTAAGAGAATTAGAGCCAAATTGCAAAATTACAGTTTCTTCACATTTTCCCGAGCAAGATGTTGAGTTTAATTTACCCGCTGATGAAATAGTCGGCAGAGATTTAAACGGCACAACAAATGAAGAAATTTATAAACCGACAATTGATAAAATAACACCAGAAACCGTGTGCATTAGTGCAGGTGGTGACAACTACTGTTATAACAATTGGGAGCGCTATGCTTTAATTCACAAAAAAGCAATAGAAAAAGGTGCAAAAAGCATTTTGTGGAGTTGTTCGTTAGAACCATCTATGATAGATGAAAAAATGCTCGAAGTTTTAAAAACACACCATTTAATTACCGCTCGTGAAAGTTTTACAGAAAATGCACTTTTAGAAAAGGGTTTAAAAAATGTCGTAAGAGTAGCAGATATTGCATTTTTATTAGAACCAAAAGAAACCCTAATACCAAAAGGAAAATATATTGCTATAAATTTAAGTCCTTTAGTATTAAGAAAAAATCCTGATGCTTTAATTGCTTATCAGGATTTGGTAGATTACATATTAAATGAAACATGCTATAATATTGCTTTGGTTCCTCACGTTGTAATGCCAATGGATAATGACATAGAAGCACTGTCTATGTTAAAAGGTGATGAAAAAAGAATTTTCAGGGCAAGTGAAAAATTAAATGCTCGGGAATATAAATACATAATTTCAAAAGCAGAAATTCTTATAGCGTCAAGAACTCACGCGACAATTGGTGCGTGGTCAACAGGAGTACCGACAATAGCAGTCGGTTACAGTAATAAAGCGGTAGGTATTTCTTCTGACTTGGGTCAGGAAAAATATTTACTCGATATAAATACTTTAACAGGTCAAAAACTTTGCGAAGTATTTAAAGAAATAGAACAAAATAAAGAAAACATAAAAAAAGAACTTTTGGAAAAATCAGTTGTTTGTAAAAAAATGACTGTAAGTGAAAAAGTACTTGCAATATTTAAATAAAGAGAGGTTTTTATTATGGAAAGAATAGAAATAAAAGAATGTAAAGACGGTCTTATTATTCCTCATACCGGCGTATGTTTAACCTATGCTTGTAATTTGAGATGTAAGTTGTGCTGTACAGGTTCACCTTATATGCAAGAATACAATAAAGAATTTAGTTACGATGTTATTATAAAATCAATTGATGAATATTTTAAGATGTTTCATCATGTAGGTAAATTTTCATTTGGCGGTGGTGAACCACAGTTGAGAAACGATTTACCTGAGATAATTGAATATACTATGCAATATAAAGATAAATTTGATATGCTCGAGGTATTAACTAACGGAAGAATCATTTTTAGTGATAGATTATTGGAAGTGCTTGAAAAGTATAAAGACAAGATGTTCGTAATGGTGGATAATTACGGTGAAGACTTATCATTAAAAGCAAAAGAGTTATATGATATTTTGAAGTCAAAAGGGATAACCTGTGAGTTGCGAAAATATTACGGTGAGGATTCTCACTGCGGTGGCTGGGTAGATTTAGGTGATTTATCTCAGAAGCATTTTACCGAAGAAGAAACTATAGAGCAATTCAAAAAATGCGCTTACGGTAAACGCATAGGTTATGCTATTGTCGCAGGTATTTTTAGCTTTTGCGGAAGATACACACGAACTGTTCTTTGTGGTGTTGTAGATAAAATACCGGGTGAATATGTTGATTTGTTAGATGATAGTATTTCTGTAGAAGAAAAAAGAAGACAGTTTTTAAATTTGTCAAAAGTAAGTCATCTTTCTGCGTGTGCTTATTGTAATGGTTATTCAGAAGATTCAGAAAGATTTGAACCTGCAGAGCAAATAAAATAAATATAAGGGTGTTTTTATGACTGAAAAGTATTTAAGGTTACTAACCGAAAGCAAAAATATATTATTATACGGCGCAGGAAGTTTAGGCAAAATAATGTTGCCTTATGTTAAGGAGCAGTTTAATATTTCTGGCTTTGCAGTTACCAATGAAAAGAATATAACTGAAAAAGAAATACTAGGATTTACCGTTGATTCTATAAAAAATTGGGTTCAAAAATTAGGTGTGGAAAATGTAACTGTGTTAATTACTATTTCCGAACATCACCATAAAGAAATAATAGATGTTTTAACAGCTTTAGGTGTTGAAAACATTATTCCTTTAACTAAAGAGCTTCGCGACAGATTAGTTGAAATTTATAGTATTCAGGTTTTTGAAAGTCATGGTGTGAAATTAGATGGTGAAATTATGACACTCGAAAATATGAATGTTGTAAATCCATTGAAATACGATTATAAATTTGCAAGGAATTTATTTATACAAATTGCAGATTTTATTTTCCCATCATTATATAATGACTTCTCAATGATTACCGAAGGTCCTTATGAATATAAAAATGTAAAAGTGAATGCAGGTGAAACGGTTTTTGACTGTGGTGCAAATATGGGTGCTTTTTCTGCATATGCAGCATCTAAAAACTGTATTGTTTATGCTTTTGAACCAACACCGGAGTTACATCCTATTTTAACTAAGCATTCTGAGCTTAACAAAAATAAAATAAATATAGTTCCTTTTGCAGTTTCAAATGTTACAGGTGAGTGCGATTTAAGAATTTGCGACTATACTGTCGGTGGTAATTCACTAGTAATGGAAAACGGTTTCACAGATACCTTGAAAATTAAAACTGTTACAATAGATGAGTTTGTAAAAGAAAACAATTTAAAGGTTGATTTTATAAAAGCTGATATTGAGGGTGCTGAAAGATTAATGTTAGAGGGTGCAAAAAACACACTTAAAGAGCAAGCACCAAAACTAAGTGTTTGTACATATCATTATAAAGATGATCCGGAGGTTTTGAAGGATATTATTTTATCTGCGAATCCAAATTATAAAATTGAATTTAAATATCAAAAGCTCTATGCTCACATTTGAGTATAAAACAACAAATGAATAGAGTTTTGAAATTAATAAAAGGGATTTTAAATTGTTAAAACAAAAAGGTGATAAATAATGGATAAATTTGTAATGGAAAGATCTGGAGTAACGGTAACAAATGTTTGTAATCTTGATTGTGCTCGATGTGCATCGTATATACCATATCATAAGAAACCGGTTTTTGTTTCAGTTGAAAAATTAACCGAATATATTGAAAAGTATTTTTCAATAGTTGACTTTGTAAAAAAATTTATAATAACTGGTGGAGAGCCATTGTTGCATCCAGAAATAGAAAAAATTGTTGATGTATTACTAAAATATGAATCACAAATAGGAGATTTGCAAATAATTTCTAATGGTACAAAAGTACCTAATGAAAAACTTATTTCTTCATTTTCGCAGTTTAAAGATAAAGCTAATTTTTTAATAGATAATTATGGTGCTGGTATATCGGTTGCAATTAAAGATATAGACGAAACTTTAAGTAAAACAAATATAAGGTATGTTATAAGAGAAAATAATTCTGAAAAATCACATTGCGGTGGTTGGATAGATTTGGGCGATTTAACAGAAAAAAGATGTGTTACTAAAGAAGAAGCAGTAAAAGTTTACAATATGTGTGCCTATGCACAAAAACTTAATTTTTGCTTTGTTATGTCGGTAGATGGTATTATGAATCCGTGCCCGCCTTCGAAGCGTTGCAGAGAATTGGGTTCAATAGAAGATAATTATGATGAATATATAGATTTATTAGATGAAAGTCTTACTATAGAAGAACAGAGAGAAAAAATTAATAGAATTTATAATTTTGATAGTTTGAGTGCCTGCGCTTTTTGTAATGGTTTGAATGATTATTCAGAACGCTTTGTTCCGGGTGTGCAATTGACCAAAGAAGAAAAAGAGTGTGTTAAATTAGGTGCAAATCAATATTGCGAAGTAAGACGAATGTTAGAAAAAAATGGTTTATAAAAGGATTAATGTAATAAATGGATAATAAAAAAATAACAGTTTATACCCAAGTGTATAATACAGAAAAATATTTAAAAAAATGTCTTGATAGTGTAGTAAATCAAACTTACCCCATATATCAATACATATTAGTAGATAATGCTTGTACTGATAGTAGTAGCGAGATTATAAAAGAATATGCGGAAAAGTACGATTTTATTGAGGTTATCAGGTACGAAAAAAACCAGCGAGGCCTTTGGTATAAAATAATAAGCGAAAAAGCAACGGGTGATTACGTTGCTGTAATAGATTCTGACGACTGGTGGGAATTAGATTATCTTGAAAAATTAGTTTTTTTTATAGAAGATAATAATTTAGATTTAGCAGTTACAGGTTCGCTTAAATATATTGAAGAAACTGGTGAGAGAAAATCACACTCACCAACTATAGAAAAAAATGTGGTTTTAACGCAAAAAGATTTTGCTGAAAATTATGGGATGTATCAAATCTTCCCTGCGGCTTTGTGGGCAACTCTAATGAAGACGGATATTTATAAAGGTGTAGATTTTGATAATTGGTTCGACCAAATAAAATCTATGCCACTTGATACTGTTTTCATGTTAGAATATATAAAAAAATGCAATAAAATTGGCATTAGAAGCGATAAACTATATAATTACAGAATTAGAAAAAACAGTGCTACTTTTGAATACGTCCAAGAACGCTTTCCGTCTGCTTTAGGTTACAGAGAAGTTTTAATTGACCTTTTTAAGAAAAATGATGTATTCGATGATGTTCATCAGGAATGTGTGAAAATGCTTTTCCTCTATTTTATAGATGCAATTATTTCTATTATCACAAAAACAGACTTATCTGCTGAAGTGAAAATAAGTGAAGCTCTGAGGGTTTTTAAACATGAGGTTGTTATGCAAACCCTGGAGAATTATTCGGGTAGAAATAAAGATGCATTTTTAATAAAAATTAAGCTCTTGTTAAATCAAAATGTTGAAAAACTTGAAACCGCAGAATCCAGGTCTCAATTTAAAGAAATGTTAGAATTGCTTGCTAATAATTGTGGAAAACTTTTTGATTATCAACATCTGGATTTGTATATAGAAAACCCAAATTTATGGAATGCGTTATTAAATGATGAGATTAAAGAATTTACTTATATTATTCTGGATTTTGTAGAAAAAGCTTTGTATAAAAATATTGATTTAGCTGACTTAATAATGAAAGCAACGCACGAAAATACAATTATGTGTGAAATAAAAAACAAAGAGTTTTTTATTAGTTATCCAGAAATAAGTAAACTGCTTTTAGTTTCAAAAAATATTGAAGCATTGACTAAAATGACAATAATTCTTTTAAGCGGTAATGAACCTGATTGTCCCGAAGACTTTTTTAATCTTTATATAAAAGTTGCGACTATAGAAAAACATGTTGAAATATTTTTGCTGGGTAGCATTAAGAAAGCATCTTTTTTCATTAATGAAAAAAGATATGATGAAGCAAGACAAGTTGTCGATAACCTTATAAAAATGGGTGCAGGCGACAGAGAAGATGTTATTAAACTTCAAGAACTATTAAATAATCAAACATAAGAAAGTTGGTATGGATTTGAATAAGAAAATAACGGTTTATATGCAGGCTTATAATGCAGAAAAATATTTAAGACAGTGTCTTGATAGTGTTGTGAATCAAACATACCCAATAAACCAATTTATATTAGTAAATGATAATAGTAAAGATAACACTAAAAAAATATTGGAAGAATATTCAAGTAAATATGATTATATTACTCTGATGTCTTATGATAATAATAAACTGACGCGATATATGGATATTATTCCCGAAATCGCAGAAGGTGATTATCTGACAATAATTGATGCTGATGACTGGTGGGAACCTGATTACCTTGAAAAAATGGTTTCTTTTTTAGAAGATAACGATTTGGATTTAGCTGTAACAGGTGTTCAGGGTTTTTATGAAGATACAAAAGAAAGTTTTGTCGCAAGAAAGTTGGAAAAACCCTTACTGTTAACACAGAAAGAGTTTGCAGATAACTATCCGCAGTTGTGGATTTATCCTAGCACAAACTGGGGTTGTCTTTTTAAAACTGATATGTATAAAAGTTTCGACAGAAATCGTATTTTGAATAAAATAAGCACTTATGGTTGCGATACTGTTAATACACTTGAGTACATAAAACATTGCAAAAAAATTGGTATTGATAACTCAGCGTTATATCATTATCGTCAACATCCGCAAAGTGTTTCATATAATTATGACTCAAAAAGATTTCAGTCTAACATTGGTTATTATGAATCTATGAAAGAATTCCTTGAAAACAATGATTCTTTTGATTCTCAAAAACAAGAATACTTAAAACGTGTACATCTGGGCTCATTATATATGACAATGGAGACCCTGGCAAAATCTAAACTTTCTCCAGAAAAGAAAATGGAGGAAGCAATAAGAATTCTTACAGATAGTTTAACAAAATATGTCTATGAAAAAGAATGTGAAGAAAAAGAAAGATTAAAAATCTATACAAGGCAGATTATAAATGAAAATATAGCAGAACTTACAGGAACGAAGCACGAAAATGTTGTTTTAGAATTTATTGCAGAATTTTTACCAAATTGTGCGAAAGCATTTGATTTCAGTCTTATGCCATTGTTTATTAAAGAAGAATTATTCTGGGATGCTTTCGTGCGTGATGACAACGAAAAAATGCTTGAAATGGCACTCGGTTTTATTGATAAAAATGCAAAATACAGACGCGATTATAACTTGCCGGGTGTGGTTAAAGCACTTGTACCGGAGGGTACTCCTGTTTCAGAAATTAAAGACGAAAAATTCTTTAATTTATATGCCGGTATTTGTAAATTGGTTCTTGATTTACAAAACACAGAAGCACTCGAAAAAATGACAGAAATTCTTTTCAGTGGTAAAGAACTTAACTGTCCGGAAGATTTCCTTAATCTTTATGTTACTCTTGCGGCATTAGAAAATCACGTAGAAGCATTTTTATTCGGTAACATTCAGAAAGCGTATCTTTTCATTGATGAAAAGCGTTTAGACGAAGCAAAACAAATTGTTAATGACCTTATTGAAATGGGCGCAGGCGAAACAGACGATGTTGTTGAGCTTATAAGAATGTTGAATTAAGTGGTTTGTTCAGTTGCAAGTGTGCAAGTGGCAAGTTGCAAGTATTACTCAGGAACCAGCATTCGTAATTCGGAATTGAAGTGGCAATTATAATATTATAAAAATAACTACATCCTATCATTTAAAGTCGGTTTTAGTACCGACTAAAAATGATAGGATGAATTCATTTATATAACTCTAATTCCTTATTCCTGACCACTGACCACTGACTCACTGACCACTGACTTACTGATCAATTTCTACTTTGTAACGAATTCTTTTATTTCTTCCAATTGTTTTAAAGCTGTTTCTCTGCCAATGTCATAAGCAATCTGCAATTTGTCGGGGTTGTGTTCAACTCTGCCAACAGGTAATTTTTCTGGTGGTCTTATAACTAAAACATCACCATTTTTTTCTGCCTCTTCTATTTTTTCTATTGTGCTGTTGTAATCATTGTGTCGATTTGCCATTGTTTTATACACATTAGGGTATTCTTTTAAAGAAACTTTAATAAGTGGCAAAGCCTTGCTCGGCTTTTTAATATAACCCTTAGGTTGCGTTAAAATAACAACATTTTTGTTGTAGCCAATGCTTTCAAAATATTCTAAAGGAATTGAGTCTGAAATACCACCATCAAGCAATTTGTAGTCTGTTGCTTCTACTACTTTTGAAGCAATCGGCATAGATGCAGATGCTCTTATCCAGGTTAAGTCTTCATCACGACCAGTTATACATTTTCTGTAAACGGGTTTGCCGGTTTCAACATCAGTACATACAACATAGAATTCCATTGGGTTTTCTAAATATGCCTTGCAGTCGAATAAATCTAATTCATAGGGAATGGTAATATAACAGAATTCTGCACCGTACAAGTCACCGGTCTTAATAAGTGAACGGATACTGCAAAAACGAGGGTCTTTGCAGTATTTTTTATTGTAGCGGAGAACTCTGCCCGGTTGATTTGATTTTATGTTGCATCCGAAAGCCGCGCCGGCAGATACACCAATTGCACCATCAAAATGTATTTCGTTTTCCATTAAAACATCCATTACACCGGCGGTGAACATTCCGCGCATAGCGCCGCCTTCCATAATTAAACCGTATTTGCTCATTTTTTTACCTTCAATATACAATTATTTTATGTACAAATCTGCATATACAGGGAAATGGTCTGAAACATACTTTCCGTCAATGCCACTGGTTACTACTCTATAAGTATCGGCAGAAAATCTGTCATTAATCATTACATAGTCAATAATTGATTTTTCTTGTTCTGATGGGTGAGTGTCGTGATATGTAAGGTAACTCACACTGTTTGCTGCTTTATATTTAGTGTCATACATAAAACCCGAATTTACAAACTGAAGGTAGTTCTCTTCACCTTCTAAAATATTCATATCAGCAGTGAATACCGCAGGAATGTCGTTGTAATTTTTCAGATGCTCAAGCATAAGTTCAACACCATATCTTCGTGCTAAAACTCCGCGGTGGTCAAGGTGAGTGTTCACATGCACATATTTTTCTTTTGTTGCTTTGTTTTCTAAAACTGCCCAGGTGCATATTCTGTAGCAGGCAGCGTCCCAGCCTTTTGATTCTTTTTCCGGAGTTTCTGAAAGCCAGAAGTTACCGCTTTCTGTTACTGTGTATTTATCTTTAAGATAAAATATTGATGAGTATTCACCATCGTCTTCACGGGGAATTCCTACATAATCATATTTGTCGCTTAACGCAGTTTTCAAGTATTCCATCCATTCAGGAGTTGCTTCCTGAATTCCTACTGAATCAGGCGCACCTTTAAAAATAGTATCACTTACTAACTTGTAACGTGACTCTGCAGTTTGTACACCAACATCTCCGCAGCGTATATTAAAAGACATAATTCTTATTACATTTTCTTTTTTAGGGAGAAAATCGAAAATTTTATCTTGTGGTACAAGTTCAATTTCACCACTTTCAATATCTCTTTTAATAAGCTCGTCAATTTTTTTCATTTTTTCTGGGGTTGGTAACATAAAACTCACACTCACTCTACAATTATTTACAAAATTATAACATAATTTTACCAGTGAGTAAATAATTTTTATTGACAATAATCGTATATATCTATAAAATAATAGAGTTAAAAAATTTATGGAGAAAATTTTGAGATGAATTTAAAGAAAGAAAAGAAACCGCGTGAAAAAGCACACATAATAAAAAACACGCTTTTTATGTTGGGTTGTGCTTTTAAATCTGCACCATTGTCACTTTTTATAATATACTTTTCTTACATTACAGAAAATGTGTACTATTCAGTTGTAATAAATGTTATGTTTCTTGAAACTGCACTTTCTGTTATAGAAGGTAATGGTACATTTGCTGAGTTTGTAATAAGAATTTGTATTATAATTTTTGGTAAACTGTTTGTTGACCTTTTGGGTTATATAGATGTTTACACAATAAGAGTAAAATTTGAAATAAAGTGCGAGAGTTATATAAATTCACTTATATTTAAAAAAGCACAGGAGGTAGAACTCGGTTGTTACGAAAATCCTGAGTTTTTTGATGATTACAATAGAGCAACCTGGGTTGTTGACCGTGGTGGATTTAAAAGAATTATAGAGGGCTCTGCGTGGACTTTAGGTTCACTTATAAGTCTTATTTTCCTTGTAATTTACCTTATGTCAATAGACCCGATTCTTATAGTGTTTATTTTGTGTCCTGTAGTTGTTGTTATTTTCAGAGTTCTCAAAAATAATCTTGAACTCGAAAAAGAAAAAGAAATGACACCTTACGAAAGACAGAAAGACTATGTAAGAAGAACTATTCTTTTAAAAGATTTTGCAAAAGAAATTAAGACAACCAATATATTTGTTGTTATGGAAAAACGCTTTAAACAGGCAATCAGCAAAAATATTGATGTTATAAAAAAATACGGCTGGAAAATTGCAATTCTTGAAATTATCTCTGACTATTTTGCAGAAATAGTGCCAATCGGCGGTGGATTTATTTATGGTTGTTACCGTCTTATTGTGCTCGAAAATTTACCGGTTTCAGAATTCTCTGTGCTCGTTTCTGCTATAACTACCTGTAGAAATAAAATAGGACATTTAGCAAGATATTTTGCAATGCAACAAAAACATTGTCTTTGGGTGCAGAATTTAAGAAACTTTTTAGAGTATGAACCACAAATTAAAAGTGGTACAGTTATTCCTGAAGATTTCGAGAGCATTGAATTTAAAAATGTATCTTTCAGATATACTGAAGATATGGACTATATTATTAAAAATGTATCTTTTAAAATCCAGAAAGGGCAGACCGTTGCTGTGGTAGGTCACAACGGTGCGGGTAAAACTACACTTTCAAAACTTTTAATGCGTCTTTATGATGTTACAGAAGGTGAAATTCTTTATAACGGAAGAAATATAAAAGAGTATGACTTATTGAAATACCGTGAGAAATTTGCGGCAGTATTTCAGGACTATAAAGTGTTTGCAATGACTGTTTCTGAAAATGTTCTGACAGAAGAAGTAACAGATGAAAATAAGGAAATTGCAGTAAATGCACTTAAAATGTCAGGTGCTTACGAAAAAATCGGCAGATTGCCTGAAAAAGAAAACTCGTTGCTTACAAAGGAATTTGATAAAGAAGGTGTTCTTCTTTCAGGTGGCGAAACACAAAAAGTCACAATTGCAAGACTTTTTGCGAGAGATTTTTCTGTTGCAGTTCTTGACGAGCCATCTTCTGCGCTTGACCCTGTTGCAGAAAGCAGAATGTATGATGCTTTAATGGAGGGTACAAAAGGAAAAACTGTTATTTATATCTCTCACAGACTTTCAAGCGCTACCCATTCAGATAAAATTCTTGTTTTCAATAAAGGTAAACTGACCGAGCAGGGTACTCACGAAGAATTAATTGCGAAAAATGGCGAGTATGCAGAAATGTTCACACTTCAGGCATCGGGCTATACTCAGGATGAGGAGGTGTCTGACATTGAAGAATAAAAAAGAAGAAAAAGTAAGTTCTTTAAAAAACTATATCTATATGCTTAAATTTATAAGCAAACACACACCACTTCTTGTAGTAGGTTATTTGCTTATAGATGTTCTGGCAAATCTCCCGTGGACACTTTCAAATGTTGTTTTGCTTAAATATATATTGGATGTAGTAGAAGAAGGTACAGGTTACGAAAGAATTCTTTTTGCACTTATTTTCTTTGCTTCATTTGTTGTTATAACAAATCTTTTAACAACAGTATTTTACGAGATAAGTATGCCTAAACAAAAAGAAAAACTTTACTACGCAATTTACAGAACAATTTACGAAAAAGCTGCAAAAATGGATTATGAAGCGTATGACAACCCTGAATATTATAACGACCTTGTTCTTGCGATGAATTCTATGAATGAAAGAGCGTATTCCGTTCTTTCAAATACACAGAGCATTTTTACCGAATTTATAGGAATTGTAACAATAGGTGCAGTTATTATTTCAATTGACCCTATATGTCTTTTGTTTGTTGCGGTGTGCGTTGCATTTATGATTCCTATGGGTAGAGTGATTGCAAAAATCAATGTTAAGAGAACTGAAGCGATGATTCCACTTGACAGAAAAAATTTATATTTCAGTCGTGTATTTTATCTTCAGGATTACGCAAAGGAATTAAGACTTTCCGGTGCTGGTGAAATGATTGAAAGAAGATATAATAAAAATATCTTCGATAGAATTGACACTATAATGCCTTACCTTTCAAAACAATGGAAGTTATATTTCTGTCAGGAAGCATTACCAATGACACTCCTAATTTATCTTGGTATAACTTTGCTTATGGGGTATAAGGCAATTGTTACTAAAGACATAGGTCTTGGCGATTTCGCCGCAACATTCAATGGTGCAACCGCTATAAGTAACAGTGTTTTTGCCATTACAAGTCAGTTTGCTATTCACATAAGAGAAAACGGACTTTATATTGAAAAATTCCGTAAGTTTATGAATGCAAAAGAAAAAATGGTTTCCGGTACAAACACTACTGTATTTGAAAAACCTGTTACTATTAAATTCGAGAATGTTTCATTCAAATATCCTGGTACAGAAAAATATGTGCTTAAAAATATCAATCTCGAATTATCACCATATAAAAAAATAGCACTTGTAGGTTACAATGGTGCAGGTAAAACTACGCTTACAAATCTCATTTTGCGTCTTTATGATGTTACAGAGGGCGTTATTACTATAAATGGTGTGGATATAAGAGAATGGGATATTAAAGAGTACCACAAAAACTTTGCAGCAGTATTTCAGGACTTTTCACTCTTTGGCGCTACTCTTGGTGAAAATATTTCTATGGATGATACTCCGGATGCAGAAAAGGCAGAAGAAGCACTTGAAAAAGCAAACTTTAACAGAGAATTACCGAATGGTACAGACAGTATTCTTTTAAGAGAATTTGACGATGATGGTGTTTCTCTTTCTGGTGGTGAAGCACAGAAAATTGCGATTGCCAGAGCATTTTATAAGAATTGCCCATTTGCAATTCTTGACGAACCAAGTGCAAATCTTGACCCTGTTGCAGAGTATGCGCTCAATCAGTCTATGTCAAAAGCGGCAGACAAAAAAACAGTTGTATTTATTTCACACAGACTTTCAACAACTGTTATGGCTGACGAAATTTATATGCTCGAAAAAGGCGAAATAATTGAACACGGCTCACACGATGAGTTAATGTCACTTGATGGCAAATATGCTTATATGTTCCGTTTACAAGCGGAGAAGTATAAGAAGTGATTAAATATAAAAAAGGGATGTAAAAACGAAAGTTTTTACATCCTTTTTTGACTTGCATTCTGACTTGCATTTTTTATAAGAATATGTTTTTTTGGAAATTTTTAAAGAATAAATAATAAATAAGAGATAATAGAGAATAGTACAAAAGCGTACTGACTACAACGAATTTTAACTATTCGTTATTCTCTATTATCTCTTATCTTAGCCACCTTGTGTGGCGCTTTTGGTGGAGATGGCGAGATTCGAACTCGCGTCCGAAGACTTATTCCTCAAACTTTCTACGAGCGTAGTTTATCTTTTTTGTTTCCCCTTTAAAATCGCCGATAAACAGGCTAAATTAAAGGGTAGCCCTTTAAATCCGTACAAGCTACAAGGCTCTCACTTGTGCCGGTGCACCGCTAAGATGACACCCTTAACTGAACCGCGGTACTTTCAGTCAGGATGAGCCGCCATTAAGCAGCAGCTAAAACTGTTTTATTATTGTCAGTTATTTTTAAGTTGTGACTTTTATAGTGGTGCCACTCCACTGCTCGCTTATCTGGGTTCAAAATCCCCGTCGAAATCCTTTCATCCCCGGGTATATAATTCGGAATTCGAAATGCGTAATTCGGAATTATTATAAAATTTAATGCATTTTTCCAAATTACTGTAACGAATGTCCGTATTAGTTGTTTTGAGTTTTCGTAATAGATACAAGTATCTTTATTATTTCTTCACATTCGGGATATATACTATTAAATTCTTGTGAAGTTATGTATTCACTTTCAAAAAGCAATTCTAACCAGTATTCTGTTTCACTTGCTTCTTTTAAAGCAATGTTCATTTTTGAGTAAAAATCTGGTTTGCTTTGTGCTCTTATCGCTTCTTTTACATTTGCACCAATACTTGTTCCACTTTTTAAGATTTGCCTTGATAAAACAAATTCATTTTTGTCATTGGTCAAATATTTAGAAAGTTTGATTATTCTGAGAGCAAAAGATTTGCTTTTATCAACGATGATGTTATTTTCCATAAATATAATCCTTATAAAGAGTTTATATAATGCCGCACGCAGTGCCCGATAATTCCGAATTACGCATTACGAATTCCGAATTAGTGCGTCAGCCTTTCTCTCGAAGGGAGCGTTCTATATTTCTTTGGGCATCTTTTCTTGCTGCATCTTCGCGTTTGTCGTAGAGTTTTTTACCTTTGCAAAGACCTACTTGCATTTTTGCTCTGCCCTGAGAATTAAAATATATGGAAAGTGGAATTAAAGCACAACCTTGTTGTTTAACTTCACCCATAAGACGCATAATTTCTTTTTTGTGCATTAAAAGTCTTTTAGGTCTTAACGGGTCGCGGTTAAAACGGTTGCCGTGGTCGTAAGGTGAAATATGCACACCATTTGCGAGCATTTCACCATTTACAACACTGCACCATGAATCTTTGAGATTGACTTTGCCTAGTCTTAAAGATTTAACTTCTGTACCACAAAGTTCAATCCCTGCTTCATAAGTTTCAAGGACGAAATAATCGTGGTATGCTTTTTTGTTTTGTGCAACTGTTTTGCTTTCCGCTTTTGGCATAATCATTTCATCCTTTCTTATTTTTTAGCATTAAATTTATAATTCGCGTCTGCCTTCAAGAGCACGAAGAAGTGTAACATCGTCTGCGTACTCTATATCAGCACCGACAGGAATACCATAAGCAAGTCTTGTAACTTTTACTTCAAAAGGTTTTAAGAGTTTGCCTATGTACATTGCAGTTGTGTCACCCTCTAAGGTAGGGTTTGTTGCCATAATAACTTCTTTTATTTCGCCATTTGCAACTCTTTCTACAAGTGACTTTATAGTAAGTTGCTCAGGACCTACACCATTCATTGGCGAAATTGTACCGTGTAAAACATGGTAAACACCCTGAAACTCTCTTGTTCTTTCGAGTGCAGGAACATCTCTTGGGTCTTCAACTACGCAAAGAAGGGAATGGTCACGCGTCTGACTTTCACAAATAGGACAAAGTTCATTTTCTGTTAAATTGTGACAGAGTGAACAATGGTGTATTTTTGTGTGTGCCTCCATTATTGCATCGGCAAATTCCTTTGCTTCATTATCAGGCAAATCAAGAACATGAAAAGCCATTCTCTGTGCAGTTTTTCTGCCGATAGATGGTATTTTTTGAAACTGCTCTACTAATTTTTCGAGCGCCGCTACATCATAAGTTGCCATAGATTAAAAACCGAAACCAGCAGGAAGTCCGAGGCCACTTGTAACGCCACCCATTTTTTGTTCCATTGTTTCAGATGCTTTTCTTAATGCTTCATTAGTTGCAGCAACAATCATATCTGAAAGAATTTCAACATCATCAGGGTCAACAACTTCAGGTTTTATGTTAACTGAAAGAATTTCGTGTTTACCATTTACTTTAACTTCAACAGCACCGCCACCTGAACAGGCTTCGAATTCACTCTCTTCAACTTCTTGTTGAACGCGTGCCATTTCGTTCTGCATATCCTGAATTTTTTTCATCATATTTGCTTGTGAGTTACCGCCCTGGTTTGGAATTCTTGCTTTCATTTTATTGTACCGTCCTTTTTTTAAATTTATTCTTCAACTATAAAATCTATTTGCATTTTATTGAGTTTTGAAATTAAAACATCAACAGGCTCCAGATTTTCATTTGCAGTAGGTGACTGACCGTCATTATAAATAGCAGGTCTTAATTTTTCACCGGTTGCTCTCATAATAGCTTCCTGAATCTGTTCAAAATTCATTTTGTTTTTAAAGAGTGCAGGGAATGCAGGACTCTTTGATTTTATAAATATAGTGTTACCCGCCCTGAAAGCTTCAGAACCTTGTAGCATCGGGTAAAGCGGTTTGTTTATTTTACCAAATTGCTCTACACAATTGCTCCAAGCTGTAAAGGGTAATGCCTTGTCAGATTCTGTTACGAGTGTCATATCAACTGTTGCTTTAGGGGTAATAGGTTCTTCAATTACCGGTGCTGAAACAGGTGGTTCTGATGGTAATGGTGGCTCTTCATCCCTTGTGTATTGCGGTTTCTCGTTCTGTAAAGGTGTTTCACTTGTCAGCTTTGGTGCTTCTACAACTGGTGGTTTTTCTTCAACAACTGGAGTTTCTCTTATAATTTCAGTTTGTTGCGGTTGAGAAATAACAGGTGTTGCAGAAACTCCGTTGGCTTTTAACATCATTATCTGAGCCTGTAACTCATCAATTCTTGCAACAAGTGCAGAATTATCTGTTGAAAGTGCGGGGGAGCAGAGTCTTATAAGTGTTGTTTCAACTTTTGCTCTCTGGTGAGCACTGTATTTAAGTTGTGAAGACTCTGTGCAAAGAGTTTCCATTATATAAAGAATTGTTCCATAAGTTATATCAGAAGCGAATTCTTTGTAACGATTTAATTCATCTGGTGTGCAGACAACAAATTCTTCAGGTTTTTTAGTTGTCTTTACAATCATAATGTTTCTGAAATGGTTAACGAGTTCACTAACAAGTCTTTCCATATCACAGGAAGATGCGTGAAGTCGGTCTATTATATTAAGAATAGTACTGCTATCCTGATTTTTTATGGCGTCAGAAATCTCAAAAAGATAATCTTTACCTAAAAGACCTGCCGCTTTACTTACAGTATTGACAGAAATATCTTCACTGAAACTTGCACACTGGTCAAGAATTGAAAGTGCATCTCTCAATGCACCATCTGCAATTCTTGCAATAAGCATTGCGGCATCTTCCGCTAAAGTGATTTTCTCGTTCTCTGCTACAAGTAAAAGTCTTTTGGCTATATCTTCAGGTGGAATTCTTCTGAAGTCAAAGCGTTGACATCTTGAAAGAATAGTAGCGGGGAGCATATGAACTTCTGTTGTTGCAAGAATGAAAAGTACGTGACTTGGTGGTTCTTCGAGTGTTTTTAAAAGTGCATTGAAAGCACCGGTTGAAAGCATGTGAACCTCGTCTATGATGTAAACTCTGTACTTTGCAACTGCAGGGGTAAAGTTCGCTTCTTCTCTTAAATCACGGATGTTGTCAACACCGTTGTTACTTGCTGCGTCAATCTCGGTTACATCTAAAATCGAACCATCGTCAATACCACGACATACTTCACATTCATTACAAGGGTTACCGTTTTTGGGATTAAGACAGTTAACTGCCTTTGAGAGTATTTTTGCACAAGTTGTTTTACCTGTACCACGGGAACCTGTAAAAAGATACGCGTGAGAAAGTCTGCCTGCCTCAACCTCGTGCATCAATGTTTCTGTAATATGACTTTGCCCTGAAACATCGCTGAAAACCTGTGGACGCCACTTTCTGTAAAGTGCCTTATGCATTTTGCTCACCCCTTGTAAAAAAATAAAATAATACACTCAACTCGGTCATACGACGAATAGGCGGACTGTGGCGCACAGAACTATCCGCTTAATGCTGCTCGGTTCCCCGCCTGACATGGTTCACGGTGCCCCGTCGCACAGGACCCACTCGTCGCATGACGGAGCTGAGTGTGCTTTAGGTAAGTATTATAACTTATTTGAATTCAAAAATCAATAGAAATTGTATGAAATTCAGTTGAAAATTAACCTTCGTATTCGTCTTCGTTTTCCCAGTTATGCCAGATTGCCTGAATATCGTCATTATCTTCAAACATTTCTAACATTCTGCTCATTTGTTTCATCTGGTCTTGGTCTTCAAGACGAGTGTAGGTCTGTGGAATGTAAGCAACTTCTGCAGAAACAAATTTGTAGCCTTTTGCTTCAAGGTCACCGCTTACAGCACCTAAATCGTTAGGTTCTGTACGGATTTCAAAGATTTCTTCATCATCTGTAAGGAAATCTGTTGCACCACATTCAATAGCATCTTCCATAAGTTTTTCTTCGTCAATGCCTTCTTTTTCAACAATGATAACACCGAAACGGTCAAACATAAACATAACGCAACCGGATGTACCCATATTACCACCGAACTTGTCGAAGTAGTGACGAACATCACCAGCGGTACGGTTACGGTTATCTGTAAGTGCTTCAACAACTACTGCAATACCAGCCGGGCCATAGCCTTCGTATACGATATTTTCATAGTTTTCAGTTGAGTTATCACCAGCAGCTTTTTTTATGATTCTTTCAATGTTTTCGTTAGGAACATTGTTTGCTTTAGCTTTTGCAATAACATCTTTTAATTTAGAGTTACCAGCAGGGTCTGGGCCGCCTTCACGAACAGCAACTGCGATTTCTCTACCGATTTTTGTAAAGACTTTTGCTCTTGCACCGTCAGTTTTTTCTTTCTTTCTTTTAATTGTGCTCCATTTTGAATGTCCTGACATTTATAAAACTCCTTTAAAAAGAAATATAATGTAATTTAACTGCAATATATTATCACATAGTTTGTAGTTTGTCAATTGTAACTGGTGCATAGTTATGTAAAATTTGGCAATAATACTAACAAAATATATAGTATGAGGATATTTGTATGAAAAATAATAAAAAACTATGGAAATATTTAGTAAAATGTGGTAAAATAAACGGAATTAATGTTTATCCGTTTAGGAGTGATTCTTTGAAATACACATTTGACTTTAAAAATATAGGTGAAGCAACGGAATTCTGCACTGTTAAGGCAGAAGGTTTTAAAACTGCGTGTGCGTCAGTAAGTTTTATGATTCCGCTTTCAGAAGATGCTTCGGTTTTTGCTTTGATACCAAATATTCTTACTCGTTCTTCAGAAAAATACCCTACAGTTACATTACTCGAAAAGAAGCTGGCAACTCTTTATGGAGCAGAAATTTTAGCAGATGTTTCTAAAATCGGTGAAAATCAGGTTTTAAAACTTGCTATTGCTTCTATTGATGACAGATTTGCACTTGATAACGAAAGTATTGTGACAGAATGTTGTCGTGTTCTTTTTGAATTGATTTTTAACCCTAAATTTGTGAATAACACTTTTGACAATGATGAAGTCGAAAGCGAAAAACGACTTTTAGCAGAGCAGTTGGGTGCTGAAATGAGTGATAAGAGAACTTATGCTAAAAATCGTCTTGAAGAAATAATGTGTGAAGAAGAACTTTATGGTATCAACAGATTAGGTACTGTTGATAAAATAAATGCTGTAACAAAAGAAAGTCTTACAGATGCATATAAAAAAGTTTTAAGTACAGCAAAAATTCTTGTATCTGTAAGTGCTAATGGTAATATTGAAACAGAAAATATAAAAAATCTATTTTTGGAATATGCAAAAGGAATTGAGAGAAAACCTGAAAAGCAAGAAACTCTTTATGTTGAAAATGCAGAAGATGTTACTTATGTAAAAGAAACTGCACCTGTAAAACAGGGCAAACTTGTTATGGGATTCAGATTGGGTATGAAAGACCGTAATGATGACTACGCTGCAAAGAGAATTATGTCTGATGTTTTCGGTGGTAACCCTAACTCGAAACTTTTTAAAGTTGTGAGAGAAGAAATGAGCCTTTGCTACTATTGTTCTTCAAGAATGATAAGAGCAAAAGGTATAATGATTGTGCAGAGTGGTATTGAAAGTTTTAATGAAGAAAAGGCTAAAAATGCTATTTTAGACCAACTTGAAGAAATTAAAAAAGGTAATTTTACAGAAGAAGATTTAGAAGCGTCTAAAAAATCACTTGAAGATGCATTCAAAAGTGTGAGTGATAGTCCTGAAGGACTTGATTCATGGTTTACAACTCAACTTGAACACAGTGAATATCTGTATCCTGAAGATTATATAAATATGTTTAAAGGTGTTACAAAAGAAGATGTTATAAGAGCAGCAAATGATGTAACTCTAGACACTGTATTTATGTTAGAGGGTACTGAAGAAGGGGATGAAGAATAATGGAATATATCAAAAACGATATTTTAGATGAAGGTTATTATTCAATAGACCATAAATCAGGACTTAAAATTTTTGTTTATCCTAAAAAAGATTATGCTTCTACCTATGCTGTATTCGGTACAAAATACGGTTCTATTGATACTCGTTTCAAAAGAAGTGATAAAGATGAATTTATTGAAATTCCTGAGGGTACTGCACACTTTTTAGAGCATAAACTTTTTGAAAGTGAAGAACTCGATGCCTTTCAGAGATATGCAAAAACAGGTGCATCGGCAAATGCTTACACAAGTTTTGACAGAACCTGCTACCTTTTTACTTGCACAGGTCATTTTAAAGAGAATTTTGAAATATTGCTTGACTTTGTAAAACACCCGTATTTTACAGAAGAGACTGTGCAGAAAGAACAAGGTATTATAGGTCAGGAAATAGATATGTACAAAGATTTACCTGACTGGGTTTGTCTTTTTAATATGCTTTCGGGTATGTATCATAATCATCCTGTAAAAATTGATATTGCAGGTACAAAACAATCTATTTCACAGATTACTGCAAAAATGCTTTTTGATTGTTATGACACTTTTTATAATCTTTCAAATATGGCACTTGCAGTTGCAGGTAATGTAACACCTGAAGAGGTAATTGAAATTGCCGACAGACTTTTAGAAAAAGAAGAAAAAGTTACGGTTGAGAGGGCATTTAAAAATGAACCTGAGACAATTGTAAAACAATATGTCGAAGAAAAACTTGCGCTCGTAACACCTGTTTTCTGTCTTGGTTATAAGGAAAATTATGAAACTCCGGAAAGAACAATAAAAGAAACTATCGGTAAAAGTTTGCTTTTGGATATGATTGCGGGGCAGAGTTCTGATTTATATAAAGAACTTCTTGATTGTGGTCTTATAAACGACAGTTTTTCAACAGAATATTTCAACGGTCATGGGTATGCTACACCAATGTTTTCAGGCGAGTCTCTTGACCCTAAAAAAGTTGCAAAACTTATTGATGAAAAAATTTCTCATTATAAAGAAAAAGGTTTCACAAGTGAAGAATTTGAAATTGTTAGAAAGAAACATTATGGCAAGACGGTAAGAGCATTTACGGATGTTGACACTATTGCGAATGGTCTTGTTGTATCACATTTTGATAATGACGACCTCTTTTCAGAATTTAAAGTGTTACAGGAAATTACGGCAGAATATTGCTATGAATTATTGAAAAATTCATTTAACAAAGATTTGGCAGTGCTTTCAGTAGTAATGCCAAAAGAAATATAGGAGTTTATTATGATTGAATGGTTTGCAGACTTTTCAAGAGTGTCCTTTGGTGGAATTGAAAATGTCTTTGATGTATCATCAGTTTTTTGCGAATTTTATGTAGGCGGTAATCTTTATTCTATCAAATGGTATGGTGTTATTATTGCCTTCGGTTTGGTTCTGGCGGCACTTTTTGGTGGTAGAATTGCTTATACCTGGAAAATGGATTTAAGCAAAATGGTCGATGTTTTAATATATGGTATGTTCGGCGGAATAATTTGCGCAAGAGCATATTATGTTGCTTTTGAGTGGGATTATTACAGTGTTCATCCTGATGAAATTTTTCAGATATGGCGTGGTGGTCTTGCAATTTACGGTGGTATTATAGGTGGACTTATTGCTGCATTTATCACTTGTAAAGTTGAAAAACTCAATTTTTATAATTTGCTTGACTGTGCGGGAATGTCGCTTTTAATAGGTCAGGGTATAGGCAGATGGGGTAACTACGCTAATCAGGAAGCATTCGGTGTATTTACAAATGGCAATTACGGAATGATGAGTGATAAAGTCATTTCGTACATAGAAAAAAATCCTGAACTTTACGGACTTCAGGGTGTAGAGAATATACCGGAGTATATTGAGGCAAATAATTTGTTTGTTCATCCTACTTTCTTTTACGAATTCGCGTGGTGTATGCTAGGTGTTTTAGTGCTTTATATTATTACACGCAAATTCAGAAAGTTCAGCGGTCAGACATTTTTGTGTTACGGTATATGGTACGGAATTGAAAGAGCATTTGTAGAAGGACTTCGCACAGACAGTCTTTATATTGGTGGTACTGGTTTAAGAGTTTCACAAGTTTTATCAGTTGCAATTGTAGCAGTTTGTGCGGTTATTCTTGTAGTTAAACTTTTAAGTTTAAGAAAGAAACCTGTTTTGATTGAAGGTGTTGACTATTTCCCTGCAGATGAAAAACAAGTGAAAAAAGAAAAGAAAAACAAACCTGTAAAAGCGGAAAATGAAACCGTAGATTTTGCTGATGAAGATAAAAAAGGTGAAGAATAATGGCAATTATAATTGATGGTAAAGAAGTTGCAAAAGAAAAAAGAGAACAGATTAAAAGTCGTGTTGAATCTTTAAAATCACAAGGAAAAACAGCTGGTCTTGCAGTTATTATTGTTGGTGAAAATCCTGCTTCAAGAGTTTATGTTAATAATAAGAAAAAAGGTTGTCTTGAAGTTGGAATTGAGTCTTTTGAATATGCTCTGCCGGAGAATACAACAGAGCAGGAATTAAAAGAACTTGTTGAAAAACTTAATAATGACGATAAAGTAAATGGTATTTTGTGTCAATTGCCTTTACCAAAACATATAAACGAAGATGCAGTTATAAATACTATTTCGCCAGAGAAAGATGTTGATGCATTCCATCCGCAGAATGTAGGCCATATCATGATTGGTGACTATACATTTTTGCCTTGTACTCCTGCTGGTATTATGGAAATGCTTAAGTTTTATAATATTTCTGTAAGTGGTAAAAAATGTGTTGTAATAGGCAGAAGTAATATTGTAGGTAAACCTATGGCGATGCTTTTGCTTAAAGAAAATGGCACAGTTGAAATCTGCCACTCAAGAACAGAAAATTTAAAAGAGGAAACACTTTCTGCTGATATTTTAGTTGCTGCAGTAGGTAAAACAAAGTTTGTGACAGAAGACATGGTAAAACAAGGTGCAGTAGTAATTGATGTTGGTATGAACAGAGATGAAAATGGTAAACTTTGTGGTGATGTTGACTTTGAAAATGTAAAAGAAAAGGCATCGTATATAACGCCTGTGCCAGGTGGTGTTGGGCCTATGACAATTACAATGCTTCTTGAAAATACAGTGCGAGCGGTAGAAGATTAAAAATATAGTGTAACTTACACATAAAATCAATGTAAATTTTGGTTAATTTTAAAACATAAAACCCCGTTCAGTTACAAGCTGATTGCTTGACAACTGAATGGGGTTATTGTATAATAATGTGGTATGTAAACTAGTGTAATAGTTTGTATTATGCAGAATTTTTTAGTGGAAGGGATGCGTGTTAAATGACAGCATTGAAAAAACCTTTGAGTGGCATTTTAGCGTTTATATTAGTATTCGCTTTTGTGGCTGTCACTCCAATTGTAGCTTTTGCGGAAGATGAAGTAATTGAATTTTCCAAAGAAGAAATCGAACTTAACAAAAAGCAAGAAGATGGCTTTGAGTATGTTAGAACTTCTGACGGTTCAGCAGCTATTTTAGTAGGCTATGTTGGTACTGAAACTGAAGTTAAAATTCCATCTTCAATCAATAACCTTAAAGTTATTGAAATTGCTGATGAAGCATTTATGAATAACACATCAATCACTAAAGTAACAGCAACTAACAATATTGTTACAATCGGTGACAGAGTGTTTATGGGTTGTACTTCTCTTAAAGAAGTAAAAGCAATTAAGGCAGTTACTTCTATGGGTGAATCAGTATTTGAAGGTTGTACTTCTCTTACAGATGTTACAATTCCTGATACAGTTGTTAAAATTCCGGCTCGTACATTCTATGGTTGTTCTGCTCTTGCAGAAGCAGTGGCACACAAAAACTTAAAAGGTGTTTCTCCTGATGCTTTAACAGGAACAGCCTGGGAACAAAGTCAACCAGATGGTGCTTTGGCTTTCGGTAGAATTTGCTACGGTTATAAAGGTAATGTAACAAACCTTGTTATTCCAGAAGGCGTTTCAATCATTGAACCTTATGCATTCCTTGGTTGCGAACAAATAAAAACAGTTGAATTTGGTCCTGATGTTGAAGAAATTGGTCTTTATGCATTCCAGAATTGCGTAAACCTTGAAACAATGGTTTGCAGTTCAGCAGTTTCAATTATCGGTGCGGGTGCGTTCAAAGGTTGTTCTTCACTTAAAGAAGCAGATTTTTCTGAATGTACTATTTCAACAATCGGTTACGAAAGTTTTGCTGGTTGTTCATCTCTTGCAAGTGTTAAACTTCATGAAACCCTCAGTGATATCGGTGTAAGAGCATTTGAAGGTACAGCAGTTAAAACTATTGAATTAGGTAAGAATGTTAATTCAATTGGCAAAGATGTATTCCTTAACAACAAAGTTTTTGAAGGATTTACAGTTGTAGATAAAAATAAAGATTATTCAACAGTTGATGGTGTTCTTTATAATAAAGATGGTAACAGTATTATAATGTTCCCGGCAGGTAAAACTGGTGCATTCCAGCTTCCACAGGGTGTTTCTGAAATCCGTGAAGGTGCTTTCAAAAACTCTGCAATTACAGAAATAAATATTCCACAGGATTCTGCACTTGATACAATTGGTAATAATGCATTTGAATCAGCAAAAATCACTTCAATCTCTCTTCCGGAAGCAGTAACAGTAATCAATTCTGAAACATTCAAGAATGCAGAAAATCTTAAAGCAGTTGAACTCGGTTCAAATGTTTCAAAAATCAGTAAATCTGCTTTTGAAGGAACAAAATCATTAACCGAAATTAATCTCCCTGATACACTCAGTGATGTTTCTGCTTACGCATTCAAAAACACAGGTCTTGTTACTGTGAATATTGGTAACGGTGTTGTAAGAATCGGCACAGAGGCTTTTGCAGATAACAAAGCACTTAAAGAAGTTATTTTAGGTGAAAATCTTGAAAAACTTGGTACTGGTTCATTTAAGAACTGCGTTGCTCTTTCAAAGATTAATCTTCCCGTTAATGTAAATAATTTTGATATGACTGCTTTTGAAGGTTGTAAAGCTCTTAAAAAGATTGCAGTTTCAAACGATAACCAGAACTTCAAAGTTGCAGCAGGTGCTATTTATTCTGCTGATGGTAAAACTCTTGTAGCGGTTGCAAACAATGCACTTACTGAACTTACAATTGCAGATGGTACAGAAGTTATTGCTGCTAATGCATTTGATTTAGCAACAGGTATAAATAAAATCACATTCCCTGCAACTCTTGTAAATGTAAAGAATGGTGCCCTTGATGTTACAAACTGGTTCAAAGCACAAGGCGATGCGGTTTACGCAGGTCCTGTTCTCTACAAAGTAACAGGTAATGTAGCAGAACTTGCAATTGCTGACAAAACAACTTCAATTGCAGATAATGCAGTAAATAATAAAACAGTTAAAGCAGTGACAATTCCTGCAACAGTTAAAACTATCGGTGCTTATGCATTTGCAGATTCAGGTGTTTCAGCGATTGTAATTCCTGATTCAGTAACAGTAATCGGAAACAATGCATTCCAGGGTGCAAAGTCACTTAAAAAGATTACACTTTCAAAAGCACTTGAAATAATGGGCAAAGCAATGTTTAAAGGTTGCGTAGCACTTACTTCAGTTAAAATTCCTGCAACAGTTAAAAATATTCCGGTTGATGCATTCCTTAACTGTAAATCACTTGTTAAAGTAGATTTAGGTTCAGTTGAAACAATTGCAAAATATGCATTCTCAAATTGTGAAAAACTTATAACAATTGAACTTCCTCAGACACTTACAGAACTTGACCCAATGAGCTTCTTTGGTTGTAAAGAACTTGAGGCAGTTAATGTAAAAGAAGGTAACGCAAAGTTCAAGTCAGTAGATGGTGTTGTTATTACAACAAACGAAGAAAATGTATTTGATACAATTGCAATGTATCCTGCTGGTAAACTTGGTGGATATACAGTTGCTGATGACATTAAAGTTGTTGCAGACAGAGCATTCTATGATTGTGATAATCTTGCAGAAGTTACATTCCCTTCAGGTATAGAAAGAATTGGTAATGAAGCATTCTTCGATTGCGACCAACTTCTTTCAATCACACTCCCAGAAGGTGCAAGAAATGTAGGCGACTATGCTTTCGCTTCTTGTAACGAACTTCGTGAGTTTATTGTAAACAGTAACCTTACAGAGTATTCAGACAATGTATTTGATGGTTGCTACTACTTCAATAAAGAGTTAGTTACAATCAATGTTACAGAAAGTTCAGCAGTATTTATTATTGGTATTGTTTTAATCTTCGTAGTAATTGGTGTTATCTGGTACTTCAGATATCAGAAGAAACAAGTTAAGTTAGAACAAGAAGTAAAAGCAGCTATTGCTGAAAGAGAACTTCTTGAAAAGGCTAGAAAGATTAAAGAAGAACAAGAAGCTACAAAAGAATAAAAATGTGAACCCGATTGATAAAATTTATCAATCGGGTTCATAATTTTATAACTTACCATTCAGAAATTCATTCTTAAACCAGACATCTTCTACATGGAATTCTTTGTGATTAAGATAATTTAAAATACCAGCGTCGGTGGTAAAATCGAAAACCAGTTTATAAGAATATAAAAACTGCTTTTTGTATCCACCAAATTTTTTGTTTTGTTCATTTGTGCCATATTTACCATCACCTAAAAGTGGATGTCCAAGTGAACTCATATGTGCCCTTATCTGGTGGGTTCTGCCTGTAAGTAATTCTATTTCAACAAGCGAAAGTCCGTTTTTGGAAGATAAAACTTTATATTTTGTTGCAATCTCTTTACTATCATTTGTCTTCTGACTTGAAACATAAACTTTATTTTGCTTTTCATTTTTCTGAAGATAATCTTTTAAAATACCTTCTTTTTGTTTTGGAGTGCCTATGACTACACAAAGGTAAAGTTTATGTAATTCGCGTTGTTTTAATTTTTCGTTGAGAATTCTTAAAGCTTCTGCGTTTTTAGCGGCTATTATAATTCCGCTTGTGTTCCTGTCAATTCTGTTGACGAGCGCAGGGGTGAAACTCATCTCATCATCAGGGATGTATTCTTTCTTTTCATAGAGATAACGCTTTATTCTTGAAATAGCGGTATCATTATATTCGCCTTCGTTAGGGTGAGAGAGAAGTCCTTGTGGCTTATCACAAAGTAAAATATTTTCATCTTCATATACTATTTTAAGCGTTTTTCCAGCACTTAAAAAATCGTATTTAGGTTCTTTGCTACCGAAGAATTCATCATTTATATAGAGAGAAATAACATCGTTTTCTTGTAGTTTATAACTTATTTCACCGCGTTTACCATTTACTTTTATTCTCTTGCTTCTTATATATTTGTACATTAGAGATTGTGGTAACAGCGGAAAAGATTTTGTAAGATATTTGTCGAGTCTTTGACCTGCGTCATTCTTTTTTATTATGAATTCTTTCATCTTTTATCAATTTCCTCTTTAATATCTTTTAATTTTTTGAAACGGCGACTGACGGCAGAACGCGAAAGGGGAGTTGACATCATTTTACCAAGTTCATCAATGGATGCTTCAGGGTTTTCAAGTCGTAAAGTGCAAAGTTCTGCTAAATCTTCAGTCATATCGGTTAATTTGATTTTAGATAGAATGTGCTCTATAAGTTCAATCTGTGCAATACCTGCTTCAATTGTTCTGCTTAAATTTGCCGCTTCAAAATTTGTACGGCGATTTATTTTGTTTTTAACTTGTTTTATTGCCCGTGTTTCCATTAAGAAAAAGAATGATTTAGTAGCACCGATTTTACCAATGCAATCTTCAATTCCTTCAGATTCTTTGCAATAAACGAGTTGGGTGCTGTTTCTTACAAGGGTTTTCATTTTTAAATCTATTTCTTTTAAAACAGTTAAGAATTCTGATGCTAATTTCATTCTTGATATATTGAATTCAAGGTGGTATTCTTTTTCGGGATTTGTTATATTACCACATACTAAAAATGCACCGCGTACAAAAGCACAGTAACAACAATTTTCTTCTTCATCAGTGTTTTCAAAATTCCCGAAATTAATAGAAAGTGAAATTTCTTTGCCTGTGTATCCGAAAAATTCCAGTATTTTTTTTCGGTCTTCTTTTTTGTCGATTCTGACTTTATGATTACCCGCCTTTGAGTAAGCTATGACAGGGGATACACCAGTCAATTCATAAATTAAATTGCAGTATCTCATAGCAACGCAGTTAAGTTCTGTCATAAACGAAATATCGGTTAATGAAAAACTTCTACCAAAAATGAGCATACCTAAAGCCTCTGCCTTTTTACAACAGGCAGAGGCGGATTGCAATTCACATAATTCTTCTTTAATATCTGTTGAGAATGACATAAATTACCTCAAAAATCTTACTTCCGGTGTAAGTGTAACACCTTTTTCTTTTTCTACAGTTTCTTTAACATAATCCATAAGTTTTAAAATATCGTCTGAAGAGGCGTTATCATAATTTATAATGAAACCAGCGTGTTTCTCGCTGACCATAGCACCACCAATCTGTTTACCCTTTAAACCACATTCTTCAATGAATGCACCGGCAAAACCTACCGCAGGCCTTTTAAAAGTGCTACCGGCACTCGGGTATTCAAGTGGTTGTTTATCTTTTCTTCTGCCAAGAAGGTCAGTCATTTTTTCTTTTATTTCAGTTTTGTTTCCTTTTTGTAAAGATAATTCAACACCTGTAATGATATAACCATTTTCTTCATAAGCAGATTTACGGTAACTGAATGAAAGATTGTCGCCGATTAAACAACCCTCGTTACCATCTTTATCAATATGATAAACTTTTGTGACAACATCTTTCATTTCACCACCATAAGCACCGGCATTCATAAAGATAGCACCACCTACAGAACCAGGAATTCCAAAAGCAAATTCAAGACCTGAAAGAGAGTTGTCAAGTGCAAAATTGCAAAGTGTGCCTAGCTTTACACCTGCTTCGCAGTAAATAGTAGTATCATTTAAAAGTTTGATATCACTTAAACCTTCAGCAATATAGATGACGATACCGTTCAAACCATCGTCACTTACTAAAACATTACTGCCATTACCTAAAACAGTGTAAGGTATATTCTTTTTATTACATTCTTTTACTATTTCACCTAATGCATCAGTTGAAGTTGGAGAAATGAGAAGTTCGCAATTACCACCGGTTTTAAAAGTGGTGTAATCTTTCATCGCAACATTTTCTTTTACTTCACAACCAAGAGTGAGTGCTTTGTTTTTAAGTTCAGTAATGTTAATCACCATCATTCATCAAGGAGTGCGGCACCAATGATACCTGCATCGTTGCCTAATTGAGCAGGGAGGATAATCGTCTGTTTGTTTGAGTGAACACTGTAGCGTTCTTCTGTTACGAAGCCTCTGATAGGGCGGAGAATTTTTTCGCCCTGACCACTTATGCCACCACCAACGCAGATAATTTCAGGTTGAAGTGCATTTATAATATTACCAATACCTACTGATACATAGTAGAGGTATCTGTCAACAACTTTTTTAGCGGTAGCGTCACCTAAATCGAGTGCTTCAAAGATTGTTTTACCCTCAACTTTATTAAGGTCGCCATCACAAGTTTTCCAGAGAAGGCTTGTTTTGTTGTTTTGCATTGCTTCAACTGCCTGTGAAACGAGAGCGGTAGCAGAAGCGTATTTTTCCCAACAACCTTTTCTGCCACAGTTGCATTGAATACCATCAACACTTATTACCATATGACCCATTTCACCACCGCAGTAGTTAGAACCACGGATTATTTTACCGTCAATAATAATACCGCTACCAACACCTGTACCAAGTGTAACTGCAACGAAGTCTTTAACACCGTTACCGCAACCGGCAACCGCCTCACCTAATGCAGCACAGTTAGCATCATTTTCAAGATAAACAGGCTTTTTAAGTCTTGCTTCAAGCATTTCTTTTGCTGGAACATTGTTGAATTGAAGATTGTTTGAAAATTCAATTTCGCCTGTTGCTTTATTAACAGAACCAGGAGTACCAATACCAATAGACAGAACTTCGTCAATAGAAATACCAGCATCTTCAAGTGCCATTTCTACTGATTCTTTGATTGAGTCGAAAATTTCAGGTGCAGGACGAGGAGCTCTTGTTTTAACTTTACCTCTGCCTACGATTTCATTGTTTTCATTAAGTACACCTGTAGCGATATTTGTACCGCCAAGGTCAACACCTATTCTATACATAATTATATACCTCCGAATTGTAATTATTACAATTTATTTTTTATATTAAAACCAAAGTTCAAGTTCTGTTGGCGGTAAATCAAAATCTTCCATACCAACTCTTTGTAAAAACTCTTTTGCTGCGTTGTAGCCCATCTTTTTCTGACGATGGTTCATAGCGGCAATTTCTATTATAATTGAAAGGTTTCTACCAGGTTTAACAGGAACAACAGTTGCAGGAACTTTAATTCCTAAGATTGTAGCGTACACATCTTCAGTACCCAGAGTATCGTAAGATTTTGTGGCATCCCATTGTTCGAGCTGAATAACCATATCAATTTTTTCAGTTTGTTTGACAGCACCCATACCGAAAATGTTTCGAGCGTCAATAATACCAGGACCGCGCAACGCTACGAAGTGACGACTGTTGTCAGGTGCAGAACCAACAAGTGATTTTGAAGAAACCTTCTTTATTAAAACTTCATCATCGGCAATAAGACGATGACCGCGTTTTATAAGTTCAACAGCAGTTTCACTTTTACCAACTGCACTGTCACCAACTATTAGAATACCTTCACCATAAACTTCAACAAGTACACCGTGGCGTGAAATTCTTTCTGCTAATTCAACGCCTAAATAAGAAATGATTGTTGACATTATTTCGGATGTGGTTTCGTTACTTTTTAAAAGAGGAACTTCGTATTGCTCAGCAAACTTTAAAAAAGTTTCAGGAATTTCAATACCGCGTGTAACTATAACAGCAGGTGGTTTTAATTCGAAAAAATTACGAAGACGAGCTTTACTCGTTTCTTCATCTAACTCTTTTAAGTAATCCATTTCACCAAGACCTAAAAACTCAAGTCTGTCGGGGTCGAAGTGTTTACTGTAACCTGCAAACATAAGACCAGGACGATTAACATCCTGAGAACGAATCAATAATTCATTTTCGGGTTTATTTGGCATATAGACAGTTTCTAAACTGTTGTCGTGAATAAGTTTAGATAATGTAACAGAATATTTACCAGCCATTGCTTTCACTCCTTTAAAAGTGATGATTTGTAAAAACGCTTATACTATTATAATATATATTCGCGATAATTCCAATACCTAAATTTAAATTTGTTAAAAATAGTATTTAGTTGCATTTTTTGTCTTTAAAAGGACTCTGTTTTATTCAAAATGCCATATTTTAAGAAAATGCTTGACTAATAAACTTGCGTGTGATATACTCATAGCACCTCTCGTAGAGGGTTCTTTTTTTGTACCCTAAATTTGGAGAGGGAGGCTAATCAGAAATTGGAGGTGCCGTTCGTGAGAGTTAAAATTACACTTTCCTGCACAGAATGTAAACAACGCAATTACAACACTATGAAGGAAAAGAAAAACAACCCGGATAGGTTGGAGATGAAGAAGTAT
>SVPQ01000043.1 GCA_015065845.1 Oscillospiraceae bacterium
ACCCGCATCTGTAAAGCGAATTTCTAAACCTTTATCTACTGTAACAACAGTATCATAAGGGCAAGGTCTGAAAAGTTTCATTGAACCTACTGCATCGTCTATTGTATAAAGTGGTTCATATTTTTCAGCACCAGAACGCTTTGCTTTTCTGTTGCGCCACTCTGCTTCAAACTCCTGAATGTGTGCAGAGTCGCGAAGCATTATTTCACAAAGTCGTGTTGTGGATTCAGTTGCATAAACTCTGCCATTAAACCCGTGTGCATAAAGAAGCGGAATTAACCCTGAGTGGTCAATGTGTGCGTGAGTAAGTAAAACATAGTCAATATCAATAGCGGGAACGGATAATTCCTGATTTTCAAAAATATCTTTCCCCTGCTCCATACCATAATCGACTATGATATTTTTACCATTTGCCTTGATTAAAGTACAGCTACCTGTAACTTCGTGGGCAGCACCAAAGAAAGTTAATGTCATAAGAACACCACCTTATATATTTTTCTGATTACATTTTAACACAATGTTGCACATTTTTCAACAAAATACCTAAAATTTAATTCTTTATTCAAAATTTATTGTTAGCATTACCCTAAAAATATTTATTCATTGAAATACAACTCTTTGTTTGGTATAATACTAAATAGTGTGAATTTAAAAGAAATTTTCAAATCTGGTGATAAAATAATGGAATCATTAAAAGAAATATACAGAATCGGTAAAGGCCCATCAAGCTCACACACAATGGGACCTGAACACGCTTCAAAATTATTTTTGGAAAAGAATCCGAAAGCAGCAAAATATTTAGTAACTCTTTACGGTTCACTTTCAAAAACCGGTAAAGGTCACATGACCGACAAGATTATTATTGATACTTTCAAAAATAAAAACATTGAGGTAATTTTCGGTGATGGTGATGAGAGCAAACTCTACCATCCTAACACTATGACACTTGAGGCATTTGACGAAAATGGTGATTCGCTTGATTTCTGGCGTGTTTACAGTGTCGGTGGTGGTAAAATTGAAATTGAAGGACAACCATCTGTTGCAGTGCAGGATGTTTACCCCCTTAATACATTCTCTGAAATTAAAGAGTATTGCGACAAAAAGAATATGAGACTTTCTGAATATGTAAGAGAAGTTGAGGGTGACGAAATTTTCTTATATCTTTCAGTTGTCTGGGAAACAATGAAACAGGCAATTGAACGCGGTCTTAGTACAGAGGGCGTTTTACCCGGTGGGCTTGATGTTCAGAGAAAAGCAAAAATTCTTTATAACCAGAGACACATTGACGAAAGTCCCGAAACAAGAGAAAGTCGCCTTGTTTGTTCCTGTGCTTTTGCAGTAAGCGAAGAAAACGCAGGTGGCGGAACAATAGTTACTGCACCTACCTGTGGTGCAAGTGGTGTTTTACCTGCTGTATTATATTATATGCAGAAAAAACGCGGATTTTCAGACCTTGCAATTTGTAATGCACTCGCAACTGCAGGACTTATTGGTAACATAATTAAAACAAACGCTTCTATAAGTGGTGCAGAATGTGGTTGTCAGGCAGAAATCGGTTCTGCGTGTTCAATGGCATCTGCCGCACTTGCAGAAATGTTCTATATGAATTTAGACCAGATTGAGTACGCCGCAGAAGTTGCTATGGAGCATCATTTAGGCTTAACCTGTGACCCTATTTGCGGTCTTGTTCAGATTCCTTGCATTGAAAGAAACGCAGTTGCCGCTATGCGTGCAATCAACGCTTTAAACCTTGCAAACTTTTTAACCCACACCCGTAAAATCTCATTTGACGTTGTTGTTAAAACAATGTATGAAACAGGACGAGATTTGTTCAGTAAATACAGAGAAACAAGCGAGGGTGGCTTAGCCAAAAACTATCACGATTGATTAGTGGCTAGTGTGGCTAGTATGGCTAGTTGCTAGTATTATAAAATCATAATTTATTACACCCGATTAGTTTATCATAAAAAAACCTCCTCCCACTACTACGGGAGACCACAGGTCTTCCCCTACCATAGTGGGAGTAAGTTTTCGTTTCATTTATAATGCCAACGCAGTTCCGAAATTATTCATCATTCATTATTCAATATTCATCATTCATTAAACAAAAGAACTCTCCACCACCCAAGGAAAATTGATTTTTATTAAAGTTTTTTACTCGTTTGAAAGTGTATTAAAACAAGTTAAACAAAGAAAAGGCGGTCCCCCTCTCTTCGAAGAGAGGCAGACCGTCTCATTAAATTTTTATTTCTTTTAAAGTTTATAGTAAACTTAAAATAAAAGAATGTAGTTTTTTATTCATATTTAATTATAATCGAGGCAAAAACACACCAAAAGTCCCCACCTTGTGTGCAGTGGTTGGCTGTTTACTTTCGAGGTATAAATGGATTTTCACCAAAAAGGAAAATTGCTTCTAAAAACTCATCCGCTGTCGGATACTCTTTTCCGCCAAATTCTTCATACCACAGAGTCTTAATATGCTCATCATTTGATTTATCTATTCTTTCTTTTAATAAAATTATGTATTTTTCTAAAACTATTTTTGCACCATTTAAATCTGTGTTATACCGTTTTGATATTTCATTATAATAAATTTCATAAAAGTTCATATTACTCCCTCACTCAAGTTATTTGTTACATACTGTAACATTTTTATTGTAACAAATTGTTACAATAAATTCAAGAGATAATATGAAAGTTGGTGTAATTTGTGATTGGATTAAAAAAAGCCAGAAAGCTAAAAAACTTAAACCAACAAAAAGTTGCTATGGACTTAAATATATCTCGCGAAGCACTTTCACATTATGAAAACGGAAAACGCGAACCATCACTTACCCTACTTGTTCAGATGTCTGAATATTTTAATGTATCAATCAACTATTTAATAACAGGAATTGAATTTAAAAAGAAATAGACCTATAAGTAAGTTTTAGTTACTTATAGGTCTATTATTATATATCGAGTGAAAGGCACTCATACCCAGTAAGCTTATTACTAACCTCATCCGGCTGATGACCGCCGACAAAAAGAGTAATTTTGCCGTCTGGTGACACTCTCGTGCCATCTTCTAAAACTGCTTTTATGAAGTATTTATCAAGTTCAACTTCTACTTCTTTGCTTTCGCCTTTTTTTAGTTCAACTGCTTCAATACCACAAAGTTGGTAAATTGGTGTAGTTGTTCTGCTATCACTAAACTCAGCATACACCTGAACTTTTTCTTTACCGTCAAAGTCACCTGTATTTTTAACATTTACAGATACTTTAATAAATTCATCATCTTCTGAAAGAACTTTAAAATCATTATATGTAAAGTTTGTGTATGAAAGACCAAAACCGAATGGATATAAAGGTTCATCTTTATAGAAACGGTAAGTTCTGTTTTCCATACTGTAATCTTCCATAGATGGAATTTCTTTTGTCTGGTAATAGAATGTAAGTGGTGTTTTACCACAAGGCACTGCTTTACCTGTAATAATATCAGCAACCGCTTTACCGCCCAATGCACCAGGGTACCACGCGTGGATAATTGCTTTAGCGTGTTTTCTTACCTTTTCGCCTAAATCAATAGCACTACCGCAAGTGATAACAACAATCAGATTATCTGTAACATCACAGATTGATTCCGCTAATTTCATTTGTGTAGCTGGTAAGTAAAGTGTATTTTTATCACCACAACTCGAAAATTCATTTGAATGATTTGTGTCTTCACCCTCAATAGTTCTGTCAAGACCAACACATAAAACTGTAAGGTCAGATTCTGACGCCGCCGCCATACCTTCACTGTAAAGGTACTCAAATCCATCCCATGAACTCTTGACTTCACTGCAAAGGTGTGAACCGTCTGCAACAAAGATTTTTGAGTCAGTAAATTCTCGACGAATACCATCTGCCAATGTTACATATTCTGATGCGTGACCGAAGTAATTACCCTCAAGTGCTAAATGTGACATTGAGTTAGGGCCAACAACTGCAACCTTTTTGAAATCACTTTTATTAAGTGGTAAGAAGTTATTTTCATTCTTTAAAAGCACCATTGTTTCTTCTGATGCTTTTAAGTTGAGCGCTTTGTTTTCGTCTGAATCGAGTCTGTCGTAACCAATATCACTATATGGTCTCACATCTTCAAATTCACCTAATGCGGCACGGATTGTATAAAGGTATTCTGCCGCTTCAGTAATATCTTCATCAGTTATTAAATCTTCTTCGTAAGCGTCAATTAAATATTTGTAAGATTCACCACAGTTCAAGTTACAACCAGTTTTAAGTGAAACCGCAGCGGCATCTTTCATACTGTCTGCAAATTTGTGGAATTCCCATATATCACGGATAGCACCGCAGTCAGAAACATAGTAGCCTTTAAACTGCCAGTCTTTTCTTAAAATCTCTTGCATTAGTGTTTTACTTGCACAGCAAGGTTCACCATTTGTGCGGTTATATGCACCCATAACACCTGCAACGCCAGCCTTTTTAACGGCGTACTCGAATGCAGGTAAATATGTTTCATACATATCTTTTTTACTTGCGATAGCGTCAAAGCCGTGACGGGTCTTTTCAGGCCCTGAGTGAACTGCAAAGTGTTTAGCACAAGCAGTTGCTTTATAAAATTCTCCATCACCTTGAATACCATTAATGAAAGAAATTGCTAACTGCGATGTTAAGTATGGGTCTTCGCCGAAAGTTTCCTGACCTCTGCCCCAACGCGGGTCTCTGAAAATATTTATATTTGGAGCCCAGTAAGTAAGACCTTTATAAATATCTCTGTCACCAAACTCTATACTTTTGTTATATTTTGCTCTTGCTTCTGTTGAAATAGCATCAGCAACTGTATTAACCAATTCTTTATCAAATGTTGCCGCCATACCAATAGCGTGTGGGAAAACTGTTGCAACACCCGCCCTTGCAATACCGTGAGATGCTTCATTCCACCAGTTATATTCGTTTATACCAAGTCTTTCGATTGCAGGAGATGTGTAGAGAAGTTGGCTCATTTTTTCTTCTGCAGTCATCTGTGAAACTAATTCTTTTGCTTTTTTCTGTGCTTTTTCTAAATTCATTGGTATCACCTTAATTTTAATATTCCATATATTTATCGACAATACTCTGTGCAGTACCGACATCAATTAACTCATTGATTACATTAACAATTTTTGTTTGTTTTTCAGTATTATCACTTACAACTGCAACCTGATAATCCGCACTATAAAATGATGACTCTAAAATTTTAAGACCACTTACATTGTCAATCATTTTTCTTGCAATTGCATCATCAATAATAATTGCAGTAATTTCATCATTTTTAAGTGCATTTATCATTTCTTCATTTGTATTGAATTCTTTTACATTTTCTTTAGAGAATCCCCATTCGTTAAGTGGTGCCGATGCGAAAATATCGCCTGTTGTTTTTCTTTTTACACCGATTTTAATACCATCTTTTACTCCAACAGGGTAACCATCAGCATCAAATTCAGAATAGAAATCGTCATACACAGCATAATCTGTAGTTGCTTTTACAATCACAGATTGAGTATCAGTCATGTATGATTTTGAAAATACTGCATCTTGTAATTCAAAAGTGTCACTGTTTGTTTGATTTATATAAACATCAAAGTTCTCAGGGTCATAATGACTACTATGGGCAGCGACTTCTTTAAATTCAACATTCATACCAAGTTTATCTGCTACAGCATTCATAAAATCAATGTTTATACCATTCAATTTTTCGCCATCTTTATATTTGTAAGGTATAAAGTCAACATCCGTTCCGAGACTTACTGTAAGTGTATCTTTTTCAGTTTCACTCGTTTCCTCAGTTATAGAAACCACACTTTCTTCTGTCGTGCTTTCTGTTGTTGTAGGCTCATCATTAGGTTTCGGTGAACAAGACGCAAACACACCTAAAGTCAATAAAACAACAAGTAAAAGTGAAGTGATTTTTAAAGTTCTTTTCATCAGGAAAACTCCTTTCAGGTTTCGTTATAATATAGATTATAATACCATTACTTAATGGAGAATTCAAGGTTATTTTTTCAGAATAAAAACTCTACCATTTAAAGCGACAAACTTTAAATGGTAGAGTTTTTATTAATAGATTAATTTAAGATTACTTCACATATTGCAAAACACTTGATTGCACAAAATTGCTCTGGAAGTTGTTTCTTACACCGCAGACTGTGTATCTGTAGTATGTTCCGTTTTTAGCACTTGTATCAGTGTAACTTGTTGTGGTACAACCGCTTTTAACAACTTCCCAACTACTCCATGTTTTTGTTGTAGCGTTGTATGTTTTTCTGTAAACTGTGTATTTCTGTGAACCATATACCGAATTCCAGTTTACTTTTATTCCATTAGATTGTTTCGCTATAGTTACTGTTGGTGCAACATTTCTTAAAAATTCACCTGTTGCTACAAATGAACTACCTACACCATTTCTTGTTGCACGGACTGTGTACATATATTTTACACCAAGAAGTGCTTTTGCATCTGTGTAAGTTGTTGCAGTGCAGTTACTTGTTAATACTTCCCAACTGCCCCATGCTTTTGTGGTGTCGTTGTAAGTTTTTCTGTAAACTGTGTATTTTTGTGCACCATAAATTGAGTTCCATGTTACAGTTACACCACTTGTTGCATTTGCAACTTTTACTGTTGGTGCAACATCTCTCTGAAGTTCTTTTGTTGCTACAAATGAACCACTCACACCATTTCTTGTTGCACGGACTGTGTACATATATTTTACACCAAGTAATGCTTTTGCATCTGTGTAAGTTGTTGCGGTACAGTTACTTGTTAATACTTCCCAACTGCTCCATGCTTTTGTTGTCTCATTATATGTTTTTCTGTAAACTGTGTATTTCTGTGCACCATAAATTGAGTTCCATGTTACAGTTACACCGCTTGTTGCATTTGCAACTTTTACTGTTGGTGCAACATCTCTCTGAAGTTCTTTTGTTGCTACAAATGAACCACTCACACCATTTCTTGTTGCACGGACTGTGTACATATATTTTACACCAAGAAGTGCTTTTGCATCTGTGTAAGTTGTTGCAGTGCAGTTATTTGCTAATACTTCCCAACTGCCCCATGCTTTTGTGGTGTCGTTGTAAGTTTTTCTGTATACTGTGTATTTCTGTGCACCGTAAATTGAGTTCCAAGTTACAGTTACACCGCTTGTTGCGTTCGCAACTTTTACTGTTGGTGCAACATCTCTCTGAAGTTCTTTTGTTGCGACAAATGAACCACTCACACCATTTCTTGTTGCACGGACTGTGTACATATATTTTACACCAAGAAGTGCTTTTGCATCTGTGTAAGTTGTTGCAGTACAGTTACTTGTTAATACTTCCCAACTACTCCACGCTTTTGTTGTATCGTTGTATGTCTTTCTGTAAACTGTGTATTTCTGTGCACCATAAATTGAATTCCATGTTACAGTTATTCCGCTTGTTGCGTTTGCAATTTTTACTGTTGGTGCAACATCTCGCAAAAGTGCACTTGTTGCTACAAATGAACTCTTGTTATCACCCGCTACTGCTACCGCTGTGTATATATATTTCACACCAAGCAGTGCTTTTGTATCCACA
>SVPQ01000017.1 GCA_015065845.1 Oscillospiraceae bacterium
CTGATAATATTTTTCTATGGAAAGACGAAAATATCGTTGCGTTGGCTATGATAGCACACAAAACAGATAAATACGCAAGGATAAATACTGTTGTTACTGACCGTGAGTTTCGTGGGAAAGGGTATGCAAAAATGCTTATTGCAACGCTTACAACTCAACTGCTTAGTGAGGGAGTTGTTCCTATGCTTTATGCCGATGCTAACAATCCAGCTTCAAATGCAGTTTATCAAAAAGTGGGATATACATATTAGGGAGAAATAACAGAGTTTAGGTTTAATAATAAAGTGTAAATTAAATTTTTGCGAAGCGACCCTCCTTTGAAACGAGGGGGACCAAGCTTTGCTTGGTGGAGAATTGATATCATAATACGCTTTAGCGTACGGACATAAGTTGAAAATTGCAAATGAACTAAACTCGTTGTCTTGTACTAACGTGCATTTGAAAATCAATTTTCCACCATTCCGTTTTCATTTGTAGAATGATAAAATTCATTTGTCGCTTGAAAAAAATTTTATAATAAACTTTATGTAACGAATGGTCCCCCTTCTTTTCAAAGAAGGTAAGGCTTCGCTACAATGAAAAAATCTATCATTTACAGTTTTTAATAAACTATAAATGATAGATTTTTTTCTGATTCCTATTTCCTATTTCCTGTTTCCTGGATTATAAAACCTCTCTCAAATACAACCCCGCTGTCTTTTTAAACGGAGCGGATTGATTGTTCTTACATAAACTAAAAATCTCTTTACATTCCTCTTTATTCTCATTTGTGAAATACATAGTAACAAAATCACAATTAAGATTTATTTTATCACTGATGTAAAGCGGAACGGAGTTGTGTAAAACCGAGTACATTCTATCGTGACACAAAACATCGAATTCAATGTTTTTTCTGTCAGTTATTTTTCGTCTGCCGTTACAATTACCACAGCCGTCTTTCTGTTTTAACGGACAGTTTCTGAAAAACATAAGTGGCAAGTTGCCGTAACAGTAAGCGCCAATTTTTACATTTGAACTAATGTTATCAATGGCTTTAGCACTCAGTTCAACTGACAAGGTTAAATCCTTTACATCTTGCTTTTCATAGAATTCTACTGCGTCAGAGTTTGCAATGTTAAGCGTGTGACCGCCAAATGCATTAAGCCCGGAGGTTTTAATGATTTCAATACCGCCGATATTGCCGCTTATAGAATTTTTAAAGCCAAGTGATTTTAACTCTTGCAGTTCTTTCAATACTTTGTCTTCAGAATTCGGGTAAATCAAGTCAGGTAATTCGATTACAATTTTTTCTTTGATTTCACTGAGTTCTTCTGTGTGATTAAAAACTTCTTTTATAGGAAATATTAAATACTCGCATTGGGTAAATTCGGTCGAATATTGAGAAAATTCTGAAAATCTGGCTCTTAAAGTTGGCTTTTTCTTTTTATTGTTTTCTTTTATTTCTGGTGAAACATTAAAGATTTCTCTTTTTACTGAATTAAACTGTGTATCTAACTTCTCAACACACTCGCGTCTTAATGCGTTGATTGTCGAAAGTGATAAAGTTAATTTTTCGGGATTGTTAAATTTTAAATCGTTTAAAAAATAAGGTGTGCCACCGAGCTTTTTAAGATTTTTTTCGCAAAGTTCAAAAGAAATCGGATTTTTTATTGGTTGTTCTCCACCATCTGTGGTAGCAATTACAGTTACATCATTTGCAGTCATTTCTAAAATAGTGCTTTTTTTTGTGACAGTAAAAGTCATATTGACAGGTGTAACAGGGGTGTCGTTTTTATATAATGCCTGAAGTTCTTTGAAAACATCATTAGTTGCAGAAGTAACATCATCTTTACTTCTGTAACCAAACATATCACTGTTTCTTTTATCCATTAAATAACCATCTGTAAAACCGCTTCTTGAAAATACTGCCTTTAACAATTCTTTGCTGTAATCTTTGTTGTTTAAAGCATTTTTACAAGCTGTAACAGATGCGGCAACATATTCCGGGCGTTTCATTCTGCCTTCAATTTTTAAAGAAGTTACCCCGATTTTTTCTAAATCTTTGAGGTGGTCTATATAAGACATATCCTTTAAGGAAAGTGCAAAGTTTTTATTGTCAATTTTCCAGTTCAATCTGCAAGGCTGAGCGCAAAGTCCGCGGTTACCGCTTCTTTCACCTAAAAAAGCGGAAATGTAACAGTTACCAGAAACAGACATACAGTGTGCTCCGTGAACGAAAACTTCTGTTTCAAGTTTAGTGCTTTTTACAATTTTTTCTATTTCTTTAAAAGATAATTCTCTAGCGAGTACTACTCTTGAAAATCCTAGTTTTTCTAAGAGCTTTACACCACTTACATTGTGAACTGCCATTTGTGTTGACGCGTGTAAGGGGAGGGAGGGGCAGATTTTTTTTACTGCTTTAACAGTTGCGAAATCCTGCACAATTACTGCGTCTGCACATGATTCTGAAATTTCTTTAACTGTTTCATAAAGTGATGGTAACTCTTTATCAAAAACTATTGTATTTAAGGTAACATAAACTTTAACATTATATGAGTGGCAATATTTAACTGCTTCATTTAAATTGAAGTTATCAAAATTGTCTGCGTTTCGTCTTGCGTTAAAGTTTTTAGTACCAAGATAAACTGCATTTGCACCGCTTCGTACTGCGGCAAGCAGTTGTTCAGTTGAACCGACAGGGGCTAAAATTTCAGGATGATTATTCATTGTTTTTTCTCACTCTTAAAATGTCACCGCATTTAACATCTGTATCACCACAGGAAATATAGAGTATCTGTTGAGGGTGACAAGCAGTTTCTAATTGTTCGTGTTCTTCGGTTTCAATTGCTTCAACAGTGAAAGCAGTACCCAAAGAAAGTGGTGTAACAAGTTCTAACTGGTCACCTTTTTTGAAGAAGTTGCGTTGCTCAATGAGAACTTTACCGTCTTTTGAATCTTCTAAAGCAACACCCGCAAAGGTGCAGTCCTGATGATAAAGTCCATCGTTAAAGTGATTGTGAACTAAATTACCATAATAAAATCCTGAATTGTATGGTCTGTGGCTTACTGCCTCTAATTCTCTTTCAATAAGCTCCATCGGAGCAGTTTTGTCAATAGCTCGTCTGTAAGCATTAACAACATGTGCGACATAATATTCAGTCTTCATTCTGCCTTCAATTTTAAAGGAATCTATACCTGCGTCTTTAAGCTCGTCTAAAAAAGAAACTGCTTTCATATCGTGTGAACTTAAAATTGCGGTGTGGTCGGGGTATTCTTCTACCTTGTAAAATTCATTTGGTCTGTTTCTTTCCATTAAATAATAACTCCAGCGACAAGGTTGTGTACATTCGCCACGGTTACCACTACGGTCATTTAAGAAAGAAGATATTAAACATCTGCCTGAATATGCCATACACATTGCACCGTGTACGAATGCTTCGAGTTCTAATTCTTTTGGAATCTTTGCGTGTAATTCACCGATTTCTTCAATAGTCATTTCTCGTGCAAGAACAACTCTTGAAGCGCCCATTTCATAGTAAGCATTTGCCGCTGCGTAGTTGCAACAGTTAGCCTGTGTGCTTATGTGCACATCTAAATCGGGCGCCGCTTTTTTTATAGTAGCAACTGCACCGAGGTCAGAAACGATGACTGCGTCTACGCCAATATTATAAAGCATTTTTGCATAATCTTTAAGTGGTTCTATTTCACAGTTTTTTGTAAAACTGTTTACTGTAACATAAAGTTTTTTATTGTGCTCGTGTGTGTAGTTCACCGCTTCTATAAGTTTTTCTTCAGAAAATGCGGCTTTGTCTGCTCTTAACTGTAAAAGCGGACCGCCTACATAAACAGCATCTGCACCGAATTTTATTGCAGTTTTAAGACAATTCATATCACCTGCTGGTGAAAGAAGTTCAGGTTTAAACATTTAAAAATACCCCTATATCTGAAAAAATAATTATACACTATATAATACAATATTTTAAAACAAAAAACAAGTTCTGTAAAAATATGCATTTTTATGTAGAATTATGCAATTAGTTTGATATAAAATACATTAAGGTGTTGACAGTTGCATAAGTTTAGGTGTATACTATTGCATATTTTTAATAGAAATAGGGGTATTTATTTATGAGCAGAGTTTATAATTTTTCGGCAGGTCCTTCAATGTTACCTGAAGAAGTATTAAAAAAAGCAGCGGCAGAAATGCTTGACTACGAAGGCAGTGGTCAGTCTGTAATGGAAATGTCACACCGTTCTAAAGTTTATGATAGCATCATTAAAGGTGCAGAATCACTTTTAAGAGAACTTATGAACATTCCTGATAATTATAAAGTTTTATTTTTACAGGGTGGTGCATCAACACAATTCGCTGCAATTCCATTGAACTTTATGAATGGTAGCGGTAAAGCTGATTTTATTATTACTGGTCAGTGGGCTAAAAAAGCATTTTCTGAAGCTAAAAAATACGGTGATGTAAAAGCAGTTGCTTCATCAGAAGATGAAGTTTACACATACATTCCAAAAACAAGTAAAGAAGATTTTAGAAGCGATGCAGACTATGTTTACATCTGTATGAATAACACAATTTACGGTACAGTTTATAAAAATCTTCCTGATACTGGTGATATTCCGCTTATTGCTGATATTTCAAGTTGTTTCTTATCTGAACCACTTGATGTTACAAAATTCGGTATGGTTTACGGTGGCGCACAGAAGAATGTAGCACCAGCAGGTCTTACTATTGCAATTATCCGTGAAGATTTATTAGGTAAAGCGCGTGACATTACACCAACAATGTTAAATTACCAGATTCACGCAGATAACGATTCACTCTACAATACACCACCTTGCTATACCATCTATATATGCAAATTAGTTTTAGAGTGGATTAAAAATCTCGGCGGACTCGAGAAAATGAAAGAGTTAAACGAAGCAAAGGCAAAAATGCTTTATGACTTCCTTGATAACAGTAAACTCTTCAAAGGTACAGTTAAAAAAGAAGACCGTTCACTTATGAATGTTCCTTTTGTTACAGGTAATGAAGAATTAGATGCAAAATTTGTTAAAGAGTCAACTGCAGCGGGTTTTGTAAACCTTAAGGGTCACAGAACTGTTGGTGGTATGAGAGCATCAATTTATAACGCAATGCCAATTGAAGGTGTTAAAGCGCTCGTTGACTTTATGGAAAAATTTGAAAAGGAAAATGGTTAATATGGATATTTTGACTTTAAATAAAATTTCAAAAATCGGTCTTAAAGAATTTGATTCAAACTATAACATTTTAGAAGAATGTGAAAATCCTGACGGTATTATTGTTCGTTCTGCTTCAATGCACGAGTATAACTTCGGTAGCAAAACTTTAGCGGTTGCAAGAGCGGGTGCAGGTGTTAACAATATCCCTGTAGCAGATTGTGCTGGTAAAGGTGTTGTTGTATTTAATACACCAGGTGCTAATGCAAATGCAGTTAAAGAACTTGTTGTTTGTGGTCTTATGGTTTCTTCAAGAAAAGTTATGGCTGCTTACGACTGGTGCAAGGGCTTAAAAGGCGAAGGCGAAAATGTCGGTAAATTAGTTGAAAAAGGTAAATCACAGTTTGCTGGTCCTGAAATTATGGGTAAAACATTAGGTCTTATTGGTCTTGGTGCTATTGGTCGTCTTGTAGCAGATGCGGCAATTTCTTTAGGTATGAAAGTTGTAGGTTTTGATGCTTTTTTAAGTGATGAAGCAAAAGCACTTTTAAATTCAAAAGTTGAACTTGTAAACAGTGTAGAGGATATTTACGAAAATGCAGATTATATTTCACTTCACATTCCTGCAACTGCAGAAACAAAAGGCAGTATAAATGAAAACACTATCGGAAAAATGAAAGATGGTGTAAGAATTTTAAACTTTGCTCGTGGTGAACTTGTAAATTCAGGCGATTTATTAAAAGCACTTGAAAGCGGTAAAGTTTCATGCTATGTAACAGATTTCCCGACAGATGATGTTATAGGTGCTGAAAATGTTGTAGCACTTCCACACCTTGGTGCTTCTACTCCTGAATCAGAAGAAAACTGTGCGTATATGGCAGCAGTTCAGATGAAAGAATTTTTAGAAATTGGTAACATTAAAAATTCTGTAAACTTCCCTGATGTTTCAGTTGATGGTGACGGAGAGAGACTTTCTGTAATACATAAAGCGTCTTTAGGTACAAACGATATTTTAGGTGCTTTCGGCGGTGCAGAAGTTAAAGCGTTTAAAACAGGTGCAAAAGGTGACTTTGCTTATTCACTCTTTGTTCTTGATAGCATTTCTGACGATATTGTAAATGCAGTTGCTTCACTTGAAGGTGTTGTAAGAGCGAGAAAGATTTAATTCGGAATTCGTAATGCGTAATTCGGAATTGTAGGACCTGCGGTCGGCAATTGTAATTAAATATTGATAAAGATTACTACATTCTTTCATTTTGGGTTAAATGCGAGAATGTAGTTTATCTTTTTCTTGATTCCTATTTCCTAGTCCTATTTCCTGACAACTACCAACAAACTGCACAATAATTAAATTTAAAAAACTACATATTATTCATTGACAAATATTGTAATTAAGGTGTATAATATGTTGTAATCAAAATAGTACAAGTATGTGCATTTAAAAATACGGAGGTTAGTTATGAAAATTACAGTTAAAAAGTCACTTTCAGCTGTACTTGCAGTTTTAATGCTTATGTCCTGTTTCGTTTTCTCTGCTTCAGCAGAAAATGCTGATGTTTCAGGCTATCAGGTTGAGCGTCAGAGTTGTACAGTTTATGGTGATGCAAAAACACAAAGGGGATTCTCCTGGTTTACACCTGATGATTGCGAATCAGTAGCACAGGTTGTTAAAGTTTCTGATTATCTTGTTTCAGGTTTCGACAAGGCTGTTACATTTGAAGCAACATCAAAAAGCTTTCAGGGTTACTACAACCACAAAGCAGTTGCAACAGGTCTTAAAAAAGGTACTACATATTACTACCGTTTAGGTAGCCTCGAATATGATGTATGGGGTGAAACAGGTTCATTCTTTACAGATAATGGTGATGGTAAATTTACATTTATTGCTATTGCTGATGTTCAGGCAAGTAATTATGAAAATTTCCACAAGGCTTCACTTGTTATGAATGCTGCAGTTGAAACTTACCCAGAAGCAGAATTAGTTGTTAATATGGGTGACTTCGTTAACGATTGTACAAACGAAGAATGGCAGGATTACAGTAAAGCATTCGGTAAATACAATAACAAATTAACACTCGCACCGGTTGCTGGTAACCACGAGGGTAACATTACAAATAAACTTAATGTTGGTTGGTTTGATACAACATTTAACCTTGACGGTGCAAGTGGTCTCTTAAATGGTACAAATGGTACTTTTTATTCATTTGATTATGGTAACGCTCACTTCTGCGTACTTAATACAAACGATATGTACCCGATGACAGAGGCACAGAGAAACTGGATTATAAACGATTTAACTGCTTCAGATGCACAATGGAAGATTCTTATGACTCACCGTGCACCTTACTCAGCAGGAAAAAATATTAATAAACCTGACACAGTTTTATTGCGTGAAATACTTATTGATATTGTTGATAAGACAGATGTTGACTTAGTTCTTTCAGGTCACGACCATATGTATATGAGAACTAAACAGGTTAAAGGCGATGCAGTTTGTGAAAATACAAAATTTGTAACAGAAGTTTACAATGGTGTTGAAACAACATTCGCTCGTAATCCTGACGGTACAATTTATGCACTCCCAAGTACAGCCGGTACAAAGAGATATGCTGTGAATGAGAGTGCTATGGACCCAATCTTTGACTGTGCAGATGTTTATGCAACAACTCGTTCAGAAAAAGATGAAGAAGGCAACGAAACAAATCCAAATGCTGGTGGTTGCTTCGCTGGTATCACAATTGACGGTAACAAACTCATTTACAATGCTTATGTTTTATCAGATATTGATGAAGAAAATCCAGATAAAGAGCAAGTAATTACAGAAATTGATAACTATGCAATTAAAAAGACCAAGAAGGCTGCAGATGTTGAAGATACACATCTTCCAACTGACCCTGTAGGTACAATTGACCAAACAATTGCGAACTTCATTATCGCAATTCCAAATCTTTTGATTACATACATCAAAATGTTACTTGGCGGAATTCTTTAATTCGTAATGCGTAATTCGGAATTATAAGAATGCAGAGTTCAGAATGCAGGGTTTCAGAAGTCCTGCGGTCTTGATTATAAAATGAATAAAAATTAATGCATCTTGTCATTTATAGTTGATATTAAAGTCAACTTAAAATGATAAGATGCATTTACTTTTATAATATTACAATGCTAACGCAGTTCCGAAATTTTTAATTTTCAATTTTAAATTTTCGCGTAGCGAATTAGTAGTCTTTTCCCCAACCTTTTCTTTCATAGAACTTTTTATCGCCCATATTTTTGTAGCGTCTTTCAGTTCTGTAATTGCGTTTTTCCTGTCGGGTCATTTTGAAATTGAATTTTCTCTGTTCAACTTCTTCTAAAAGTGGGGTTTTTATTTCAGCGATTGCCAGATTTGTAGCGGTAGCAGAAATTATAACTATATCACTGTCAACTGGTAAAGTGATTTCTTTTTTATTTGTAACATCGAGTGTTACATTAAAGAAATACATAATCTTTGCAATTTCATCTTTGTTGTCTTTATGACAGTGTGTGCTTTCAAAGCCGACTTCACAGTTTTTAATTCTTGCAGTTTCTTTAAAGTCATACATATCCCAACGGGCAATTCTCTCAAATGTGTCAGGGATATATTTGTTTACTTCTTCGTTATCAACTTTAAAGGTTGCGGTTTTATCACCATTTAAAGATGCGCAAATAAATGTAAGTTTCTTACTACCCTCAGGAACATTAACTTTTTGACCATTGCAAACCAGAGCGTTTTTGCAATCTTTGTTAATTCTGAATTCTGTGTTACAGATTGTGAAATTTTCAGGTGTGATTTCATAAGGTAATGTATATTTGAAATCACCTGTTTCACCTTGTTTTGTAATGATGTTTTTATCAAAATCAAGGGCGATAGGGGTTGAAACAACAGAATTACCTTTGTTTTCAGGTGCTTTGAGTTTTAATGAAAATGTCTTTATTTCGTAAGGTGTAAAAGATGTTACGAGTTTTCCTTCTGTTACAGTAGCATCTTTGATATATTCTTCACTTGCAAACATTTCTTTTGCAGACTCAATACCATTACCGAGAGTGAGTGTAAAGTTTTCTACATTCTTTTTAGCACTCTCATTAAGACGAATGATGATTTCATCACCTTTTTCAGCCTTTTTAATTGCTCTTACAATTACAGAATTGTCGGATGTTTTTATGAATGAATATTCTGCACCGAGTACACCAGAATGTTTTTCACATTCAACTGCAACAAGTGGCTGTGTAAAAAATTTAACTTCGCGTTGTGTTTCTTCTGAAACCTTGCCACTATGTGAGAATAATGCGTAAGAGAATCTGTTAAGCCCCAAATCCATCATAGACTGCATAGAGTCAATTCTGTAGTTTTTCTGTGGTGTGTGAACAACAGTAAGGCGCAAAGTGTTGATGTTGTATTTATCCCAACCGTATTTACACTCGCTTAAAACGGAAACACCGAAACTGTCATCTGCATTGCTTATGTCTGCCCATTTCTGTGCTGGTACTTCAAAGAGCTTGTCACTCATATTTGTTCTTTCAATAGCACCTAAACCTAAATCAAATGTTGCTTTGTCGTTTGTTGTGGTGAGTGAGAAAACATTCTTTGCCATTGTGCGAAGCGACTGCCACTCTATTTCACTGTTGACCTGTACAATTTCACTACCACTTGTAAGAGAAATTATATTCTTAAATTCACTTCTGTCATCTTTCTGCACTACTTTTATTGCAACTCTTGCAGGGCCGTTTTCAATAATTTCTATTGTATCTAGTTGTGGGATTCGGTCTGGTTTTTTGTTTGCTTCTTCATAGTTCATTTCCCACGCAGGCCATGGTTTTGAACCTGTGTAGTTGAAAAGTCCTGTAACAACAGGTTCTTTTAACAATTCTTTTTGAAGAATTTTATCAAAGACAGATTCAATATCACCATTTGAGTTGAGTTTTACTGAGTACTTTTCATTTTCTAAACTTTTAATGGTGACATTTAATTCAGTTTTAGTGACGCCGGGTACATCACTTTCTCTTACATCATAAACTTTTAAAGAAAGTGCATCTACATCTGCAATAAAAATAATTTCTGTTATATTATCTTTTTTGCTTTTAACCTGTGCGGGTGCTTCGTTGCCTTTTTCATCAAATACTCGTACATATTTCGAGTTGAAATTATCAAGTCTTAATACTACGGCACCCTTTCGTTTGGATTCAACAGAGTTGTAAACAGTGATTGCTCTGCCTTCACAAAAGTCAGTTTTCATAATTGATGTGAGCGAAGAAAGTGTTGAGTTCATTTCGTTTCTGAATTGATTCATTGAAACAAATAAATCATTCCATGAACGCTTGTAAACTCTCTGGCACGATGTACCTGGCATATCATCGTGGAAGTGGTGAGCAATAGTGCGTTTCCACGCACGAGTCAAAGCGGTTTGGTTATAATTTGCAGTACCAAGATAATCTGCTATAACTGCACTTCTTTCTGCCATATCGGCAAGTTCTTCTGAGTGGCGGTTCCAGCGTTTACTCATAACTCTTGAAGTGTAGCCGCCGACTGCGTGATTTTGCATTACAAGTTCATTGTTCCATAACGGAAGTTTTTTCTTTGCGTCGTCACTTAAATTATCTAAATCGTAATAAATTTCATCTGCAGATGCAGAATGAATTTCTAACTCTTCATCATTTAACGCTATTGCTTTTTCCAGAAGTTCGCAACTTTCTTGTTTAGTTGCACCACCACGGTCACCAGTTCCGTGAAATTGGTAATCCCATTTGAGACCGAACTTTTCATTCTCTTTTAACTTGTTCAAAATAAAATCCCAATCACGGATTTTCTTGAAAGGTCTTGAATAAGAACCTGGATTTAATACTGCAAAAACTTCGTTACCGTCAACACCACGCCATCTGCCTATATTGTAAGGCATACCATAAGCTGACCCCCATGTGAGTTTTTGTGTGGTAAAACCTTTTAAATTTGCGTGATGCATAACACTGGGCAAAGCCCAACCGAAACCGAAACAGTCCGGTAAGAAAATATCTACTGAACGCTTACCGAATTTTTCTTCAAAGTATGAGTTGCCATAAAGAATGTTTCTGAAAAGTGCCTCGGGTGACGGAACATTAACATCACCATTTTCAAAAGCAGAACCACAGACATTCCATCTGCCTTCATCTATGTACTTTTTCATCCTTTTGAAAAGTTCGGGGTAATACTCTTCCATAAGTTCATATCTGTAAGAACCTTCAAACGAAAAAGTGTAATTAGGGTAATTCTCAAAAAGAGCAAAATTTTCGTCAAATGTTGCTTTGATATATTCTTTTATGGATTCTTCTAAATCCCAACTCCATACGGTGTCTAAATGCGAAGTTGCGACTGCGTAAACTTTCTTTTTTGCCATATCAAAAATCCTTTCAAAATTGTCTTTAGATAATATACAATAAATGTGTAATTATTTCAATATTTAATGCAAAAAAAGAAGAAATACTATTGAAATATATTGTAGAAGTAGTATAATAAAAAGGTGCGAATAAACTACATATAGGGGGTAATACCTTATGTCAAAATTAAGAGTAGGTATCATCGGTTGCGGTGGTATTGCTAATAGTAAACATATGTCAGCACTCAAAAAAATTGAAGAGGTTGATATGGTTGCTTTCTGTGACATTATTTTAGAAAAAGCAGAGAAAGCAGTTAAAGAATATGGTACGCCTGATGCTAAAGCGTACGAAGATTACAAAGAACTTTTAAAAGATGAAACTATTGATGTTGTTCATGTTTGTACACCGAACCGATCACATAGTTTTATTACAATTGATGCTCTTGAAAGCGGTAAGCATGTAATGTGTGAAAAGCCGATGGCAAAAACTTACGAAGAAGCAGTAAAAATGTGCGAAGCGGCAGAAAGAACAGGTAAAAAACTTTCTATAGGCTATCAGAACAGAAATACCGCAGAAAATATATATGTTAAGGCTTGTGCTGAAAAAGGCGAGTTTGGAGATATGTATTATGCAAATGCCTACGCGGTAAGACGCAGAGCAGTTCCAACCTGGGGTGTGTTCCTTAATGAGTATGAACAAGGTGGCGGTCCACTTATAGATATTGGGACACACGCACTTGATATGACACTCTGGATTATGGATAACTACGAGCCTGAAATGGTAGTGGGTCAGACATTCAGAAAGTTAGCCGATAAAGAAGAACAGGGTAACGACTGGGGACCATGGGATCCACAGAAATATACAGTTGAAGATTCTGCATTCGGATTTATCAAAATGAAAAATGGTGCAGTTATAAATCTTCAGTCCAGTTGGGCGCTTAATGTAGCAGACCCTAATGAAGCGTGTTACACAATCTGCGGTGACAAAGGCGGTGTTGACACCCGCGATGATAAAGTAGTTGTGAACTATATTAAGAATCAACGACAAGTTATTGAAATACCAAGTTTTGAAAGTGGTGGAGCAGCCTTTTTTGAAGGTGTAAAATGTGACAGTCCAAAAGATGTTGAAGCGAGAAAATGGGTGAACAGTATATTAAATGATACTGAAGTACCTGTACCACCAAGACAGGCACTTTGCGTTACCCGTATTTTAGAAGGTATTTATGAATCGGCAAAAACGGGTAAACCCGTTTTCTTTGATTGATTAAAGTATAAAGCACAGGAGATGTAATTATGAAATTTGCAGTTCAATTATATTCAGTTCGTGACCATATTGAAAATGGTGATGATTTATTAGAAATTTTAAGTAAAGTTAAAGAAATTGGTTTTGATGGTGTTGAGTTTGCAGGTTATCAAAATCTTTCTGCAGAAGTTATTAAAAATAAATGTGACGAATTAGGTCTTACAATAGTTGGTACACATTTAGGACTTAATGATTTTGAAGGCGATAATCTTAAGAAAACATTAGAATTCCACAAAACACTCGGCACAAAATATTTAGGTGTTGGTGGTGCACCACACTCTACTTATGAAGAAGCAAAAAATACTGCAGATGTATTAGGTAATGCAAATATAGAAGCAGAAAAAATAGGTATGAATACTTATTACCATAACCATACAGAAGAGTTCGAAGATTTAAAAGATGGAAAAACTGCTATGGATATTATCGGTGAACAATGTAAATTGGAAGTTGATACATATTGGAGTTTCTGTGCGGGTATTAAGAATTCAGAGTATCTCGTAGAGAAAAAAGAGCAGATTGCCTTAATTCACATTAAAGACGGTAAAGACCATAAGCCGATGGCATTAGGCGAAGGCGAAAATGATTTACTCGATGTTGTTAAAGGCGTTAAAGCAATCGGACTCGATTGGGTAATTTTAGAAAACGATGACCCTGTACCAACAGGCTTAGAAGATATTAAAAGAAGCTACAAATGGCTTAAAGAGAATTTTTAAGGAGGAAAGAAAAAATGAAATTAGGTGTACTTACAAATCTTTTAGGTAGTGTATCCTTAGAAGAAGCATTAAAATATTTTTCTTCTTTGGGTCTTGAAATGGTAGAAATCGGTTGCGGTGGTTACCCAGGTAATGCACATGCAAATCCTGATATACTTTTAAATGATGACAAAGCATTAGAAGAATTTAAAGCACTTCTCAAAAAATATAATGTTGAAATCAGTGCTTTAAGTTGTCACGGTAACCCTGTGCATCCAAATAAAGAAATCGCAAAAAGTTTTGACGATGATTTAAGAAAAGCAGTTCTTTTAGCAGAAAAATTAGGTGTTCATCAGATTAACACATTTTCAGGTTGCCCTGGTGACTGTGAAACTGCGAAATATCCTAACTGGGTTACTTGCCCATGGCCTAATGACTTTGGTGAAATTTTAGAGTGGCAGTGGAACGAGGTTCTTATTCCTTATTGGAAAGATTTTGTTAAATTCAGTACTGCTCATGGTGTAGATAAAATTGCACTTGAACTTCACCCCGGTTTCTGCGTATATAACACAGAAAGTCTTTTAAAACTCCGTAATGCAGTTGGTAAAGAAATCGGTGCAAACCTTGACTTATCACACCTTATCTGGCAGGGTATGGAACCAATTCCTGTAATCCGTGCTTTAGGAGATGCAATATTCCATTTCCATGCAAAAGATACAAGAATTGATAAAGTGAATACTGCAGTAAACGGTGTTCTTGATACAAAATCTTATGCAGATGAAATAAATCGTTCATGGATTTTCCGTTCAGTAGGTTACGGTAATGATGAACTTTTCTGGAAAGATGTTATGAGTAATCTTCGTATGGTAGGTTATGATTATGCAATTTCTATCGAGCACGAAGATTCATTAATGAGCCAGAACGAAGGTCTTGAAAAGGCAGTTGGACTTCTTAAAAAATGTATAATTAAAGAAGAACTCAAAGACGCTTGGTGGATATAATTAATTCGGAATTCGTAATGTGTAATTCGGAATTTTAGTAAAGATAATTAGAAATGGAATGTAAAAAAATGTCTAAAATAAATACCGTTGTTGTTGGTTATGGTGGAATGGGTAAATACCACGCTGACAACATAGCAAAATTTGAAAATTTTAATCTTGTCGGAATCTACGACATTAAAGAAGAAAGATGTGAATTAGCACGCGAAAATAATGTTAAGGCTTACGACAGTTTTGAAGCAGTTTTAGCAGATGAACAGGTTGAGCTTATTGTTTGTGCTACATATAATGATTCTCATAAAGATATTGCAATTCGTGCTATGAAAGCAGGTAAAAATGTTATTTCTGAAAAACCTGTTACTATGTGTTCAGAAGATTTAGCTGAAATGATTAAAGTAGCAGAAGAGACAGGTAAACTTTTTACAGTGCATCAGAACAGACGCTGGGATAATGACTACAGAACTATAAAAAATATTATTGATAAAAATGAATTGGGTAATGTTTTCTCAATTGATTCACGCGTTTATGGTTCTCGTGGTATCCCTGGTGACTGGCGTCAGGAAAAAGAGCACGGTGGCGGAATGGTATTTGACTGGGGTGTTCATCTTCTTGACCAGATTCTTATGATTAACGAGGGTAAAACGATCGAGTCAGTTTACGCTACTGTTACTCATATTACAAATGATGAATGTGATGATGGTTTCAGAACACTTATAAAATTCAGAAATGGTCCTGATTGTGTAGTTGAGGTTCTTACAAATAACTTTATTGAAGCACCTCGTTGGTATGTTTGCGGTGAAAATGGTACTGCAATTATTACTGACTGGGATTTGAATGGTAAAATTGTAAAAATCAAAGACTGGGAAAAACTTGATGCAGTGCCAATTCAGGCGGGTGCGGGTATAACGAAAACTATGGCACCGAGAACTGATGAAACAATAAAAGAATTCCCACTTGAAAAAATCGAAGTAAAATGGGCAGATTATTATAATAACATTTATGATTGTTTAAGAAATGGTGCTGAGCCACTTATTACTCACGCACAACAAATAAGACTTATGCGTCTTATGGAAGCGATTTTTGAATCAGCAGAGAAAAATACAGTTATCAGTTTTGAATGATAAATAATTTTTGATTGGAGTTTTTGCTATGGCAATATTTAAACCATTTAAAGCATTACGCCCCACAACAGAATATGCTTCAAAGGTAGCGGCATTACCTTACGATGTTATGAACAGTGAAGAAGCAAGAGAAATGGTAAAAGATAATCCTTACTCATTTCTTCATGTTGATAAAGCAGAAATAGATTTAGAAAAGGGTATTGATATTTATTCACCTGAGGTCTATTTAAAAGCAAAAGAAAATTTAGAAAACCTTGAGAAAAAAGGTGCTATGGCACAAGACGAAAACCCTAAATTTTATATTTACCGTCAGATTATGAATGGCAGAGAGCAAACAGGTCTTGTTGGCTGTGCTTCTATTGATGATTATATAAATAACCAGATTAAAAAGCACGAATTAACCCGTGCAGATAAAGAAGCAGACAGAATTCGTCATGTTGATATATGTGACGCAAATACCGGACCTATTTTCCTTTGCTATAAAGAATGTAGTAAAGCAGATGAAATTATAAATAATTTTAAAACTGCAAATAAACCTGTATATGATTTTGTAACAGAAGAGGGTATTTCAAATACTGTCTGGGTAATTGATGATGAAAATATAAACAATGAACTTTCGTCTCTTTTGGAAAATGCAGGAGCGTTTTATATTGCCGATGGTCACCATCGTTGTGCATCTGCAGTTAATGTAGGTAAAAAACGCCGCGAAGAAAATCCTGATTTTGATGGTACGGAAGAATTCAATTTCTTCTTAGCAGTTTTATTCCCTGCAAACACACTTTCAATTATGGACTACAACCGTGTAGTTAAAGATTTGAATGGTAATACCGAAAGTGAATTTATTGAAAAAATAAAAGAAAAGTTCGAAGTTTCAGAAAGCGATGCTATTGAGCCTTACTCACCAGTTGAAAAGCATACATTCGGAATGTATCTTAATAATAAATGGTATATTTTAAAGGCGAAGGCTGGAACTTTTAATGAAAATGACCCTGTAGAAAGACTTGATGTTTCAATTCTTCAGAGCAATCTTTTGTCACCAATTCTTAATATTGGTGACCCGAGAACTGACAAAAGAATTGACTTTATCGGCGGAATAAGAGGTCTTAAAGAATTAGAAAGACGAGTTTCGGATGATATGACTGTTGCATTTTCAATGTATCCTACAACACTTGATGATTTAATGGATATTGCAGATGCAAATAAAATAATGCCACCAAAATCCACATGGTTTGAACCAAAACTTTTAAGTGGCTTATTTATTCATAAGTTAAATGATTGATTAGGTGAATGAGATGTTTAAAATAGGTTGTCATTTGTCAAGTTCAGGCGGTTATCTCAGTATGGGTAAAGAAGCGGTAAGAATTGGTGCAAACACATTTCAGTTCTTTACCCGTAACCCACGAGGAGGAGCAGCAAAACCTCTTGACTTAGATGATATTAAAGCATTTGAAGATTACAGAAAAGAAAATGGAATTCTTTCAGTTTTAGCACATGCACCATACACTATGAATGCCTGTGCTAAAGACGAAGGACTCCGAAAGTTTGCTAAAAATACTATGCTTGATGATATTATGCGTCTTGATAATATAGAGGGTGCTATGTATAATTTTCATCCTGGCAGTCATGTGAGTCAGGGTGCAGATGTCGGTATTGATTATATTTCTTCAATGCTTAATGAAGTTATAAAACCTGACCAGAAAACTATTATTTTACTTGAAACAATGGCGGGTAAGGGTAGTGAGGTCGGCAGGAATTTTGAAGAAATCAGAGCTATCATTGATAAGGTAGAATTAAATGAAAAATTAGGCGTTTGTCTTGACACTTGCCATGTTTACGATGGCGGTTATGATATTGTAAATGATTTAGATAATGTTCTTCTTGAATTTGACAGAATAATCGGTCTTGACAGATTAAAAGCAATTCATCTTAATGATACTAAAAATCCATTTCAAAGCCATAAAGACCGACACGAAAAAATCGGTGAAGGTTACTTAGGTATTGAGGCAATAACAAGAATTATAAATCACGAAAAGTTAAAGGATTTACCATTCTTTTTAGAAACGCCTAATGATATAGATGGTTACGAAAGAGAAATTGCTCTTTTAAAGGAAATGTACAAATATTAACAAAAAGTGAAGAAAAAGCATTTTTGTTGAAAAAATATAGAAACTGTGTTATTATAAAATACAGAGGTGAAAATTATGAAGTTTTTAAAATCTAAAAAAGGTTTTTCTTTAACTGAACTTATGATTGTAGTATTGCTTTTAGGTATTTTGACGGCAGTTGCAGTACCTGTATATAATGGCGTTTCCAAAACTAAAAGAATAGATGACTGCTATGGCAACAGAGTTGTTATTTCAAATGTTCTCAGAGAGGCAATGGTTGGTATGCTCGATAACGGAAAAAAACAAGACACAATTGTTATGGAGTACGCAAATCAGGAACATATAGTTTTTTCACCTGCAGATTTTCCAGAAGGCTACGCAAATCAGAAATGCTTTATCCTCTCAACAGAAGATACAACAATAACACTTGGTGATATAAGAGGTGGCTACAGAACAACAGGTGATTATGCAATTGGTTGTGAAACAGGTCACTACTTAAAGCGAAAAGATTTAGAAAATGTAAAATTTTACACATATTTAGCAAATCAGGAAATTCCGCAATGTGCATTTGAAGAAACTGATAAGGTTGATTATCATTATTATATCTTCAGCGACGCAACGGTTCTTTGTGATTGTCCTGAATGTGTGGAAGCAATGAAAAAATAATGAAATAAAACTAGAAAGAAGAATTCAGATTATGGCAAAAAAAGAAAAAAAATCAGGCAAAAAGAAATTACTCATTGTACTTTCAGCAATACTTGTGGTAGCAATTGTGGCAAGTACGGTTATATTTGTAAAGTACAAGGATATGACAACTCCACCGGATGAAGTTCCTCAGGATACAAATGTTTACGATTTTGATGCGGAAGAAATAGTGCCAGAGACATTAGCATCAGACCCTATATTTGACACTATTTACGAAGAAACTGCTGACAGTTACAAAGATGCGGTTAAAAAATGGGCTACAAATGGTGGCGAAGTAATGTACAGCAATCATGTTATAAATATTTTGTGTTGCGGTGTTGATACAAGAAACCCTAATGCTATTGCAGGTCTTACAGACACAATTCTTATTATGTCAATCAACACAGAGTTAAAAACATTGACTCTTACATCAATTATGCGTGACTCATTCTGTTACATTCAAAATCCGGATGGTACTACTGGTACATTCAATAAGATTAACGCTGCATTCCCATTCTATGGTGTAGATGGACTTATTCCTGCAATCGAAAATAACTTTAAAATCAGAATTGATGGTTATGCACTTATCAATTTCTCACTCTTCAAAGCGGCAATTGATAAATTAGGTGGTGTTACAGTACCTGTTCAACAGTATGAAGCAAATTATATGAATAGCACATATCCTAATTGTAGTATTGAAGTAGGTGACGCGGTTACATTAACAGGTGATGAAGCTCTCGCTTTCTGCCGTAGCAGAAAATGTGACAGCGATGGTGATGTGAGCAGAACACGCCGTCAGCGTCAGGTTATTCAGTCATTATTAGGAAAAGCAAAAGATATAAAACTTTCTGAAGTTGACGATTATGTAAAGAATTTCTTACCTTATGTACAAACAAGTTACACCACAAAAGATGTTCTTGAATTAGGTACAAGAGCGGTTACAGAAGAGTGGGCAACTTATGAATTTAAGCAAGTTTTAGCACCATGCGAAGATGCTATTAAAGGTGTGAGCGGTTCTTCTATGTGGTACTGGGCAGTTGACTATCCACTTGCTGCACAAGAAGTACAGAATGCTATTTACGGAAAAACCAATATTGAATTAGCAGAAGATAGAGTTACTGCAATTCAGTTGCTTACAAGATACGGTGAAAGATAATTTATGGAATTTATAGAAGAAGTAAAAGTCCAGTTGAAAAAATCCGCCGAAGAATTACTCGGAAAGGCAAATCTTAAAAGTGGCGATATAGTCGTTGTTGGCTGTTCTTCAAGCGAAATTTTAGGCGATAATATGGGCACTAATTCAAGTCCCGAGTTAGGCGAGCAGGTGTTTTTAACACTGAATGAAGTGTTTAAAGAGAAAGGTGTTTTTGTTGCAGCACAATGTTGTGAACATTTAAACAGAGCAATAATTGTAGAAAGCGAAGCAGCAAAAAATCTTGAATGGGTTAATGTAATTCCTGTACCAAAGGCAGGCGGTTCGTTTGCAACTGCCGCTTATAAACACTTCAAGAATCCTGTTGCAGTTGAAAGTATAAAAGCAGATGCAGGACTTGATATTGGCGGTGTTTTAATAGGTATGCATTTAAAAAATGTTGCAGTACCTGTAAAACTCTCAGAAAAACGCATTGGCAACGCGTTACTTTTAGCGGCTCGAACAAGACCAAAGTTTATTGGTGGAAGTAGAGCTGTTTATGATGAGAGTAAGATGTGATTTAATAGAATGCAAAATGCAGAGTGCAGAATGCAGAATTTAGGAAACGCTATGCGTTTGATTATAATTATTGTTCAATAAAATTAATAAGTTCTATCATTTTTTAGTAAACTAAAAAATGATAGAACTTATCTTTTATTATTTAATTATAATAGCGGCGCAGACCCTTCAATTCCGAATTCCGAATTACGCATTACGAATTAATTTGAGCGTAGCGATTAAATTTCTGGAATTTCGATTGTAACTTCTCTGCCTGAATCAGATGAGCGAGCAATACCATCAATAATTGCCTGGTTGTAAATAATCTGACTTGAAGGAACAGGTGAAGGGAGATTAAATTCAATAGCGTCAATGAATGAACGGATTTTCTTGTCGAAGTTATCTTCTTTGTTTTCACATTCAGGAATAACTGTTTCAACACATTCACCAGCAATGTTGTGGTAAATTGTCATTGGTCCACCAATTGAACCGTTCCAGCATTCTGTTGATGGAATTCTGAGACCACCCTCTGTACCCATAATGATTGTATCACCGGGAGTGTCACAGTGCATAGCCCATGCAATTCTGAAGTCGAGAACAATGTCATTTTCAAGACGGATGTAAGCAGCAGCAAAGTCATCAACACCGAAAACTTCTGTATATTCAGGTTTCTGAAGATATTCAGGTTTTTTACCAAAAAGACCTGCTTTAAAGCCTGTAACAGTGAGTGGCTTCGGGTAACCGATTGCGTTAAGCACCATATCGAGTGAATAACAACCGATATCACCTAAAGCACCAAGACCAGCAGTATCTTCCTGAATGAAAGATGTACCGAAAGGTGTAGGAATACCCATTCTTCTACCGCCACCGGTCTGGATATAATAAATTTTACCAAGAACACCGCTTTCGCAGATTTTCTTAACCATTTTCATATTCTCGTCAAAACGAGGTTGGAAACCTATTGAAAGAATTTTACCACTTTTCTTTTCTGCTTTACAGATTTCAACTGCTTCTTCTAAAGTAACGCACATTGGTTTTTCAAGAAGAACATGAACACCGTGTTCCAAAGCATAAATAGCACAAGGCGCGTGTTGTCTGTTATATGTACAAATTGAAACAGCATCAATGTCTTTTTCATTGTCGATAAGTTCTCTGTCGCTGTTGTAATATTTTGCACCTTCAATGCCACATTGTTTTGCGAATGCTTCTGCTTTACCAGGGATAATATCTGCCAAAGCAACGATTTCAACATCTTCGCATTTCATATAACTTAGTGCATGAGCTTCAGCAATCCAACCGCAGCCGATAATTCCGACTTTGATTTTTTTACCTGTGTAAACTCTTTCTTCTGTTTGCTTTTCTTTGAAAGCATCTAAAATACTTGCCATAATAGACCTCCTGAACTTGATATATCAAGTGTTTAATTAACATATTAAGATTACCACAGAAACCGAATTCTTTCAATAGAAAAATGCGTTTTTGAATAGTGGTAAAATGCACAAATAGATACTATATATTGTGTGATATTTAACTAAAATCAGTTTTTTTGTAAAAAAACAAGGTAAAAAAAGTGTATTGTTAATAATTTGTTCACATTTTTGCAACAAAATAGTAGTAACCAATGGTTACTATATAGTTGCCAATACGAGTACGCAAGAGGTAACACTCTTCTATTCAAGAAAAACCCGTCGCAATGTGCGACGGGTTTTTCTTTTTAAAATTTAATTATATTTTAATCTTTTTTGTATTGCATTTTATAATGTTTTATTATATTATTTATAGGCAATTTAAAAATTAACTATTCTTTTAAATATATTTATATAACAAAATACAGTAGGTGAAAATTTTGGTAATTTATCCGGATTCTTTCAGCATAAAGCCGGACTCTGAAGTTACGGTTGCTTTCAGTAACCTTTTAAATACAGCCTCTGAAAACGCAAAGCCTAAAAATCTTTTGTTAGAAAAAGGTAATTATGTGTTTTTAAGCAAATATGCAAATGAACGAGAACTTTATATTTCAAATACTATTGCAGATAAAGAGTATTCTGCAACAGACAAAAAGCATATTCATAAAATTGCACTTGATTTAAAAGGTATAAACGATTTAGAAATAGATTTTAATAATTCAACATTTATTTTTGACGGTATTATGACAAATATCGTTATTGAAAACTGTGTTAATGTTACACTTAAAAATCTTAACATTGAAACAGTACAACCTAATGTTCATAAAATAACCATAATGCAGACTTCACCATTTTATGTTACTTTTAAAATTGATGAGTCAAGCAATTACAAAGAAGAAGACGGTGAATATTTCTGGTACGGAACAGATTATAAATTAGGCTTTACAGAACTTAAAAATTCGGGTAGTTGGACTCCGACTGCAAAAGCATCTAATTATAATCATGTAAAAAGAAATGGTTCACACCCGTTTTTCGGTGTTTCTACAATAAAAGAAGTTTCTCCGAGAGTGTTTAAAGCAAGATATTTGATACCAAAAGATTTTGAAGTCGGTCAGGTGTTTTATGTATTCCCCAAAACAAGAAAAAATGTTGGTATTTTAGTTGATGGTAGTAAAAATATTAAACTCGAGAATATAACACAACGCTTTAATTATTCTTTAGGGCTAGTTGCACAGAATTCTGAAGATATAACACTCGAAAATTCAGATTTTTCTCCGCGAGAAGCTTCAGAGGTTGATTTTTCTTGTCTTGCAGATTTTGTTATCTGTTCAATGTGTCGTGGTAATGTGAAAATTAAAAATTGCAATTTCAGTTCATCGGGTGATGATGGTTGCAATATTCATGGTATATTCTTTAAAGTTGTTGACAGTACTGACGATACAATTATTGTCCGTTATGGTCACAGACGCACATTTGGATTTAACCCGTTAAGAGTAAATGATACAATTGTGTTTATTGACCCAAAAACTCTGACAGAGCACGGAGAATCAAAAATTTTGCAATCTGAAATGCTTGACAGATACCATATAAAACTTAAGCTTTCAACAAGAAATAATCCTGTAGGTGCGGTAGTTGAAGATATTACTGCGTGTCCTGAAGTTGAGTTCTGTGAAAATACGCTTAACAGAGTTGCTTCAAGAGGATTGATTGTTGCAACCCGAGGCAGAGTTTTAATTGAAAATAATAAATTTTTAAATACAGGTAAAAGTGGTCTTTTTGTTTCAGATGATGCAATTACCTGGTTTGAAAGCGGTGCCGTGAAATCTATGATGATAAGAGGTAACGCGTTTATGAATTGTGAAGAAAGTGCAATTCTTATTGCACCTGAAAACAGACGCTTTGCGGGTTTTGTTCACGAGAATATTTTTATAGAAAACAATCTGTTTATGTTAAATTCAATTCCTGCGCTTAATGTGAGTTCAACAAAAAATATTCTTATGAAATCGAATGTATATAAAGGTAAACCATCTTTTGGTAAATATATTATTGCAAAAAATGTGGAAGGTTTAGTTCACGATATATCAAACTAAAAAACAAAATCGACAGACTATTTTTAATAATCTGCCGGTTTTATTTTTAAAATTTGCTTATTTTACTTCGAATGATTGACAGCAAGTGTTGTCGCTTGTTTTTGCACAAGAGCTACAAGCAGTTACTTCAATAGCATTTTTTGTGCAGTAATTGGCACTTTGTGCGTGATATTTGCAAGTGTCAACTGTGCAACCGATAGAATTGTTTTTCTGTTCCATAATAAGTTACCTCCTTGAAATTTAAGGTGAAAATAACACCTTGTAAATTTAGTATAGGCAAAAAAATAAAAAATAAACGAAAGGTTTTTTATTTATGAAAAAAGAAGATGTTATATTAACCTGTTATTCACTTTTACGAAAAGAAACACCATTAAAAGAAGATTGTGGCAAAATTTGTAATGGCAAATGTTGCAAAGGTGATGAAAATACAGGAATGATTATTTTTCCGGGTGAAGAAAAATTTTTAGATGAAAATATAGAAATTAAAGAAACTGAAAACGGAGTAAAAATAGCAGTTTGTAATGGTGCTTGCGACAGAAACAAAAGACCGTTGTCCTGCAGAATTTATCCGTTATTTCCACTTATGACAGAAAATGGAAAAATTAAAACTATTATAGATATAAGAGCAGATTGTCCTTTGAAAAACGGAGAGTATAAATTCAATAAAGCATTTATAAGAAAAGTGAAAAGGGTAGGTAAATACTTATTGTTAAACGAAGAAACAAAATCAGTTTATCTTGAATTATCAGATGAAATAACTGAACAGATAGAGCTTTTAGAAAAACTTCAAAAAATTTTTTAAAAAAGCATTGACAAATCAGAAAAAATAGTTTATAGTAATAACAGTAATCGTTACTACTTAATGAAAGCGGGGTGAGTGAATGAGAAAATCGCGACAAAGAGATGCAATTCTCGATTATGTAAAACTCTCAGTTGAACATCCCACTGCCGATATGGTATATGAAGCAGTAAAACAGTCAATACCAAATATAAGTCTTGGTACAGTTTACAGAAATTTAAATCAATTAGTAGATGAAGGTTTTATTACTGTGGTTGAAACGAGTGATAAAAAAGTTCACTACGAAGGCAATTTAAATGAACACATTCACTTGCTTTGTAAAGAGTGTTGTAATATTACAGATGTATTTATGAAAACTGAAGTTCCTGATGTATATGAGGAAACAGGTTTTAAAATACAATCACAAAAAACAGTTTATTATGGTATTTGTAAAAAATGCCTGAATACATAGGCGAAAGTCTATAAAATTATTTACATGAAGGAGTTTTTAATTATGAAAAAATGGAAATGTTTAGTTTGCGGTCAGATTGTTGAAAGTGAAACAGCACCAGAGGCTTGTCCACTTTGCAAAGCACCTGCAGAAAAATTCGTTGAAGTTAAAGATGAAGAAATGACTTGGGCAGCAGAACATGTTTTAGGTGTTGCTAAAGGCGTTAGCGAAGAAATTCTTGAAGGTCTTCGTGCAAACTTCAACGGTGAATGCACAGAAGTTGGTATGTACCTTGCAATGGCAAGAGTTGCTCACAGAGAAGGCTACCCAGAAATCGGTCTTTACTGGGAAAAAGCTGCTTACGAAGAAGCAGAACACGCTGCAAAATTTGCTGAACTCTTAGGCGAACTCGTTACAGATTCAACAAAGAAAAACCTCGAAATGAGAGTTGAAGCTGAAAACGGTGCAACTCTTGGTAAATTTGAACTTGCTAAAATGGCTAAAGAACAAAATCTTGACGCTATCCACGACACTGTTCACGAAATGGCTCGTGACGAAGCAAGACACGGTAAAGCATTCGAAGGTCTCTTAAAGAGATATTTTGGATAATAAATTAAATTTTCGTTAGCAATTAAAAAAGCCGATAGGAAAAGCCTGTCGGCTTATTTTAAGATATGGGGATGGTAAAATATGGATAATACTGCATTATTTAATTTATCGTATGGTGTTTATGTTATTACTACATGGGGTGAGGGTAAGGCCACTGGTTGCACAGCTAACTCTGCTATGCAAATAACTGCGAGTCCTGCGACAATAGCTGTTTCAATAAACCACGATAACTACACCAATAAATGCATTAAAGATACTGGCATTTTTGCGGTGAATATTTTAGGAGAGAATGTTGACCCGATTATAATAGGTTCTTTCGGTTTCAGAAGCGGTAAAGATGTTGATAAATTTGAAGGCATTGAACCACTCGTAAAAGAATTTACTCCTGTATTACCACAAGCAATTTCTTACATAACCTGTAAAGTTATTAACACTATGGAAACAGATACCCATACAATCTTTTTGGGTCAGGTAACAGATGCAGGCAACCTTTCAAAAGATACACCTATGACATATAGCTACTACCATAAAGTAGTTAAGGGGAGTACACCTAAAAACGCACCTACTTATAAAGGGGAATAATTTTAAAATGAAAACAACTCGGGGGAAATTCCTCGAGTTGTTTTATGTATTATAAACCTAAAAGTTCTTTTTTCTTTGCATCAAATTCATCTTGAGTGATTGCACCCATATCAAGAAGCTCTTTGAATTTTTTGAGTTCGTCTGCAGATGTTTGTTCAATTATAGTCTGGTTAACTGTAGTTTCTTTTGTTACAGTTTGACTCTTCTCTTTCTCTTGTCTTTCTTTGAGAAGGTTACTTATAACTGAATGCATTTCTACTTGGTTTTTAATAAGTTTAAAGCTAATTTTTCCTGATGATGTACCAACGGAAATACCTTTTAAAGCACTTGTACCAACAGCAGAAACAGAGTCGATTGGTAAATCAACGCGTTTACCAAAAGCGGTTTGTCCATAAACACGCTTATCGGTAACTGTAAGTGAATATGAACGCAACCAAAAATATAATAAAACTATTAATATAATTAGTGTTAATGGCATAAGTGAAATTATAATGTCATCTTCCGTTAAAAGAGCGTCACTACCATCCAAACATTTTGCATATGATACAGCGTTTGGATGTCTCGTTGTAAAATCTTGTAAGTTATTAATTTCACAACGACAAGGACGAGAATCGTAGTATAAATCGTAGTATAAAGAACTACTATAACCATTCATAGATTTTTCTTTTTCTTGAAAGTACTGTGTTCTTAAGTCGTAATCAACTTTGTACCAATAGTAACTCCCAAAATAAGAAAATAGTAAGATTATAACACTTACTAAAACCGTAAGAATAGTCGTTATAACGAGTAGTTTCTTTACATTATAATGTTTGCTTTGTAATAAGATTTTTTCTTCCATTTTTTGTTTCCTCCTAAAAATAAAAAAGTGTGTGCAACCGAAGTTACACACACGAAAAACGCATAACTCCTATTGCTACCACACAAATCATTGGCATATCACAAGGAATGCACAACTGGAGAATGCATTTTTACCAAAGTAAAAAACATTCCCTTGCAATACACCTTATTCGATTTGTGTGGTATAAATAGAATACCATATATTTTCCAAAAAATCAATAAACACTTCATTATTTTAAAACATTGTGTTGTAATACCGCCGATAGATAAAAGAAGGTGATATTATGGCAAAAAGAGAAAATCAAAAAATGAAAGCAATGTATATTGCAAAATATTTTCTTTATAATACTTCACTTTAAATTGCAAATTTAAAATATCATAAAACCCACCCGAAGATTTTACTTCTTCGGGTGGGTTTTGTTCGGGTTATATTTAAGCTAGTGCTAAATTGATAATTGATTGAAAATCATTTTCATCTATATTGTCGTTTATATTAAAGTCTCCTGCAATCTTGTGAATATCAGATATTTCGGTGTTACCCGTACGCGCTAACTCAATCAACATACAGTCAATAACATCGCATACACTGTCTCCGTTTACATCACCACGAATTATTACGGTGTATTCTGATATTAAGGTGTTTTTTGAGTTGTATAATTTAAATTCTGTTCCGGTTCCAAAAAAACCATAAGCTGAATTCGGGGTTATATCAAATTTATAATCGTAAAATGATACAGGTTTTCCTTTTAAATATGCGGCAGTAGAAGGGTTGGCAATTATGTATTTGTTTGTGGAGTCAATTATAATACTTTCTGTATCAGTTGCAGTTGCATAATCGTCAACCCAGGTAAGCGCTTCAGAATAGTTTTTAAAATTGCAAACAGGGCAAATGTCTAAGAGTTCGTTCAGATTAGAATTAAGCGTCATAAAATGTGAGTGCTCGGTTGTGTTATAATGTATTGGTGTTGAAGGAAAATTATTGGGATTGATTTTTTCCCAGTCTTCTTGAGAACCAAGGTAGAAAACGCAATTTAAGTTATTACATCCCGAAAAAGAATACTTGCCAATACTTAACAGACTGCCAGGAAGTACTAAATCTGTGAGTGAAGAGCAATCAGAGAAAGCATATTCTGCAATAGTTTTAGTTCCTTGCTTTATTGTACAAGTTTCAGGAATATTTTCATTTGCTTTTATTAGATGATTACCTATATATAAAACACCGTTTTCCCAATTGCTTTCATCATTATAGTAAGCTGAATTATAAAAAGCAGCTCCACCTATGCTTATTACAGTGTCAGGAATTGTTATGCTTGTGAGTAAAGAACATTCATAGAAAGCCAATTCACCTATACTCGTTACACTCTCTGGGATTGTTACATTTGTGAGGGTAGCACAACAAGAGAAAGCCGCATCAACAATATATTTAGCGCCTTGCTTTATTATACAGGCTCCCGAAATATCTTCTTTTGCTTTTATTAAATAGTTACCTATATACAGAACTCCATTTTCCCAATTGGTTTCATTATTGTAGTAAGCAGTATCTTTAAAAAGGTCACTTCTAAAACCGCTTGCTCCGTCATCAATTGTTATATTTGTGAGGGAAGTGCAATTCTTGAAAACAGAGTAACCAATACTCGTTACGCTATCAGGAATTGTTATACTTGTGAGGGAAGTGCAATCCTCGAAAACAGCGTTACCAATACTCGTTACGCTATCAGGAATTGTTATACTTGTGAGGGAAGTGCAATCCTCGAAAATACAATTTCCGATACGCGTTATACTGTCAGGGATAGTTATACTTGTGAGTGAAGTGCAGTTATCGAAAGCAGAATCCCCTATAGTAGTTATACTATCAGGGATAGTTATACTTGTGAGTAAGCTGCACCCAGTAAAAGCCCAACTACCTATACTTGTTACACTGTCGGGAAATGTATATGTCTCCTGAGTTTTTCCGCCAGGATATGTTATAAGTTTCGTCTCACTTTTATTGAATAAGATACCATCTTTGCTTGTATAATAATTATTTTCTATACCAACATTTATTGATTTGAGCGAAGAACAATGATAGAAGGCTCTGATACCTATACTCGTTACACTGTCAGGGATTGTTATACTTGTGAGTGATGTACAACCATAGAAAGCATCATCACTTATTCTCGTTACACTGTCAGGGATAGTTATACTTGTGAGGGATTCACAATAAGCAAAAGTCATTGATTCTACACTTGTTATACTGTCAGGGATAGTTATATTTGTGAGTGATTTACACCCACTAAAAGCTTTGCTACCCATACTCGTTACACTGTCAGGGATAGTTATACTTGTGAGTGAAGTGCAGTTATCGAAAGCAGAATCCCCTATAGTAGTTATACTATCAGGGATAGTTATACTTGTGAGTAATCTGCACCCAGTAAAAGCCCAACTACCTATACTTGTTACACTGTCGGGAAATGTATATGTCTCCTGAGTTTTTCCCGCAGGATATGCTATAAGTTCCGTCTCACTTTTATTGAATAAGATACCATCTTTGCTTGTATAATAATTATTTTCTATACCAACATATATTGATTTGAGCGAAGAACAAAAATAGAAGGCTCTGCTACCTATACTCGTTACACTGTCAGGGATTGTTATACTTGTGAGTGATATACAACAATAGAAAGCATCTCCACCTATACTCGTTACACTGTCAGGGATTGTTATATTTGTGAGGTCACGACAAGTGAAAGCAGAATAACCTATACTCGTTACAGGTAAATCATTGTATGTAGCGGGAATTTCAATAGCGCCTGAAGCATTTGAGTTGCATTTAGTTACAGAGTATGATACACCGTCAGCGTTTAACTCAAATGTCAAATCATTAACACCCGCCGCGTTTACTTTTAATGTAAACGGTGCTGAAAGACATGCACCAATTACAAAAACAAGTGTCAAAATTAAACTAATACATTTTTTCATTTTTATTAACCCACCTTAAAAATAAATTGTGTAATCAGAGCTATATACATAAAATTATAGTTGTTTGCAATATGCTCTGTTTGATTATATTGATTGTTTTAGGATAACATAATTTTTCTATCCAGTCAACAATTTGTTTACTGGGTGGATGGGAGTAAGCGAAGATAAGCTACTTTTATAATGAGAAATTGTTTCGCTTCATAAAATTTTCATTACTACTTGAACATTTATATAAATAGTGTTAGAATATTGTTAATTATTCAACATATTGTTTAGAGGTGTGAAATATGGCAAACAACAGAAAAGATTTAAGAACAGAACTTCGTACAATGCGTTTTGAGTTCGATTTATTACAACGAATTCCTTGTAGCGAAGAAGAAAACAGAGCATTTAAAAGGTATTTAGAAGATGGTCAGGATTTACCACAGGGTGTATTCCGTTACAGAAATTCTGATGGTAAAAACTCTGAGTCTGAGTTTTATACTGTGTATGAGCCCGATTTAAATGAAAGAGAAATAACAGAATTTCTCACAATGAAAAAATTACAGATTTTAAAATCTATAAAAGCAACAATTGCGTTATTCGGTTCTGTAATTTCAGGATTTCTTCTTGTATTTCTCGTGATTTTATTGATGGGAAAGTAATAAAAATAATGCACAATTCACAATGCATAATGCACAATTTATAGTATGGCTAGTATGGCTGGTATGGCTAGTTGCTAGTAAAGTAAACAAAAATATTCTATCGTTTTCAGCTACAATAAACTTTAAATGAAACGAAAAAATAAATGTGACGGTCTGCCTCTCTTCGAAGAGAGGGGGACCGCCATTTCGTTGTTTTGCTGGTTTTCGCATACTTTCAAGCGAGTAGAAAACTTTATAGAATTTATAATGTACCTTGGGTGGTGGAGAGTTCTTTTATTTAATGAATGATGAATATTGAATAATGAAAAATGAATAATTGAGGAACTGCGTTGGCATTATAAAAATGCACAATTCACAATGCATAATGCACAATTTATAGTATGTCTAGTGTGGCTAGTTGGCTAGTATTATAAAAAGACTACATTCTTTCATTTTTGGTTTAACCTTAAATGAGAGAATGTAGTTGTTTTTATAATAAAAATCCTGACATCTAATTCCTGTTTCCTGTTTCCTGCTTTCTGCTTTCTGCTTCCTGCTTCCCTTTGACACCTAACACCTGTTTTTTGAAAATGTATAAATTCTCAAATTCTTGTAACAATAGTAAAAAACGGAAAAGGTGATTTTATGAGTATTGCATTGAATTTATACTACAAAGGCAAGAACGGTGCCGCAAAAATGTTTATGGAAGAAATGGAGCGAAGCGGTTTAGCGGACCATATAAGAAATAAAGATGGAAACGAAAGTTATGAATATTTTTATTCAGTAAGGGATAAAGAGACAATTTTACTCGTTGACCGTTGGAAAGATAGTGACGCGTTGCATTTTCACCACAATTCAGACGATATGAAAAAAATAGCAGAACTTAAAGATAAATACGAGTTGCAGGTAAAAGTTGAGAGGTATGTTACTGAAGAAACTAGGAATTAGGAATTAGGAACTAGGAAATAGGAAATAGAAAATTCTTATAAAAAAATGCATTCTATCATTTGAAGTTTATTGTAAACTAAATATGATAGAATGCATATAGTTTATTCAATTCTAATTCCTAATTCCTAGTTCCTAGTCCCTGAATGTTACATTCGCAAACTCATCTTTAATAATATTATCACTTGTGAGTTTTTCTTCATTTGCGGTAACATTCTCAATTGTAGCGTTGATTGTGTTCTGTTTGCCGTTAGAAGTGAATTTTGCAGGTAACTCTGCGTTGTATTTAATGTTCTTATATTGAATGTTATCTACTACGAAATTTTCAATATCGTCACTGTAAATAAGGCAACCTATTGCTCTGCCTGTGTCTTTGTAAATTTCAATGTTATCGTAAGTAACATTACTTATAGAACCGCCTGCCTGTTCAACTATAATACCGAGTGAGCAAACTCTGTCATTATCCCAGGTAGCGTCACGATAAATTACTGCAGAATCTTTAAAAGTAATATCGCTTATAGGTGCGTGAACTTCGCCGAAAATACCAAAGCATCTTGCTTTACCGCCCCAACCGTAACATTCGCTGAATGTTACATTCTGACATTTGATTCCGTCGTAACCGCCAAGACCTTTTACACCAAATAAATCGTCACCGGTTCTTACAAAACTTCTGCTCACATTAACATTTCTTGAACTGCAGATTGCAAAACCGTCAGAGTTAATTCTGTAACCAAAAATATCAAGGTCAACAATGTTTACATTTTCGCAGTTGTAAGCAATAAATGACCACTCAGGTGAGTTGATGATTTTCGGACCGATAACTTCAACATTATTACAGTTTGTGAAAACCATACCGCGTCTTTCTCTGCGGTCAAGTCTTGTCATATCAATAATACCGCGACCATAAAATCTTACATTTGAGCAGTTGCCGAAGTTGACAAACGGCATTCTTGTAAGACCGAGAGCGTTAGAAGAAAGTGCTTCTTCTTCAACATAAAGTGCTTCGTCTTCCAATGAATTTATTTCATATTTATGGTTTGCAACAAGGTAGGCACCTTGTCTTAAATAAATAACTGAATTGTCCTTTGTTACATTTATATAATCAAGGTAATGAACACCGCTGTCATATACAGTAACATTTTCTTCACCATAAGCAAGTTTTAAACTCTCGATTGTTGCATCTTCATCAAGACGGTCTTTTACAAAAAGTGTAAATGCTGCTTCCTGTGATTTGTTGAGTACAAATGTGTATGTACCTGTGCCTTTAATAAATGCAGTCAGTGTGTTGTTGTTCATGTGTGAAACAACTTTTAAAGAATCCGGTAAACAAAGAGCACTTTTAATTTTATAATCTTCAGAAGAAAGAGTTATTTTTAATGGTAATTCTGTAATTTCATCAATATAAATTTCAGAGAATGAATGTAATTCACCAGTTTCAGTATCGCCAACGAATGTAACAGTTGAATAAACAGGAACGGAGTGTCCGTTTATTTTAAGTGAGTAGTATGGTGAAACAATAACACCGTTTGCATCTTCGTGACCACGGGCTTCACCATATTCGCCATCGCCTTCAGTAGCTCTGTCTTTAAAGGTTTCTAAACTTATTCCGTTATCTTCCAATGTTTTTACCGCTTCATCAGGATATTTGAGAAAGTCAAAATCCATTAAACCAATATCTGATGGTGGGAGTGTAGGATTAATATCATTACCCATTGGCGGTGTTGCCAAAAATGAACTAAGTGCAGTAATAAGACTCATAATTGCACTCAAAACAATTTTTAAAATTGATTCCATAATTTAAAATACACCTCGCATTTTTTTATTATTTTGAGTATATCACTAAAATGATAAAAATAATAGTATAATTTTGAATAATTTACCAATAATTAAATTGGCGACAATCGCTAATTTTTTGGAAAAAGGTGATATTGATGGAAAAATATGTTTGTCCTTGCGGTTATGAGTACAAGGTTGCAGAGGGTGACCCCGATAATGGTGTAGCACCAAATACTCCGTGGGGGGAAGTTCCTGCAGATTGGGTTTGCCCTGTTTGTGGTTTAGGAAAAGAAGAGTTTACAAAAGAGTAAAAGAGACAGTGTCAATTTAAAATTGGCACTGTTTTTTCTTGACAAAAAGGTCTACATAGTGTAAACTATAGATAGTCTACAAAATGTAAACCTTAAGGAGTGGCTGAAATGAAAGATTTGCAATTAGGTGTTATTGAAACGAAATTTGCTGAAATAATCTGGGAAAATGAACCGGTAAGTTCAACCCAACTTGTAAAAATAGCAGAAAAACAACTGGAGTGGAAAAAGTCTACTACTTACACTGTTTTAAAAAGATTGTGTGAAAAAGGATTGTTTGAAAATAATCAAGGAGTAGTACAATCAAAAATAAAAAAAGCTGAGTTCTACTCTTTGCAAAGTGAAAGATTTGTAGATGAGACATTTAAAGGTTCGTTACCTGCATTTTTTGCCGCATTTACTGGTAGAAGAAAATTAACAAAAACGGAAATTGATGAACTGAAACGAATGGTTAATGAGTACGAGGAGTAAGTTATGGGTAATATTTTTTTGAATTTGCTTAATGTAAGCATTACAGCAACATGGTTTATTCTGGCTATTATAATATTCAGAATTGTTTTTAAAAAAGTTCCTAAATTTGTTAATTGTATCTTATGGTGTCTTGTAATTATAAGATTAGTTTTGCCATTTTCAATTGAAAGCCCGTTCAGTTTTATTGAAAATACAACACCAGTGAAAAGCGAACAGTTTTATATTGAAACAACTGAAAGTAATATTTCACAGAAATCTGAAAAGTCAGAAGTTACAGAAAATAGTGTGTCAGATGATTTGGTAGCGGTGAAACCTGAAAATAAAAAGGCGATTGATTTAACTGAAATAATATCTGTTATATGGATTTCAGGCTCGGGGGTAATGCTTTTATATGCATTATTAAGTTATATAAAAATAAGAAGTAAAGTTAAAGAACGGTTACCTTATCAGAAATCTGTATATTTGTGTGAAAATATAAGTACACCATTTATTTTGGGGGTTATAAAACCAGAAATTTACATACCTGTTTCAATAAGTGAAGAAGATGCAGTATTTGTAATTAAACACGAAAAGACACATTTGAAAAGATTTGATCACCTTTTGAAACCGTTGGGGTTTATAGTGTTGTCGGTTTACTGGTTTAACCCTGCTATATGGGTTTTATATATTTTACTTTGTCGTGATATAGAACTTGCTTGTGACGAAAAAGTCATAAAAGAACTTGGTGAAGAAAACAAAAAAGCATATTCAAATACGCTTATAGATTGTAGTGCAGAAAGAAAAATTATAACTGCGTGTCCTTTGGCTTTCGGTGAAACAAGTGTTAAAACACGAATTAAATCTATTCTGAATTATAAAAAACCTGCTATTTGGTTGATTATACTTTCTTTGATTGTGACACTTATATTAACCATAGGTTTTTTGACAAATCCTGAAACAAAATTTGAAAATATAATAAACGAAAATGGATACACCATTTTAAAACAGGAAGAGTCAGGTTTAAGTATTTCGATTCCACATTATGAAATAACAGAAAGTGTGTTCAATACAGAACGGGTATTTGAGAAAAATGAATTGATTGCCTATAGTGATGATTTTACCGTTGTGTATTTGAAATCAATAAGACCAGACCTTAACGCTTTAGAATTCTGTTATGAATTTTCTTACAATGATTTACCAAATGCAGGAAAGGTGAACACAAGTTTAACAAAAAATAAAAAGAACTGCCTGTATTTGTGGTACGATTGGATTGACACAAGTGACTCCGCTTTGGATGTGATACCGCGTTTAAGAACAAATGATGACGGTAGTTTCAGTATAACTATTCCAATGGATATCTGTAAGCAAATGGCAGATGCTGACGATAAGTTTTTTGTGCAGATAGGTTGCAATGCTGTATACTATAAAAAAGACAGTTTAAGTGAAGCAGAAGTCTCGTATTTTGATGGTGAGTTCAAGCATGAAGAAACGCTGTTTATGACAACTGAGTCGATATATGACTGCGGAGTATTTTCATCAACTTTATCGCCTGAGTTTCAACCATACTATATTGTTTCCGGCGATATGTATATAAGTGAAGTTGATTGTGAGACAGAGATAGTTACACCAAGAGTAAAATTGGAAAAAACAAATCTGGAAGATTATAAATCATTCTTTGTTGAATCAGTATGGTATATTGATGGTTATTCATTTGAAAAACTGGTTAAAGATAATGAAAATACCTGGGTGTATAAAGAGAAAAATAAAGGTGAAATAATTTTATTGCTTGAACAGAAAGATGGTTCTATGTATATTGCAAGCGGCGGTTATGGTGGTGACAGTACGCTTGAAAGTGGTGTTTTCAGAGCTCTTTTTGAACTCACCAAACTAACTACACCACCAAGTTTTAGTGAGTACCCGTTGCCAATTAATTATTATGGAATTGAGGAGTATGATGTTGAAGGTGAAAGCAGAAAAATATGGGATGTTGATGGTGATGGCGAAAAAGAATTGTGTCTGATATATGATGGTCCTACCTCAGGTGTTCTGACTTATACAATAGTGGTGCAGGAGCTTGGTGTGGAATCATATTTGAAAGATGGTATTTATACAATTTGCAATGCGTTGGTATTCCCATCTTTTATTGAGGGGGAAAATGGTGAGTTGTATGTAAAAAATGACACTGATGATGTATTGCTTAAAGTAACAGTCAATAAAGAATTAAATGAAGTTATTCTGTCAGATGAAAATGGTGAGATTCATTCAACACAGTATTTATTGAGATGAATAACAAAAATACCTGCAGACTGTAGTTTTCAGTCTGTGGGTGTTTTTTAGTTATAGTGAAATTTGTTTGAATCTAATTACCAGTTTTTTACTTTTTTCACAAAAAACAGGTTGTAAATTTTATATACAAATTGTTGATAAAATATTATTTTTCCTTGACTATTGATACTATATCTATTATAATAATATGGATAATGCAGAAGTGTTTTTGTGTTATCTCATAGTAAAGATAGTTTTGTGTTTTAAATATAATTTACATATATTTTTATATAAGAGTTTTACTCTGCAAAACTTTATTACTATATCCGAGAGAACGGTTTTTTTATCGTTCGCCTTAAAATATATTTCAGAAAGGGGCATTCCGTTAATGGATCCTATCACAATTATCATTGCAGTCGCTTGTGCGGTTGTATTTGGTGTTGGTGGATTTATCATCGGTGGCGCTCACAGAAAAAAAGTTGCTGAATCTGCTATAGGCTCTGCTACTGAAGAAGCAGCACGCATTGTAAATAATGCTATGACTGAAGCAGAACAAAAAAAGAAAGAGGCAATTCTTGAAGCCAAGGATGAAATCCACAAGCAAAGAACAGAAACAGAACACGAACTCCGTGAAAGGCGTGCTGAAGTTCAACGCCAGGAAAAACGAATGATTCAAAAAGAAGAGAGTCTTGATAAAAAGGTTGAGGCTCAGGAGAAGAAAGAAGAATTACTTCAACAGAAAATTAAAGAAGTTGACGAAAAAGCACTCGAAATTGAAACAATCAAAAAGAGTCAGTTCGATATGCTTGAAAAAATCTCTGGTTATAGCAGAGAACAGGCAAAAGAGGTTCTTCTTAAAAATCTCGATGAACAATTAACTCACGAAAAAGCACTCAAAATTTATGAGTACGAGCAACAAACAAAAGACGAAATGGACAAAATGGCAAAAGAAATTATTTCTGGTGCTATTCAGCGTTGTGCGGCAGACCACGCTGCTGAAGCTACCGTTTCAGTTGTTGCACTCCCTAATGACGAAATGAAAGGTCGCATAATCGGTCGTGAGGGTAGAAATATCCGTACAATCGAAACAATTACAGGTGTTGACCTTATTATTGATGATACTCCTGAAGCAATTACAGTTTCTTGCTTTGAACCTGTAAGACGTGAAATTGCACGTCAGACTCTTGAAAGACTTATTCAGGATGGCAGAATTCATCCTACAAGAGTTGAGGAAATGTACGAAAAATGCAAAAGAGATGTTGAACTCACAATCAAACAGACTGGTGAAAAAGCAGTTATTGATGCGGGTGTGAATGGTGTAAGCGGCGAACTTGTAAAACTTATAGGTAAACTTAAGTATCGTACAAGTTACGGTCAGAATGTACTTAATCACTCACTTGAGGTTGCTTACCTTTCAGGTCTTATGGCTGCTGAAGTTGGTGCAGATGTTAAACTCGCAAGACGTGCAGGTCTTCTTCACGATATCGGTAAAGCACTTGACCACGAGTACGAAGGTTCTCACGTTGAGTTAGGTGTTGAAGCCGCTAAGAAAAACAGAGAAAGCGAACAGGTTGTTCACGCAATTCACGCTCACCATGGTGATGTTGAAGCGAAAACGCTTATCGCCGCTATTGTTCAGGCTGCAGATGCTATTTCTGCTGCAAGACCAGGTGCAAGACGCGAAAATGTTGAAACATACATTAAGAGACTTCAGAAACTTGAAGAAATTGCTACTTCATTTGAAGGGGTTGACAAATCTTTCGCTATTCAGGCGGGTAGAGAAGTCAGAATTATTGTTAAACCTGATGTTATTTCAGATGACCAGATGACAATTGTTGCAAGAGACATTGTAAACAAAATTGAAAACGAACTTGAATATCCTGGTCAGATTAAAGTTAATATCATCAGAGAAAGTCGCGCAGTTGACTTTGCGAAATAATTAAATTAAAAATGAAAACGGAACGCCTTAAAAAAGATGTTCCGTTTTTGTATTCATTTTTGGCGTATGCCGTAGAAACGAGTATAAAAATGCGTTTATTATTTATTGGTGATGTAGTAGGTCAAGTCGGTTGTGAATTCTTAATGAAAAAACTCCCTGACTACAAAAAAGAAAATGGTGTGGATATTTGCATTGTAAATGGCGAAAATTCTGCACAAGGTAATGGTGTTACACCTTTTTCCTGTAAAATGCTTTATGACAGTGGTGTTGATTTCATAACTCTCGGTAATCATTCATTTAAAAGACCTGAGATTATGGAATATTTAGACAAAGACCCTACAATAATAAGACCGTATAATTTTCCATGTGGTGCACCGGGTAAGGGTGTCGGAATTATTGAAAAAGGTCGTTTTAGAATTGCGGTTATCAATTTAATGGGTACTGTTTATTTAGAAGCACTCGACAATCCGTTTACTGAAATTGATAAAGCATTAGATGAAACAGATGGATGTAAAACAGTAATAGTAGATTTTCACGCAGAAGCAACTGCTGAAAAGAGAGCTTTAGGCTTTTACCTAGACGGTAGAGTTACTGCAGTTTTAGGTACTCACACGCATGTTCAGACCGCAGATGAGCAGATTTTACCGAAAGGTACTGCATATATTACAGATGTTGGTATGACAGGTCCTGAGCAGTCAGTTTTAGGTATTGAACCTGAACTTGCGATTAAGAAAATAAAACAGCATATTCCGGTAAGATTTTTAAATGCTGAGGGTGGTTACTCTATGAATGCCTGTCTTCTTGATATTGATGAAAAAACAGGCAAAGCAAGCAGTATAAAAAGGGTGGTGCTTAAATGAAAAAAATAATTTCACTTTTACTTATTTTATCATTCTGTGTTACACTTTTTGCTTGTGATAATGGTAGTGAAACACCTGATGATACTGATAATGGTGATTGGGAGTATGTTTTGCCGACACCTGTTGTCAATGCAGATGTATCTTTACCATTTACTTCTGCCGATAGTTTCAACCCATATAAATCAAAAAGTAAGTTGAACAGAAAACTGATACCACTTATTTATGAAGCACTTTACAGTAAAACTGAAGATGGCTACGGTTACCCACAATTAGCATTAAGTGCTAATGAAAGTGGCGACACTGTCACAATTAAATTAAAGCAAGGAGTTGTATTTTCTGACGGTACACCTTTTAATGCCGAAAATGTAAAATATTCTTATAACCTTGCAGTGAAAAACGCTTATTATAAAAACAATCTAAAAAATATAACTGACTTCACAGTTGTAGATAATTTCACTTTAAAAATTACTTTTGAAGGCGCTATGCTTTCACCACTCAACTGTCTCTCTTTTCCTATTGTGCTGAAAAGTGGAAATTCGTTTTTAGGCACAGGTAAGTATGTTTTGAAATACCTCGAGAGTACACCATATTTTGAAGTTAATAAAAATAACAGTAATTATAATCCTCAGTGGAACAAGCAAATCGCACTTTACGATATGGCGGGTTCATCAAGTGAGGTGTATGCTTTTAAAGCAAACAAAGTAAGTGTTTATGAAAATGACCTTACAGATGGAGCGTATGAAAATTTATCGTCAAAAACGGTTTCAATTCCTACTAATAGTTTAGTTTATGCAGGACTTAATATGAAATGGGCAGGTTCAATTACTTCTGTTGCGTGGATAAGACGCGTTATCAATATAGGTATAAATCGTGTTGATATTGGTGCTGCTTCTTTTTTGGGACAGACAGAGCCGACAACGACACCATTCAAACCAGCGTTTTATAAACTTTCAGGGCAGGAACTTATTGAAACAACAGGTGACCTCAACAGAGCTATAAATATTCTGGAAGAAAATGGGTACGATAAATTTACAAATGATGGTTACAGAACAGACGGAGTAAATACACTTAAACTTTCAATTTTAGTATGTAACGAAAATCCTTATAAAAAAAGTGTTGCAGAGGCTTTACAAAAATCTCTTGCAACATTAGGCATAAAAGCGACAATATCGCTTAAAAATAAAGCGGATTATATAAAAGCACTTGAAGCAGGTCATTATGAAATTTATATTGGCGAAATAGAATTACCTGCAGATGGTGATTTGACAGAATTCTTTGTAGCAGATGGTCAGGTGAATTACGGAATAGCTGAAAAATCTTCTGTGCTTTATAATAATTTTAAAACCGGTAAAGTCAATATGACAGAATTTATAGAGGGTTTTAATTTACAGGTTCCGTTTGCTCCACTTTTTTACAGAAAAACTGTTTTGTCAGTAAATCCTGATATAAGTGGAATTACTACAAACGAAGGCGATGTTTATTTATCTGTTTCAGATTGGCGTGTTAATAAATAATACTTGTTTTTATTCAGTAAATGATATATAATGCTTAGTATATTGTTTATCAGATTTTTAGGAGGCTTTTTATGGATCCGATTAAAGTAGACTTTTCAGGTAAGGGTAAACCAACTGAGGTTATCATCCCACCAGAAAAGAAAGTTCTTAAAATTATTATTGCGATTCTTTTAACAATAATAGGCGGTGCGGTTGCTTACTACTTTATGTTACCGGCACTTAATTTCAAATCACTTGATTTCTATTATTTTATAGGTGTTATTATTGCAATTTATGTTGTTTCAACATTTATTTTAAGTAAGGCATTTATAAAACCTGAGTATATTCCTTATGTTAAGAAAAGAGCAACAATACCGGTTATTATAGGTATTGTGTTTGCTTTGGTTCTTGGTGTAGGTTATTTAACATCCTGTGAACTTTTCAGAGCAAAAGCTTACAGCGAGATTATTGATGTTAAAACTGAAAACTTCGGTGAGAATGACAAGAGTATCACAACAATTACAAGTCTTAAAGATTTTTCTGCAGTTCCTATGATTGATAAAGAAGTTGCAGAAAACCTTGCAAATAAAAAATTGGGTGAACTTTCAGAATATGTTTCTCAGTTTGTTATAGACAGTGCTTACTCTACACAAATTAACTACAAAGGCAATCCTTACAGAATATTCCCACTTAAATATGGTGATGTTTTCAAGTGGTTCAACAATACCCGTGACGGTATTCCTGCATATATTGCAGTTAATATGTACACACAGGAAGCAAACACTGTTATATTAAAAAATGAGGGTCTTAACAATATTAAAGTTTCAACAAATGAATATTTCAATGAGAAACTTAACCGTGTACTTCGTTTTAACTTCCCGACATATATGTTTGGTACTCCATCTTTAGAAATTGATGAGAGTGGTAAACCTTGGTGGGTATGTGAAGTAGTTGACAAAACTGTTGGTCTTATCGGCGGTACTGATGTTATTGGTGTTGTTTTGGTTGACGCAGCAGATAAAAACAATATTAAAGAATATTCACTTGAAGAAATAAGAACAAATAAAGATATTCAATGGATTGACCAGATTTATTCTGACGATTTACTTGTTAAACAATATAACTATTATGGTAAATATAACGGTGGTTTTATCAATGCTTATATTGGTCAGTCAGGTGTTGTTTCTACAACTGAAGGTTCAAGCTATATTGCGTCAGGTGATGACGTTTGGCTTTACACAGGTGTTACATCAGTAACCAGTGACGATTCTATTGTAGGTTTTGCAATTATTAACCAGCGTACAAAAGAAGCTGTGTTCCAGAGGATTGCAGGTACAACTGAAAGCGGTGCTCAGAAATCTGCAGAGAGTATTGTTTCAGATAAGGGCTGGAAAGCAACATTCCCTGTGCTTCTTAATGTTGACGGTGAAGCAACATACTTTATGGCTCTTAAAGACAATAGCGTTGTAAAGAGTTTTGCAATGGTAAGCGTTGAAAGAGTTCAGGACGCAGTCCGTAGTGAAGATGACGCCAACCCTGATATTGAAGCATGTCTTAAAGCGTATGTAAATAAAGTAAAATCAAGCGCAGGTCTTGTGCTTAACATTGACTATAACGCAGTTCTTCCTGATTCTATCAGCGGTGGCGATTCATCAAATAATGGTGCTGACACTACTGATAACACAGAATCAACAATTGAGAGCGTAACAGGTGTTATTACAGACATCCGTACCGCAGTTGAAAATGGTAACAGTGTTTACTATATAGCACTTGACGGTAAAGCAGTTTACTACTCAATGTCTGCAGTTAATGATAATAATGTTGTTATTCTTAATGTTGGTGATAAAGTAACTATTACTTACAAATCACAAGAAGGCAAAATTATTCCGGCAAAGACTATAAAATAATTTATTATCCCCTATGCAAATTGAATTTGCATAGGGGATAAGTGTTTTTAAATAATCAGCATTTTTTCTTCTTTTAATTCACCATTTTCATAAACAACAGTTTTAACTTCGTATTTACCGAAATTAAGTGGCAATGTGGTTGAATTAACAGAAATACTTGTTTTAATTTCTTCATCACTATTATTAAGAAGACGGAAAATTGTTGCATTTTTGCCATCTGCCTTTTTCATAGTAACGAGTGAAATTGTATCGTCACCTAATGAAACAGAAAAATCTTGTTCTTTATCAGAAGATGGCACAGGGAATAAATTGAGGGCATACGGTTTTTGGGTGAATTCCAGTGTTTTTCTTTCAAGTTTATTGGTGTCAGTAACAGTTAATCTGAAAGAAAAGCTGTTTTCGCCCTGGTCAATTTTCTTTGTGAATCGGTCACTCGGAATTAACTGACGGTCGTTTATAGGATGAGCACAATAGGTAACACCACGAACAAGAGAAATGTACAAAGCATCATTTTCAAAATGACTACCGTAAGTACCGCTATTTATAAGCGCAAGACTTTTTTTGTTGTTATCAATCGCAATAAATCTTAAAGCAACATTTTCTCTTGCGTCAGTAAATAATTCTTCTGTACCAAAAGCAGTTTGTCCTATTAAAGTGCCATTTATAGCAACAGGCACTTTTAATTTGATGATTTTATCAATATCACCCATAAATAAAGTTACATCAATATCTATATCATCATTGAGTTTATAAATTTTATATTTTATTGTGGCTCTTGTGTTTTCGTGTTCAAAGAATGCTTCTACACCTAAAAAAATGTCGCCATCTTCAATTACCTGAATACTCTTCATATTTTTGAAAACGCCACTCGGAGTTTTTGAAAGGGTGAAGGCTTTTTCATTCGTACCCATTCTTTTTTGTTGTTCGTCACTCATTCCCCAAGGGTCAGAGTTGTCTTCAAACGCAATTAACTCGAAACCGTCTTTTATGTATTCAATTCCGTCAATACAGTAACTCTTTAAAAGTCCTGTATCTTTGTCTATGTCAACATATTTACTGTCATTCTTCAATACAAGATTTTGTTTCTTTTCTTCCTCTTTGATTTTTTCAAATTCTACAAAAACAGAAAATCTGTTAAGTTCAAGTGGTTTGAGTTCGGCTTTAAATGCAATTCTTTTACGCCAGTCAAGATTTAAGTTGCTTTCTTCTTTAATTACCTGATATTTAACGTTGTTTCCGTCTTCGTCAAATACAGTAAGCTTTGAATATAATTCATCTGACCAGTTCTGGTCCTGTAACATAAATTCACATTCTACTGTATCGACTAATTTGTACGGATGTGGGTTAAATACGAAAATAGGGTATTCACCCGGACGAGATACTTCTTTTACTGATGAAAGAGCAAAAATTGCTCGCGTTTTTAATCTTTCAGCCTCTAAAAGACCGTGGTCTAAAAGTTTTAAACCGTTATCTTCACCGCATTGAATAGAAGAACCGGGCAAAACATCGTGGAACTCTGTATTAAGTAAATCTTCTGTTATTTCGTGAATTTTTTCTTCAGGATATTCTTTTAATAAACCTTTGTTATATGCTGTAGTAAGAATTTTTTCTGTAAAGAAAAGTTCATTTTCAAGTAAAGCGTGTTTTTTCTTTACTCTGTACATTGATGAATAACAACCCGGCATTGAAATCCTTAGGGATTTATTGAATGTGTATTCTGGATTTACTTCACTGAAATATTTTTCAGGTGTTGAGTGAATGTATTCATTTTCAGAAGTGTTTATTAAATCGGTGATGTCAGTTAAATCTTTATCTGATGGTCCGCCACCGTGATTGCCGACTCCCCATAAAACAAGACAAGTTTCGTGTTCATCATCATTAGAGCGTCTTTCAATGACTTCTCTTGAATTACCAAGCGGTGAATTATACCCGTGAGCCCTGAGTGCTTTTATTTTACTTCCGTCAAGACCTTCCCAACAAAACAAATCATCGTCTAAATCTAACTGACTGCCATAAGGACGAGTGAAAATATAACTGTCCTGACCGCATTTTTTCATAATCTGCACAAGACCTACTGTGTGCCCGAATGGGTCAAAGTTAATTGCAGTAGTAGGGTGTACCCCGAATTTTTCTAAGAAGTATCTTTTTGCTTCCAGAATTTGTCTTACAAAACTTTCACCCGAAGGCATATTACAGTCAGGTTGCAAATACCATCCACCCATAATGTGCCATTTGCCTTTTTTTACTAATTCCTGAATTTTAGCGAAAAGTTCAGGAGCATATTCTTCAACATACTTATAAACCGTCACTTCATTGTGGCAGAAAATATAGTCGTGTTTCTCTGCAAGGTTTACTGCAGATTGAAAAGTTGAAAGCACTGCACTTGCACCTTCCTGCCAGTCCCATTGCCATATCGGGTCTATATGTGCGTTGCATACTAAGTGAATTTTTTTCATTGTGCGTTCTCCTCTGCAAATCTTACAGTTTCCATAGCATCTTTTGCATATTTGTCTGCACCTATTTTGTCAGCATATTCCTGAGTTAAAACTGCACCACCAACTACCACCTTGCACCAAGGTGCTTTTTGGTTTAAGAGTTTAATTGTTTCTTCCATAGCGGGTACAGTAGTAGTCATAAGAGCACTAAGACCTACAAGTTTTGCATTAGTTTCAATTACTGTCCGGACTACAGTTTCAGGTGGCACATCTTTACCTAAATCTATAACATCAAAACCATAGTTTTCTAAAAGGAGTTTTACTATATTTTTACCAATATCGTGAATATCGCCTTTGACAGTAGCAATTACAAAAGTTCCTTTTGATTTTGCTTTTTCACCATTCTGCATAAACTCTTTTATAACTTCAAAAGCACTTTTTGCAGACTCTGCACTCATTAAAAGTTGTGGTAAATAAATAGTTTTATTTTCAAAACCGACACCTACTTCATTAAGTGCTGGTATTATTTCACCATTCACAATTTGGAGTGGTGCTTCTCTGTTTAACAATTCTTTTGTGATTTCACTTGCTTTTTCTTTAAAACCTTTTATAACTGCATACTGAAGTTCTGAAGAGTTTTCAGAAGCAGTAGCAGTTTCTTTTTTGTTATCAATTACCGTAGATGTAAATTTTTCTGCAACACTTATGTAATCTGCACAGTTGTCGTCAAGTCCTTTTAATGCTTTGAATGTGTAATATGTTTTCATCATTTCACTTGAATATGGATTCATAATTGCACCTGAAAGACCATTCTCAAGTGCTAATGCGAAAAATACACTGTTTAAAACATCTCTGTTAGGGAGTCCGAAAGAGACATTTGAAACACCTAAAGAAGTGTGACAACCAAGCTCATTTTTTATAATATTGAGCGCTTTGAGAGTTTCGTTTGCAGCATTCTGGTCAGCACTTATTGTCATAGCAAGAGTGTCAAAGATAATATTGTTTTTTTCTATTCCGTATTCTTTTGCGACATTTAAAATATTCTTTGCAATTTCTACTCTGCCTTCTGCAGTTTCGGGAATACCATTTTCATCTAATGTAAGGGCAACAACCACACCACCATATTTTTTCACGAGTGGGAATATTGCCTTCATACTTTCTTTTTTACCATTTACAGAATTTACAAGTGCTTTACCATTGTAAATGCGAAGTGCATTTTCCATAGCAACAACATCTGCAGTATCAATCTGCAAAGGTAAATCTAAAACTGCCTGTAATTCACACACAGTCTTTTTGAGCATTTCGTTTTCATCAATATCAGGAAGACCTACATTGACATCAAGAATATCTACACCTTTTTCCTGTTGGCTTACACCTTCGTTTAAAATGTAAGCAATATCATTTTCAATAAGTGCCTGTTTAAATCGTTTTTTACCAGTCGGGTTTATCCTTTCGCCAATAAGAACAGGTGTATTTAAAAATTGAACTGCTTTTGTGTAAGATGAAACAACAGTTAAATTTTTATTCTTTATTTCTACTGGTTTTAAATCTTTTGACTTTTCAGTAAGTGCTTTTATGTAGTCAGGTGTAGTTCCACAACAACCACCGACAATACGAAGTCCTTTTTTTATAAGCTCGGTAACTTCTTGTGAAAATTCTTCAGGTGAAACATTAAACTTGGTTTTACCGTCAACAACCTCAGGAAGACCAGCATTAGGTTTAAGAATTACAGGTACAGATGCATTCTCTAATAATTCTTCTGCAACTTTTGTAAGTTGCTTTGGACCTAATGAGCAGTTTGCACCAATTGCAGTAGCACCCATTCCTTCGAGTAATGCTACCATAGCGGCAGGGGAAGCACCAGTCATAAGTTTTCCGTCTTCGTTATAAGCGTTAGAAACCAAAACAGGTAAATCACAGTTTTCTTTTACTGCAAGAAGTGCCGCTTTAGTTTCGTAAGAATCATTCATTGTTTCTATTAAAATAAGGTCAACACCATATTTTACACCAAGTTTTACTGTTTTTGAAAATATAGTTACTGCATCTTCAAAATCCAAATCGCCTAAAGGTTTTAAAAGTTTACCAGTAGGGCCAATGTCAAGTGCTATAAATTTTTCGTGGGTTGTGCTTGAAAGCGCTCTTGCTTCTTTTGCATTACAGATAGCAGATTTTATTATTTCTTCTAATTCTTCATCATTAAACTTCAAAGAGTTTGCACCAAAAGTGTTAGTGCAAACTACATTACTACCGCTATTAAAATAACGTTTGTGAATATCTGTAATTACCTCTGGGTGAGAAATGTTCCATTTTTCAGGGTGTTCACCAGGTTTTAACCCCCTAGCCTGAAGTAATGTACCCATTCCACCGTCAAGATAAACTATGTTGTTTTTTAAATACTCTGAAAAATTCATAATATACACTCACTCTTAATTATTTAGTAATACCAACAAAAGCAGTAACAGATTTTGTTGGCGACATAAGAAGACTATCATTTAAAGTAAGTCCGATTTTCTTACTGCAATCAAGAACTTTAAAAATATCTTTTTGTGTAGTTAATTCTAAATCACCAAACCCCGGACTGAACCGTGGTTTTAAATTTACATTTAATTCGTTTTTTATATCTTTAAGAAATTCATCACAAAGAGTTTCAATTCCTGCGGCACCTATACCTTGAAAAAACAATGCTTTAGTGGGGGAAAGTTTTCCGTACTTCATAATAAGACGGTCAATTTCTGTACCAAGAGTTGCACCAAAAATAATAACTTTTTCACAGTTTTTCAAGTTCAATGAGAGTTTCTCAGAGTTAACCTTAAAAGCATCAAAATCAATACTGTGCTCTGTAATTTTTACAGGCAAAACACAGAAACAGATTTTATATGAAAGTTTATTTTTTATTTCTTCAATACACTCATTTAAAAGTTTTTCTGTTTCTGGTGTTGATACTTTGCAATCCACATATCTTAATATTTCCTTTTTATCAAAAGGCAAGTCATTATATGTTTTTGTTAATACAGTATGGTTCATTTTCCTATAATATCTGAGAGGTTACTTTGTATTTTTTCGGCAACATCAGGTTTATTCATTGAGTAAACGTGAATATTAGTAAGACCGTTTGCGTAAAGGTCTATAATCTGGTCGGTAGCATAAGCAATACCTGCTTGTTTCATAGCGTCAGGGTCACTACCAAATTTATCTACAAGACTTTTAAATCGTTGTGGCATAAATGAGCCTGAAAGTTTAATTGCTCTTTCTACCTGCTTTGCGTTTGTAATTGGCATAATGCCGGGAACTACAGGTACAGTAATACCAGCTTCTCGGATTTTATAAAGAAAGTTGTAAAGAAGATTGTTGTCAAAGAACATCTGTGTTGTAAGAAAGTCACAACCTGCCTCGACTTTTTCTTTAAGTCTTTTTATATCTTCTTTCTGGTTAGTGCTTTCAGGATGAATTTCAGGGTAACAAGCACCACCAATGCAGAAATCAGGGTTTATACTTTTTAATTCTTTAATTAAATCTGTTGCGTAGTTATAATCCCAATTGCTTCTGTCTGTGTTTTCAAGTTCTGCAGGAATATCACCACGAAGAGCCATAACATTTTCTATACCAGCGTTTTTAATATCAACTATTCTTTCACGAACAGTTTCTTTAGTAGAAGAAACACAGGTAAGGTGAGCGAGTGTCGGTACATTATACATTTTTTTTATGTTCTTTGCTATTTCTAAAGTGTATTTGCTGGTACCCCCACCGGCACCGTATGTAACACTCATAAATGCGGGGTTTAATTTTGCAATTTCCTCAGTTGCTGTTTTTACACTCTCAAAACTTGTTTCAGTTTTAGGTGGAAAAACTTCAAATGATAAAGATAATTTTTCATTTTTTAATAAGTCGATTATTTTCATTTGATGATACCTCTTTGCTGATTGTACCAGTAATAGTTGAATAGTGCTATTAATGTATTTATGAAATGCGAGAATAAAGTTAATTAAGCAATATTATTTTATATGTCTAACATTATTCATGCCATGTTTAACGCTTTGGAATACTTTTTTCCAATATTCTTCTCTATGAATTATATCTTCACGCTTTGTTCGTATATCAAAAATTTCAAGAATTGAATATGTGAAATTATCAATTATATAATTGGCACCATTATTTTTTAATTCTTCGAATGTTTTATTTCCACCAGTAAGGTTATTAACATTAGCATAATTAGACCAGCGTTGCCAGATCCCACCATAATCACCAGATGCCGAACCAATATATAATTGACCAGTAGAAATGTCAGTTATACAGTATACACCTTTAACACTTGAAAGAGCATTTTTCCATTCAGGTGCTTCCATATTTATTATTGTTTGTAAATCTTTATGCGAAAGTAACACATTATTATATCCAGGGAACGCACCAAGTTTAGTAGATGGTGCTAATTCATATATTTCAGGCTGAAAATCTCTTTGAACTGAATTGTATGGTTTGTTATATATATCTCTACCAACCGGACGCGAGAGTTTTATAATCAATCTTTTTCTGTAATCTGCAAAATCTGGTAAAAGTGTAAGGTTGTAACCTTTAGTATCAAATACTTCGGGTATTATTTTTTCTACTTTGTACATACCACCGAATATATAGTAATCTGGACCATAAGGATAATATTGAGCAAAAGCAAGTAGATATTTTGCTCTATTTAGGTTGTTGTTTGCCTGCATTTTTTTGTGGGCATTCATATTTATCCAGTCAGCATTATCTTCACCTTGAATTAAATAGTCCCAAGCAGGATAGTTTGCATTTCCGGCATTCATATTGAATTTAACTTTTGTTTTTTCAGGTTCTGCGACTTTAAAGAAATCCTCAAATTTTAACATGTATATTTACTCCTTAACAATTTATATATTAATGTAATATCCTTATATCACAAATTTAGAATGAATTAATATCGCTTTATAAGTTTTTGTGATGTTTTTACTACGCAAAAGTGATGTTATGCTAAAGCATAGGGATGTTTTACGCTTAAAGCGTAAAGTGATGTTAAGTTTGCTATAAATTTTGTCGAAAACAAAACTTTACTGTGAAACAACTTCACTACGAAGTAACATCACTTGCCGTTAGGCAAACTTAGTTGTTGGAACAGTGCAACCGTCTCAACATGGGCAGTGCGAGGGAACATATCAACCGGTGTAACTTTTTTAGTTTTATATCCTAAATGTAATAATCGCTCTGCATCGCGAGCGAGCGTTGCAGGGTCGCAGGAAACATAAACAATTCTTTCTGGATTCATTTCGGAAACGGTTTTTAAAAGTTCTTCGTTACAACCTTTTCTCGGTGGGTCTAAAATTACAACCTTTGGTGTAATTTTTCTTTGTTGTAATTCTTTAATTGCATCTTTTGCATCACCACAAATAAATTCTGCATTGTCTATATTATTAAGTTTTGCGTTGAGTTTTGCATCTTCAATAGCATCAGGAATAATCTCAACACCAATTAAAGATTTAGCTTCTTTTGCCATTGAAAGACCAATAGTGCCAGTGCCACAGTAAAGGTCTAAAAAATCATCTTCTTTTGTAAGTGCGGCATATTCCTTTGCTTTGTTATAAAGTAATTCGGCGGTGTCGTGGTTAACCTGATAAAAAGAGAGGGGAGAGAGTTTGACTTTTACACCGCAAAGAATATCTGTAATAAATCCATCACCATAAAGAGTTTCACAAGTTTCTCCTAAAACGACATTAGTTTTTTCTGTGTTTTTATTTATTATAAGAGTTTTAAATCCGTTTACATTTTTTAGATTTTCTAAAAGTATATCACTGTGTTTTAATGTATCACCATTTATTACAACACAAACCATAATTTCATTTGTGTTAAACGCTTTTCTTAAATAAATGTGACGAATTAAACCAATGTGTAAATCTTCACTGTAAACAGGAATATTGTTATCATTTATAAATCTCCTGAAAATTTCTACAATCTGACCAAATTCTTCAGGCTCTAAAAGGCAGTCGTCACCGTCAATTACACGGTGGCTTTTTTTAGCATAAAAGCCGATTTTTAAAATTCCGTTTTCGCGTCTTACAGGGTATTGTGCTTTGTTTCTGTATCGCTCTGTGTTTTTAGAAACAATTATATCTTCAAATTCAGGCTCTAAATGAGCTATTCTTAAAAATGCATCTTTAACCTTTTCTGCCTTTAACTGTAATTCTGCATCATATTTTAAATGCGAAAAAGAGCAACCGCCACAGTATTTAAAATGCTC
>SVPQ01000044.1 GCA_015065845.1 Oscillospiraceae bacterium
CTATGAGGTTGATAGGCTGCGTGTGTAAGCATGGTGACATGTTCAGCTAAGCAGTACTAATAGGTCGAGGGCTTGACCATTTCGTTTGTTTCTTCCGCTTTCCTTTATTCAGTTTTCAGGGTACATTAAAACCGTAGCAGTTATGCTACGGTTTATTTTTTTGTTCAAAACATCATTTGTAATCCAAATGATGTTTTTTCTTTTTTTACGGATTTTCTATTGCAAAAAGTAAAAAAATATGCTAAACTCTATTCGCCAAACCAATTGAATATAAATGTAGGGGCGATTTTTCTTTTTTATAAGAATTATTCGGCTTTTTTTGTGCATATCTAATGTCGTATGAATTTGATAAAAATGCAAATTCCGTCGATATTAGGTGTGCGTAATTGCCCTTTATATTGAATTGGTTTGGCGACTATTGGAGTTTGCGTTTTTTGTGCGTCTGCTTCGGTAGGCGCACTTTTTTATTTTTTGAACAAGTAATCAGGGTGTGTAGAAAATAAAGATATACTTTCTGTTGACACAAAGAAAAGAAAGATATATAATATTAAAGCTATGGAAAACAAATCCATACCAAATAATTAACCCCAACCACTGTGACTCACTGACCACTGACTTACTGACTTACTGACTCACCAGCCAACTAACTAACTAATTTTATACCCCGCAAACTCGGTCTTATACCACGAACCTATTGAAAAGAATTTTGTAACTGGTAAAATATTCTTTGGTCAATTTTTATTGTAGAAATGGATTGTATTTCACGTATGATTTTATGCGGTTTTTATAATTCTGCATTCTGCACTCTGCCTTCTGCATTCCAAAGGCAATTCCACTAAATATTAGTAACTAGCCAAAATAGCCAAACTAGCCAAACTAGCCATACTATCATTTAGTGTTTATATAGATAAAATCGATTTAAGGAGAGAAAAACTAAAATGAAAAAAGTTTTAAGCGTATTCTTAGCACTCATTTTTGTTGTGGGTATTTTCTTTAGCGCACCTATAACAATTGAAGCATTCGCTGTCGAAAATGAAGTAGTCGAAGAGAACACTAACCCTATCGAACCTGATGGCGAAGGTATTTATAAATATCAACTTACAGTAGATAGTGCGGGTTATATTCTTCACGGTCCTGTAATAAATACAGAAACAGGAGCTATGCACGAAAGTATAACTGGTGAAATTACTTTACCAACTGAATATAACGAATTACCAGTTGTAGAGCTTGCTGATAATGCATTTATGTATGCTGGCGGAATAACATCCGCAACAATTCCGAGTAGTTATAAAAGAATTGGTGCATATATTTTCTGTGATACCCCTTCTCTTACATCTGTAACACTTGAGGATGGCGTTGAAGAGATAGGTATGTACGCATTTTCAGATTGTAGCAATCTCGTTAATGTTACCTTCCCTGACTCTGTAGCAAAAGTTGGCGAAGGTGTGTTGTCAGAGACAGCTTATGCAGCTGGTAGATATGAGAATGATTCTAATTGGTATCTTGATGGGCTTTATGTGGGCAGTACATTACTTGAATCACTATCTATATGGCAAAATTATTTTTCTGTAAAGTATGGTACAAAAACTATTGCATCAAAAGCTTTGTATAATAATGTTATAGCAGAAAGTGTTAGTATTCCACATACAGTAGAAAATATTGGCGAATTTGCATTCGGTTATAAAGATTCTGCAAACAAGACACCTGAAAAAATAGAAGGTTTTATTATTTATGGTGAAAAGAATTCAGCGGCTGAATTGTATGCAAAAGAAAATGATATTCTGTTTTCTGAATTTGATATGGAAGATGATTTTCAATATAGATTAAATGAAGATGGAACAGGTTATATTATTACAAAATTAATTTCTTGGGATAAAAGTGAACTTGTTTTTCCAAAAGAACATAATGGTTTACCAGTAGTAGGAATTGGTTCATTTTTTATGAATGATAATTTAGGTAAATCTGTTATTGCTGTTACTATTCCTGATACAATAACCACAATTGAGTGGGGTGCTTTTTATGGTGCTGAAAATCTTAAAGAGATTAACAATCTTCACGACAATATAGAAATTGCCGGAGATGCATTCTATGGTACAGCGCTCTATAATGACCAGAGTAAGTGGGAAAATGGTACATTGTATTTAGGTAACTATTTAGTTTCGTGTGATATGAATTACCAAGGTGAATTTGTTGTTAAGGATGGAACTAAAGGTATATTAGCAAATGCATTTAACAATCGTACAGGAATAACAAGTGTAGTAATTCCAGATAGTGTTGAATATATAGGTGACCAGGCTTTTTACTATTGTGAAAATCTTGTTTCAGTTACTCTTGGAAGTGGTGTGAAAAAAGTTGGAAATATAGCTTTTGCACAATGCTTTGCTTTGGAAAGTATAAGTAATACTTCTAATATAATAGAGATAGGAACAGCTGCTTTTGAAAACTGTCGTTCTTTGAAAAGTTTCGTTTTTAGCGATGAGTTAGAAATTATTCCTGAAAGAGCATTTATTGGCTGTGAATATTTATCAACTATTTCAATTCCAGGTAACGTAAAAAATATAGGGAACGAAGCATTTAAGAATTGTTGGCATTCAGAAAGTTTGACATTGGGTGAAGGTATAGTAACAATCGGCGATGAGGCATTTTTAGGTTGCTGTGGTCAATCAAACATTGAAAAAATATCAATTCCTGCAAGTGTTGAAAAAATTGGAAAAGATTCGTTCCTAATTTATTCACTTAAAGAACTTGATGTTGATGAAAGTAACAAGTTTTATTGTGATGTAGATGGTGTGTTATATAATAAAGACAAAACCGAGTGCATATTTACACCACCGAGTTTTAATGGTACTTATGCAATAGGTAGAGATTTGAAAACAATACCATCTGATTTGTTTGATGAATGTTATAATATAACAGCTATTACTGTTGATGAAGATAATCAATATTTTTCAACTGAAAATGGCGTTTTATATAACAAGGATAAAACCAAACTTATCTTTTGTTTAAAAAATAAAACAGGCGACTTTGTTGTGCCTGAAAGCGTTACTACAATTGGAGAATCTGCATTTAAGTATTGTAAACTCACAAATGTTACATTGCCAGAAAATCTAACAGTTATTGAAGATAATGCTTTTACAGGCTCAGCTATTGTGAAAATCGATATTCCAGATACAGTTACAAGCATAGGGAACGGCGTATTTGCAGATTGTTATGCGCTTAATGAAGTATCGCTTCCTGAAAATCTCAGTGGAATTAGCGATGATTTATTTCGTGGTTGTAGTTCGTTAACTAACATTGTTTTACCAGAACAAATTAAAACAATTGGTGAATATTCTTTTGCTTATACCGCCTTGAAATCTATAAATTTACCTCAAAACTTAAAGAAAATCGGAGGTCGAGCTTTTTGTGGCGTTACATCAATAAAAGAAATTGATTTTCCGAGTAGTGTTAAAGAAATTGATAACGAAGCTTTTTCTGGATGTTCAGGACTTGAAACTGTTACAATCAAAAGTGGTAATGTTGGTGATGGCTCATTTAGAGAATGTGTGAATTTAAAAAATGTAACACTTCTTGATGGTGTTGGATATATAGGCTATATGTCTTTCTGTAATTGTTCATCTATCGAAAGTTTAACAATACCCGAAAGTGTAAGAATTTTTTCGTATGCATTTCAAGGGTGCACAGGACTTGAAGATGTAACAATCGCCGCTACAATAATTGAAACTTATGTATTTGATGGTTGCATAAGTCTTACTGATATTACTTTAGAGAACACTGTTGCTGATATTTATTCTACATCATTTGCAGGTACTGCTTTTTACAATGAACCTTCGAATTGGGAAGAAGATGGTAGCTTAATTATAGATGGCTATCTTTTGGATCCAGAGGATAATATTGATTTTAGTAAGACTTACGAATTTAAAAGTGGTATAAAAGGTTTTGCTTTAGATATTTTCCAAAGAAAAAGCGATGAACCGTGGTTAACTTCTGTAATAATTCCGGGAACAATTAAGCATATTCCTTCATCAGCTTTTGAAAGTTGTTGGTTAGAGAGTATGGTAATTGAAGAAGGTGTTGAAACGATTGGTAGCAGTGCTGTAGGTCATTTGAACGGAAATATTTATGTTCCGTCTACTGTAACTAAAATTAGCGGTGGTGCATTTCGTAGTCAGCTTATTGGCTCAATAGATGTATCACCTGAAAATGAAAATTATGTTTCAGTGGATGGCGTTGTTTATACTAAGGATATGAAGACTTTAGTTGCTTATCCGGTAGGAAGATACAGTCACTATGAAATGCCTGATTCGGTGGAAATTATTCTTCCTGGTGCACTTGAATTATTACGTTCACCAAGTATTTCAATTTCTGATTCAATTACTGAACTAACGCCAGATATGTTTGCTAACTCAAGTATTAAAAGTATAGTAATTCCATCAGGTATAACCGAAATCCCAGATAACTGCTTTTTAAATTGTAGCGAGCTTGAAGAAGTTGTTTTACCGAGTAGTATTACAAAAATAAGTAATAATGCATTTGAAAACTGCACAAGCCTTGAAACTATTGTTTTACCAGTGAATTTAAAAGAGATTGGTGATAATGCATTTTATGGTTGCTCATCTCTTAATGATGTAAATTTGGGTGATACCAAAGTAAACAAAATTGGCGATAACTGTTTTGAAAATTGTTTGAGTCTTGAAAGTATAATTATGCCTGAAACACTCGAAGAAATTTCTTCTCGTTGTTTTGCGGCTTGTGCTAAGCTCGATGGTGTAATTTTCTCAAATGTTTCAACAATTGCGCCAAGTGCATTCTTCGGTTGCACAAGTCTTCTTAATGCGGTTGTTCCTGAGACAGTCGAAGAAATTGGAGAAATGGCTCTTGGTTATGGTGGTGATACAACTGCACAACCTGCAACATATTCAGTAAGAATGCTTACGCCTAAAAAATACAATTCTGCAAATGGTACAGGTGTAACATCTTTTGCTGGAAGGAGTATGTCAACTGGTACAAATAAACCTGAGACTCAAGTTGAAGATTTTGCAATTTATGGCGAAGTTGGTAGCGAAGCAGAAAAATATGCTAAAGCAAATGACTTCGAATTCCACGACAGTACAAAGGAACATATTTGTGTTGCTGGTAACTGGGAATATACAGTAACACCAACATGTACAACAGCAGGCGAAAAACAAAAGACATGTGTATCTTGTGGTGAAGTTATGAAGACAGATATCGCTTTGGCTACGGATCATACATATACATCGTGGGTAAGAACAACCGAACCAACTTGTTCAAAACAGGGTGTAGAAACCCAATATTGTTCAAAATGTGGTGACACTCAGACAAGAGCAGTTGCAACTATTGCTCATACATTTAGTGATGGTATTTGTTCAGTTTGTAGTGTTAATGCGAATGACTTAATTTCATTAAAACCTTATGAAAATAATCTTGATGAAATAAAGGTTTATCACAAAGATGGTGCAGACAGAATTGCAATAACATTCTCAGCAGATACCTATTTATCTGATTGGGACGATTTCGTTTATATCTATAATAAAGAAGCCAAAGACGGACAGTCGTATGCAGATTACTACTATGATAATATGGGCGACGAAGATGACTCTGTTATAAATTATAAAAACTGTTATAGTTATTCGGATTTACAAAATAAAAGAATTTTTGTTTATGATACAGATACAGTCGTAGTTCGTCTTGTTACGAATGACTATACTGATGAGTGGTCAACTCCTGCTTTTGAAATAGTAAACGTTGAATATTTCACAGAGCCTTGTGAACATACAGAAACACGTACTATTAATCAATCTTCACCAACTTGCCAGTATGGTGGTTACACAGGTGATATTATCTGTGCTAATGAAGATTGCCAGAAGATTATTGCGGATGGCGACTATATTCCAGAACTTCCACATTCGGGTGAATGGGTTTTGTCTGGGAATTCCACTTGCACAACAAATGCTAAAAAAATACGCACTTGTACAGAATGTGGTACTACAGAATCTACAATAATTCCAAGTCTTCCACACGATTTTAATGGTGAGGGAATTTGTACAGTGTGTGGCAAAACTCAACCTGAATGTTACACCTTAACAAAATCAGGTGAAGGTTTTGAAGAGTTCGATTGGGTCTTTGCAAAAGAAGGCGTAACAGCGATTGCTTTAACCTTCTCAGAAGATACATTTATTGAGGATATGGAAGATAATATTTGTATTTTCAATATAATTCCACAAGATAACCAGACTTACAATGATTTATCAGAATATTACTATGGTTCATATAGCGATTGGGCAGGACAAAGACTGGTTATTCCTACAAAAACAGGCACTGTTGCAATAAGATTTAAAAGTTATAATGGCTTTGAATACTCTAACCTCGCTATTACAAACGTTGAATACATATCACCTACACATCAATGTACTGGTGGTACTGCCACTTGTTCAGATAGAGCAATTTGTTCAATTTGTGGCGAGCCTTGGGGCGAATATGATAAAACGAATCATATAGCACAGGTCTGGGGTGGTACCATTGGTATTCACGAAATCTGTGATGATTGTGGTGTAACAACAAGCACAAAGCATACATATAAAGAGACAATTCAAGATTCAACTTGTTCTGCAGAAGGCATTAAAACATTCACTTGTGATTGTGGTTATAGCTACACTGAGGATGTTGATAAGAAAGCACACAGTTCGGTTAATGGTGGTGAAAAAGGTGTTCACTCAAAATGTAAAGATTGTGGTGCGACCTTATCAACACAACATACTTATTCAAGAAGTGAAACTCAGGCAACTTGCGAAAAAGCCGGTACCGTAAAATATAGTTGTTCTTGTGGTTATTATTACACAGAAACAACAAAAGCAACAGGCCATAACCAGAACACAAAAATTGCAGGTAAAGCCGCAACGTGTACTGCAACTGGTCTTACCGAAGGTGCAAAGTGTTCAGTTTGTGGTGAAGTAACAAAAGCACAACAAACAGTTCCAGCAACAGGGCATAACTCAAATACAAAAATCCCTGGCAAAGCTGCAACTTGTACTGCTACAGGACTTACAGAAGGTGCAAAGTGTTCAGTTTGCGGTAAGGTAACGGTTGAGCAAAAAGAAATTGCAAAGTTAGCACATAACTCAAACACTAAAGTTCCAGCAGTAGCGGCAACTTGTACTGCTACAGGTCTCACAG
>SVPQ01000018.1 GCA_015065845.1 Oscillospiraceae bacterium
CCGCAAACATTAAAAATGGCGGTAGAACACCAATAGCTGGTATGGTTCACGCTGTTGTTCTTCTTTTGGTTTTACTCGTTTTAATGCCACTTGCTTCATATATTCCAATGCCAACAATTGCGGCAATACTCTTTATAGTTGCTTACAATATGAGCGAATGGCGTGAATTTAAGGCAATTGTTAAAACATCACCTAAAAGCGATATTTTCGTTTTAGTTTTAACTTTTGTTCTTACTATTGCATTTGACCTCGTTGTTGCTATTGCAGTTGGTCTTGTTCTTTCAACACTTCTCTTTATGAAGCGTATGAGTGACGAAACAAACGCTTACGGTTGGAAAGAAATTGATGAATCAACTGACGAAGATAATGTAAACTTAAAAATTATTCCTGAAGGTGCTTCTGTTTTTGAAATTACCGGTCCTATATTCTTCGGTGCGGCAACTAAATTTACAGATACACTTTCATCTACAGACAAAAAAGTTCTTATTTTGAGAATGAGAAGCGTACCTGCAATTGATGCAACAGGTATTCACGCTTTTGAAACAATTCTTAAAAACTTCGAGAAAAAAGGCAAAACACTTATAATTTCTCACGCAAACGAGCAACCTTTAAAAGCACTTAAAAAGTCAGGTCTTTACACACGAATTGGTAAAGAAAACTTCCAGAGAAATATTGACGATGCTTTAAAGAGAGCAGATGAAATATTAAAAACAAAATAATTAACTACAATAAATTAATTGCATTAATCAAAACAATAATTTTGCATATACTGTTATTGGCAAGAATTTTGAAACAAAAATTTTTGCTAGCGAATTATTGACTTTGTCACATAATATGTGATACAATGATATCGCAAAGGGGATACGTATGTATTCGATTGCTTTGGCTTGGGTGTATACCCTGGGGCCACCGCAGGCGGGGAGTATATTCCCCGCCATATTTATTTTAAGGTGAGTGTATTGAAATTGAAGGAATTAAGCATTTTTATTGACGAATCGGGAGACTTTGGTGCAACAGACAACCAATCGCCATTTTATATTGTAACATTAATTTTCCATAATCAATCTGATATTATTTCTGATAAAATCGAAAGATTCAAAAAACAACTACAATAGAATGATATTACTGATGAATATGTTCATACACATCCAATAATAAGACGTGAATACCCTTACAACAATTTAACTATTGATGAACGAAGAAAAATTTTAAATAAAATGCTTCAATTCACAATGAGTTGCCCTATTAAATATTTTAATATAATTATTGATAAAAAAGAATGTAAAAATAATCATATATTAGGTGCAAACATTTCTAAACAATTATCCTTTTTTATTGATGCACACAATGAATACTTCTTTTCTTTTGATAAAATTATTGTATACTACGATAATGGTCAAAAAGAACTTAGTTACATATTAAATGCTATTCTCAATGCTAAATTAACTGATGTAGAATTCAGAACCGCCTCACCAAAAGCATATCAATTATTACAAGTTGCAGATTTCATTTGTTCAGTTGAATTGCTAAAGCAAAAACGAAACGCTAAATCGCTTACCAGTTCAGAAATGCAGTTTTTTTATAAGCCAAACGAGTTAAAAAAGAACTATATAAAATCAGTTGAAAAGAAACTTTTCAAATAATAAAAATTCAAACAAATCTGTATTTTTTCAAGAATAGGCAGAGAAAACTTTCAAAGAAACATTGACGAGCAAAAAATTTAAAAGTGAATAACCAAGTAGCAATTCATTCAATAAATTAAATGAATTGCTACTTTCTCATTCCTTGGGCAATTCTCTTTTCTCATCAATAAATTCGAAAATATAGTCTGGTGAAATATTAAAAAACTTGCAAAATGCCACTAATTGAGATGCTTTTATTGAAACTTCCCCCTTTTCTATCTTACAATACAACTTACAGCTAACACCCAAAACTTTTGCAACCTCCTCTTCGCTAAGACCCTTTTCAATTCTTAGTTCTTTGATTCTTTTTAACATATAATCACTCCTTGAAGCAAATTATACATTAAATTACTAAAAAAATTTATATTTAAGGGATATTCCCTTAAAACAACGAAAACCCACCTATTTTAAAATAGATGGGTTTTCAGTTACTTGTTTTTTGTACTCCTGAGATTCCTCAATTTCTGCTATGGTTCCTTTGAGATTTCTTCTAATTCCTATTTCCTAAAATACTATTTCCTGAATTTTATTATTGCCCTGATGTAACATTATAATCTAATACCGCTTTAATGTATGCTTTCTTCGCCTTTGAATTTTTAATTTTTCTAAACTCATCTGAAAGTTCAATTTCAGTTTCGTTACGCTTGTTGTCGCCAATTTTAAATTCAGGCTTGGTATTTTTACCAACAAGTTTTTCAACCGCTTCGGCAATTTCTTCAGTTGTCGCAGTCTTTACTTCCCCTGTTTCCTGCTTCCTGTTTCCTGTTTCCTGAATATTTCCCTGAACATCTTCTGATTCCTGAGTTTTTTCTGTATCTGCACCTTGCAACTCTTCTCTTTTTGCTTCTTCCAGTTCTTTTTCTGTCTGGAATTTTTCTGCATCTGTAGGAAGAGCAGCGTAAGAACCACTTTCGATAAATTTTACAGTAATCTTTTCAATTTCACGCATTTTTACCTGCTCTGCCTGAGCAAACGCTAATTTATCTGCATCTGAAATATTCGGGTTACTTTCAATAGAACGGATACTTGCTACAGAAGCATTAATTTTATTCATTTTAATACGCTGTGCTTCATCTTTCGTTTTACAACACTTTAAATCTTCTTCGTACTGTTTGGCTTCTGCTTCTACTGCACGCATTTTCTGATACAGAACAGGGTTTTTCTTTTGCAGATACTGCATTTCTTGTTCTGTTAATTTACTACCAGCGTAAATTTTATTTGTTATTCTCTGCATTTCTTTATCTTCAGGATGCAACTCCTGTTGTTCTTTATAGGCGTTAATAAAGTTCACATTGTCTTTCTGGCGCTCAGTCAGACCATCGGTAGAAAAGCCTTGTTGTTTTCTTTGCTCCCACTTGCTTTCAAGTTTTGCATTTTTTCTTATATGATTTAAAGAAGTCATAAGACCAAAACTACTTGTATCTATAAAGCTCATTCTGACACCTGCTTTCAATATTTAATAATTACTAACAACCAACCGGGTACAATTACCCTCTAATAATGTTATTCCACGATTTTCAAATTAGTAAAGAGAAACCTTTGAATTTTTTGCAAATTCAAAGGTTTCTCTTTTATTCTTTTATAAGTTCTAAACTTATAACTTTATAAAGTTCTTTTACATCAAATGGTTTACCTATATGAGTTGACATACCTGCTTTTAAGGCTATTTCTATATCCTTTTTATGAGTGTTTGCACTCATTGCAATTATTGGCACCTTTTTAGAATCCATTCTTTCTAAATTACGGATAAATTTTGTTGCCTCAAGACCATCCATTACAGGCATTCTCACATCCATAAGTATTACATCATAATAGCCTTCGTCAGAATTATTGAATTTTTCAAGCCCAGCTTGTCCATCAGGTGCACATTCAACAATCATACCTTTTTTCTCTAATACTCTGACTGCTATCTGGCTGTTCATTTCGTTATCTTCACAAAGAAGAACTCTTTTTTCTTTCAATATATTGTCAAAATCATCTTCTGAAAGTTTTTCAGGAGATTCAAATTGATTTTCAGCAACTTCGACTTCTTGTAAAGCAAGTTCTACTATAAATTCAGACCCTTTGCCTACCTCACTGTTTACTGAAATTGTACCGCCCATAAGTTCAACAACATACTTTGTAATAAAGAGCCCCAAACCTGTACCTGAAGAATTAAGCGAAGTATTGCCTTCTCTGGTAAATCGGTTAAACATTCTCTTCTGAAAATCTTTACTCATACCAATTCCGGTATCTTTAACAATAAAACGCTGAACTACAACACCATTATTTCTGCTTACAAATTCTATAATAAAATCAATTTTTCCATTTTCAGGTGTAAATTTAACTGCATTAGAAAGCAGATTGAAGAAAATCTGGTTAAATCTTAACTTATCAGTACTTATGCATTTTGAAAAATTTTCGTGTACTACCATATTGAACTCGATTTTCTTTGCATCACAAAGTGACCTAACCATTGAATTCACATAGAGTTTAAATTCTTCCATTGAGTATGGCTCAAATGTCAACTTTAACGCATTTTTTTCAATCTGAGAACTGTCTAGAGCGTCATTTATAAGGCCTAAAAGGAAGTGTGCCGAAGCATCAATATTAGTAAAGTATTTTTTAATTGTCTCGTCTTTAGTTTCATCAACACCTAATGCAGACATACCAATAATTGCATTCATAGGTGTCCGCATATCGTGGCTTATACCTGCAAAGAAATCTGAACGGGCTTCATTTGCTTTTTTAGCTTCTTCTATTGCCTTTTTGAGTTTCTTTTCTTTTTTCTGGCTTTCTCTTACAATAGCATCTACATTTGACCTTGTTGAAAGCAAAATATCGTTACGGCCTTTAAACAATGGTTTAATAACCATACTGTTATATTCTTCTTCACCATTTCTGTCAAGACCTAAAAACTGAAACTCAATAATACCATTCTTTTTAATTGCAGAATTAATATAGTCAATAGACATATATTTTCTGACTCTTTTCCGGTCATTCTCTGTAACGCGCTTTTCGCAGAATACATCCATACCGCTTTCGAAATCAAATGTATTATTAAAACGCGTAATATTTGTTCCTGATGAATGAAATCTTGTGTAAACATCGTGTTCCGTATCAATTACACCAACTTCAAGATAATTCAACTCAAGAATACTTTCAGAAATAATTGATGACATTTTTTCTTTTGTCATATCTTTATTATAGAAGAACGCAAGAATATTACCTGTTTTTGGGCTTTTAAGAATATTGACATCAACACAAATCCAGATTCTTTTATTACCACCCTTTAATATTGCAAAATATTCTTCTCTTACTTCTGTTACACCCTTTTCAAAAAGTTTCAGAAGATTTTCAACCGAAAGATTTTTTGCTTGTTCATCTGTCATTTCACAATCATCAAGGAAATTTAAAGAGCGTTCCCTATAATCGATAGTGGTAATTATATTTTCGTCTTTTACATAAGATTCGCCATATCTTAAATTTTCAACAATACCTAAAGTAAGATTGACACAAGATGTTGAAATAATATTATCACCTGTTTTGTTTCTGAAAGCAAGTTCTTCCCTGAACCTTTTTTCAGTAAACTTCTGCTCAGTAATATCTCTGCTCATACCATAAGCAATAATACCATTACCTGCTTCATCTCTTACAACAGAGTAAGATATTTCAACACATCTTTTGATATTTGAAACAGAGTTAAGCATCCAGAAAGTGCCCCTTAACTCTTTCTCTTCGCCAAAATCTACTCTCTTGTAAAATTCTTTGAAATCCTCGCGTTGTTCTTCAATAATAATATCCTTATTAAAAAGCCTGTCCGGAAAATCATAAAGGATAACTTCTCTGCCTATTTCGCCTATTTCAGTACCTTGTGGATAACGGGCACACTTGTTTTTTATATCGTATTCCCATACGAGCATCTTAGCGCCACTAATTGCAAGTTTAAAGCGATTTTCAGTATCTTTAAGTTTTTGTTTATTCTCTATAATTTCTGTAACATCGTGACAAACGCCAACTAAAGCAATTCTTTCTTGAACTTTTACAACTTTACCATTATTTTTAACCCATATAAATCTGCCGTTTTTCTTTCTTACACGATATGTAAGTTCGTACTTTTCACCACCTTCAGTCAAACTTTGTAATTTTTCCTGAATATGCGGTAAATCATCGCGATATATAAGATTAACAACCTTATTGTTCACATCAATGAGAAGTTCTTTCTTGTTAAGATAACCCAACATTCTGACAAAATTATCATCTATTACATAGAGCGGATATTCTTCCTCATTAAAGATTCCCAAAATACCGGCATTTACACCTTCACTTAAAATATCTCTATAGAGTTCTGCTTCATAACCTAACTCTACTTCATCTATAAAATAGCGAATAGGCATAGAGTTTCTGTCCACAACTGAAATATCCAGCGTAGAAATCTTCAACTCGCCACTCTCTTCAACAACAACTGCCGAAATCCTTAAAACCATAACTTGCTCTGTTTCTGCGTTTTTTACTTCGGTAATAAAATTAGTTGAATAAATACCTGGTGCAATCACTTTTTCGCTTTCTTCCGAAAAAGTCAATGCACATTTAACATTTGCAAATGTTAAAAAAGTTCTGAGTGCAGCTTTTATTGCAACAACACCATGAATAGTGCCATTCTGAACTAATCCGAAAATATCTGCATCATCTGTAAACGATTTATAACTTTCTTCATATTTATTCTCTTCAAGGTGAGCACAAAACAGTTTTTTCATAAACTCAACTGTCTTTTTAACATTTTCACTCATATCGCCACCCCCACAATAGCGTATATTTTTCCAATGTAGTATAATTTTACCATAAAAAATAAAGATTATCAATATTTTTTGTGAAAAATATTGATAATCTTATACAAAAAGCTTCCTGAAAATTCAGGAAGCTTTTTAAATCATTTCTTCATATCAAGTGTTTTAGTAATCATTGATTTAACAACAGAAAGTGCTGTAAGGTTTGCCTGATAAGCATTTGAAGCTGCCATCAAGTCAATCATTTCTTCTGTTGTATCAACATTTGAATATGTAACATATCCATTTTCGTCTGCAAGTGGGTTTGTAGGGTCATAAGCCTTTGTGAACTCACGCTCGCTCTCGACAACCTCAGCAATTCTTACACCGCCACCCTGAGCATTTGAAAGTTCTTCTTTAAATGTCATAGCGCGTTCCTGAAAAACAACCTGTTGTCTTCTGTATGGTTCGCCACTTTCAGTCATTGTAGTTTTTTCATTTGCTATGTTCTGTGTAATAATATCTGTTCTGAATCTTTCAGCAGTTAAAGCAGAACCAACTATATCTAACGAATTACAAAATCCCATAACTTTACTCCTTATTTAATACTACTGTTCAATACATATCCGAATTTATCGAATTCTGATTTAACTTTTGTTAATAACATACTGTACTGAGCATAAGATTTGTAAAGCTCAATGCTCTCTTTTTCCATATTAACATTGTTACCGTCAGAGCGTGTTGACGCAGTTTCATCTTCAATTACCTGAGTTTCAATAATGTTCTGTGCAGTAACATTTCTTCTTTCTTCACTTAAAACATTAACAAAATCAAGTTGTTTTGCTTTATAGCCGGGTGTTTCAACATTGGCTATATTCTGCATATGAAGTTCTTGCTTTGTCCAGGCTAAGTTTGTACCTGCTTCAAGCAATTTAAAATCATAAGAATTGAAAAACATAGTAGTTCTCCCTTAAAATAATTTCAAAATTTAATCATGCTCCTGCACCTTATGTACGGGCAATTCTGTCTGCCTGTACATAAGTATCACGAAGTTCTTTAATCATCGTAATAACTTCATCAACCTGTGAAAAATCTTTTTTTATGTTAGCCTGAATTGCAACATTAAGAAAATACTCGTAAAGCTGGTCAAGATTTTTAGATATATCGTACTTAAAATCAAGATTACCTCTTAAATATCTGAAAATCGACTGTACTTTCTGGAGATTTTTATTAACTCCCTGAATATCATTCTTTTCATTTGCAATTTTTGCTAATTCAAAATCTTTCATAGCTGCATCATACAATGCAGTAAGCATTTCCACAGCAGTCATAGACATAACAGATTGTTGTTTATACTGCTGTGAGTACTGTTGGTACGGATTATTTACCATAATACACCCTCATTTTATACTATTTCTCCGAAAAAATCAATAGGTAAATTGTTGTCCTAAATATGCACTCTGTGCACTGTAGTTAGAAATGATAGTTTCCATAGCATTAAATTGCTTCCAATATCTATCTTTTTCTTTGTTATATCTTGTATTAAGAATTGAAATTCTGTCATCAATTCTCTTGAGTTCTGCATAAAGAGTAGAGTTGGTTTGTGTAGCTTTTGACTCTTTAGCACCTGCAATGCGAACTAATTCACCTGGGTCAGCAGCACTGACTTTAGCAGTTCTGTCCATAATACCAGTGAGTTTACTTGAAAGACCGTCTTCACCAACAAATAACTTTTCTACTTCTTCCATATTTGTTGCAAGTGCATTTCTGAGTGCATCTTCATCAATAACAAGTTTACCTTTATCCTCTTTATTGCTTGAAGTTTCAATACCTATATTATAAAGTGCAATTGCAGAATCTGAAGATTTTGTATAAAGAGCACTTCTCATATTCTGAAGGAAATTACGGATTGTTGAATCACCGTGAAGAAGACCTTGTTTTGATTTCTCTTCCCACTTTTCAATCTGACTTTCAGTCATTTCATCTCTTTGTGCATCAGTAAGAGGTGCATACTTGCGATATGTTGCCTCAGCATCAACATAACCATTAAGTTTTTCAATCATCTTGTTGTAATCTTCTACAAAAGATTTAATTGTATTGAAAATTTCTTCAGTATTTCGTTCTGTTGAAACTGTAGTTTCTTCATATCCGATTACATCACCATTTGAATCAAGTCTTTGTGCACTTACTGCTGTAAGTTGTAATGACACACCTTCTACAACAAAGTTGTTTGAAGTTCTTGAAAATTCGTTGCCGTTGATTGATACAATCGCATCTTTACCTGCAACTACAGCGTCAGCTTTTAATGCACCGTTTTCGAATTTATCACTACCAAAAATCTTTGATAAGAAATCGCCAGAAGTTTCTGTAATGCTTATACCATATTTAGAGCCTGATTCAGTTGCTTCCATTGAGAAAGAATCTGAAATTGATGAATATGAAAGTTTTACACCTGCATCGCTCTTATTAACTGCATTTATAACATCTGCTACAGTATTTTCTCCAGTAAATGAGAAATTTTCACCATTTATCTGGAATGAGAAACTGTCACCTGTAAGACCTAACGCACTTAATTTAGAAGAAGTATTAATGCGTGTTGAAGTACCTGGTTCTAAACCAAATGCACCAGCATTACTTCCCATTACTCTTAATTCATGACCTTTTTCGCCATTAAAATCAACTGCTAAACTTATATTTTTAGCACCATCAACTTCTGTCACATCAACTTTAACATAACCGCCGAATTTCTGTGAAACTTCTGTTTCTAAAGCACTGATAACAGAATCTTCTGTTATATTACCATCAGCATCTGTAATATCTTCTGCTTTAAGTGTTATAGCTTTCTCTGCACCATCTAAAGAAAGAGTAAATGTAAATTCGCCATTTGTATCAATTACTGACTTAATCTGTTCAACATCTACTTTTCCGCCTCTAAGTACAGATTCACCACTTACATTAACTGATGATGAAAGTTTCGCTTTTGATGCAAGTTGTTTTACAATAATATTCATATCTTCTGTTGAAGCACCGGCTGCAGAAGATATAATCTTAACAGCATTACCACCTGTAACCTTAGATGTCATTGCATTAAAGAAAGCAGATGATGCTAAGTTGTTTTTGCTGCTTGCACCAAAAGCAGTGTTAAAATATTTAGTTGAAAAACTATTGATTTGTGTTATAACATCACGATAGTTTTCAATCTTCCATTCAGTCTGTGTTTTTAAACCTTTTTGTTTATCTATTTTTGATTGAGTACCGGATAATAATTTCTCAACTAAACTATCTGTATCCATACCGGAAATCATACCTGAAAAACCATTATTTGAACTTACTGAAGATGTTGAATTAACGTTCATAAAAACAACTCCTTTTATTAGTAATTATCAGATTATATTTTTATATCTCTTGAAACATTTACTGTTGCAAAACTTGTGCCGTGAACTGATTTATAATACCTTTGAGTAGCAGCCTCGCCACTCTGATTAAAAGTCTGAATTTTATTTAAAATCTTTTCTTTTTCGTACTGAATCCTGTTTTTTATAACATCATCATTACTGTTAATTCTGTTTAACACAGCGTTTACTGCAAGAACCTCGATATATATTTTAGAAAGTTCAGGTGTCAAATCGTCTTTTTCACAAACATTATTGAGAACATTCCTGACATCGTTATCCATTCCTGCAAACTCTCTGAGTTTATCATCAATTATTTTAATTTTTTCTACTAATTCACCGCGTTTTTCAGTACATGCTAAAAGTTCTTCTTGCGGAACAACTGCCATTGAATCAGTAATTTTTTCTATTTCGCTTAAAATTGTTGTTTTTTCTCGGAGGTAACCGATTACATCCTCATAAATCTGTGACATATCGATAACACCCCTTTCTTATTTTCATTTATTAAGTTTCTGAACCATTGATTTAAGATTTGCTTTTGGTAAAGAAGATGTTACTGTTGCCGCCTGTTTATTTGCCTGTATCGTCTGGTATAATTCTTCACGCCAGATTTTACATTCTTTCGGTGCAGTAACACCGACTCTTACCTGATTATTTATATCAACAATTTTTAATTCTATTGGTTCTTTAAGACCTTCAACTTCAATAACTAAAGATTCGCCTTCTTTTCTTGTTAATAATAACATATTATTTAGCCCCTTCCATAATAGGATGCCTTACGGGGTAATCCTGTTCTAAAAGCACTTGTGCTGCAACACCTGTTGTACTATTTATAATAACAGGACTTTTGAGATTTACAGTTGACGCTTCAAAATCTTCTTTCAAAGAAAGAATCGTCCAACAGACGTAATCACCTGTACCAAGAAGTTTTTCAATTTCTTCGGTTATTTCAGGTTTATAAAAATCTTCAAACTGCGAGGGATTAAATAATAAGAAACAAAGACTCGGTTCTTCAAGAGACTGCAACCATACAATTTGTTCACCAATTTCTTCATCAAAAATCAGTGTGTATCTCTTGTAATCATCAAAACCAAAAATTGGTTGTTTGAAAATTATTACCTTTGAATCCGGAATTTCTCTTTCACCAAAGTCTCTTGTTTTATAAATCATATTTAGAACTCCTTATGAATCACCTGAAATACTCAGGCATTTCAGTTTATTCTGCATCTGCCTCGTAACTTGGGTCTGAACTTTTCGGGAAATAGTTAGGACCGCCAACATATTCAATATCAACACTTGCTCTTTGAACAACATTGAATTTAACACTACCTGCAATATATGTCATTGAACGGTCAAGTTCCTGCCAGTTAATATCAAGTTCGGTAGGTGTATATTCCATATTAAGGTCATTGGGTTCCCATGAAATATTAGGACCAACACTTGGGAAGAATGCTGTAACAAGGTGTGTTGTACCTTCATTTATTCTCTTTTGGGCAATAATACTTGGAATATTTGCACCTTCGTGAATATTTGAAATCTGTTTACCGATATCAACATATTCTCTTGTTTTTTCAGCAGCGTGTTGTTTGCCACGATTTGCTTCGTAACTGATTCTGTCACCCATAGTCATCAAACCGATAGATTTACGGCTTTCATAACTATCAATTTTTACTGAAATATTTTTCGCATCAATTTTAAGTGTAGACGGGGTAGTCTGCACATGCATATCGCGAATAGTATCGTTATCGTACTCTAACTTTGCAGGTGTTACTTCTAATTCGTACTTACCGGGTGTAGTTTTTATTTCGATAACTTGCATTTAAATCCCTTCCTCCTAGAATGTGGTGAATAACATCACCTGAAAATTAAATCCATTTAATTTTTGTTATACTTCTTATTATCTTAAATAATCCCATAATGAAACAGGGAGTATTTGTGAACCCATTTGAATAACTGCTTTTAAAATGTAGTCATTCATTGACTGATTTGTTGCTTCTTCTGCATCATTGATACCAACAAGTTCATCAATTCTGAATTTGTAGTTATCAACCTGATTCTGAAGTCTTTCTTCCATTGTATCAAGGAAATTTGTTTTAGCACCAATATCTGTAACATTAGTTCTGAAAACATCGACTCTGTCTGTAAGATGCCCTTGAAGTTCGCTGAGTTTTTCAGGGTCATAGTTATTAACCAATACATCTTCTATATCTGTCAATATATTTATTATGTTATTAGAATAACCTTTATCTGATGTACCAAATCCAAGAACCTGAAGACCAGAGAATGATGCTTCAAAACCTGAAACAGCATTAAATTTAGTACCGTCTACACGAACACCTAAACCTATATCAAGGAAAAGTGGGTTATCCATTGCAATATCCTGTTCAACACCATTTTCGTCAACATAATATCTTGTACCGTCTGTTCTTTGCTGAACTGAGTCAACTGCCACACCATTATAAAGAAGTCTGCCATCAGCATCAAATGAAAATGGAGCAACTTTAGCAGTAGAACCACCGAAAGGATATTTTGTAGCAAATTTCATATTAGCAAACTGAATGAGTTCCTCTTTCATAGATTTAATTTCAGATGCTATAGTAACTCTACCAGTATCACTAACAGTTTCAGATGCTGCCTTAACAAGTTTTGTACCTATAATCTCATTAAGAACATCATTCATAGACATCATTGAATCTTCAACTGCTTTGAATTCACTGTTGATAGCCTGAACATTAGAAAGTTGTTTTTCAGATTTGAAAAGTTCAACTCTTGAGTTAAGCATTCTTGTACCTGCAGAAACATCATCTGACAACTTGATAAAACGGTTACCTGAAGCAATTTTCATATTAGTTTCAGCGTAGTCATTTCTTGCTTTGTTGAGATATTTTATATAGTTTCTTTGCGTTGTTTTATCTGCAACTCTCATTGCTTAAATCTCCTTTCTTAAAGTCCTACTCGACCCATTCTGTTTATAATTGTATCTAATAAATCATCCATTGCAGTCATTAAACGGGAAGCTGCTTCATAAGCTTTCTGGTAGACAATCATATCTGCTGCTTCTTCGTCAGATGAAACTGCTGAGATTGAATCTCTCTGTCCCTGGAAATCATTTGCAACGAGTTCTGTAGCATCATGTCTGCCTTCCTGGAAACTGATTTCTGTACCGAGTTTACCTAAGAAGTCAATTTCATATTCTGCAAATGTACCTGTGAATGTTTCACCGTATGCTTCAAATGTAAATTTATCTTCAATAAGTGCAGAAGCTAAATTTGAAGCGTAATCTTCAATTGTTTCTGCTCTGTTATAAATGAAGTAACCTGCCGCATTATTAACCCACTCATCACTGAGAGAAATATTGGCTGCAGTAACAGGTGCTTTTGAATTTGTTTTGCCACTTTCAGTTTTTGCAGCAAGTAAAACTTTATAAACTGTTCTGCCTTCTGCGTCAACTTTTGGCTGACCTGTTGCTTCGTCATATTCCGGAATTGAATTATTTGCAATTTTTGCAAATGCACTTGCAATTGAGTCAATTCTGTCACGGTAGTACATAAGACCATTTGCGGCAGTTTCGTTACCGCTTTGCATACAAGGTCCACGACCATTAAGGAATTCAACATACGCGTGAATTGTACCACCTGTAAGACCTACATTTTTACCTGTATCGCTCCAGGTAACAGCAACTGTACCATCCTGATTCTGATAAAGGTTAAGAACATTGTACTTAACACCATCAATTGCATTGTGGTCACCTATATCAACATCTATTGTACCATCAAGATTTTCTGTAACATGAATATCGCAATAACCTGAAAGTTCATCGAGAAGTAAATTTCTCTGGTCCAAAAGTTCATTTGCCTGATAATCATTATCTGTTGCGATATTATCACGAAGTGTTTTATTTATATGTGCAATCTGTTCTAATATGCTGTTTGTTTTATCAACAGTAACAGACATATCGGTATATTGTTGTTTAAGCACATTATCAAGTCTTGCATTCATCTGTGAAAGAACTTGTGTAAGATTCTTGAATGCAGACATTACAAGGTTTGCTTCTGAGTCAGAAACCGGTGAACTGATAAAGTTCTGAAGGTTTGTGTAAATCTGCTCAATAGCACCCATAAGACCTGACTGATCTGTAATATCAGCACCATCACCTAAAGCACTCTGAATATCTTTAAGAATTGTTGCTGACTGATCGTGGAAAGTTGCCTGTGCATTTTCTTCTCTGAATCTTTTATCAAGGAAAGCGTCTCTCATCTGACTGATGCTTGTCGCTTTAACACCCTGACCCGCAAGACCGATTCCATCGTACGCAACACGTTGTGTAGATGTGTTGACAGCAATAACTGCTCTGTCAACCCTTTGTCTTGTGTAACCATCTGTATCAACATTGGCAAGGTTGTTACCAACTATATCCAATGATTTTTGATTTGTAAAAACTGAACTTTTGGCAGTTTCAATGCCCATAAAGGTAGGTCTCAATTGTAACACTCCTTAGTGCGACTTCTCTCGCATTATATTTTTCCTTCGAATGATGAACTTGACCAGTTCGCATTTGCACCCGATGCGGTGTAAACTCCGGTATTTTCCGTTTGTTGTTGCTGCAAAATCGTATTCGCAATTTTGAGATTGGATTTTGCTATATCTATTGAAATCTTGTTGAGACTCTGAATTTCCTCAACAATCGCTCTTAATTCATTTACTGTAGAAGTAAAGCTGTTTTTCTGCTCTTCATCTTCAATTTTTTCAATAATCTCATCTGCTTTCATTTCACCGAAACCAGCTTTTTCCTGAGCAGCAATTCTTTTCTTTTCAATATTTTCGAGTTTCATCATAGTTGCCTGTTGAGCCTGAAGCACTGCGGTTAAATTATTAACATCACTATCTAAAAGAGCTTTTCTCTTTTTTGCTTCAAAGTCAAGCATTTTTTTACACTCAACAAGACATTCTTCTAAAACAGCTTTGTATTCAACGATATTCTGGTTCATAAACTCCTCCGAAAAATAACATCAGCGATTAAAACCGATAACATTACTCATTATTGCACCAGCAATTTCAGAAGAAGATATCGGACAAGCGTCACCTTGATATTTTTCTTTCAATTCTTTGATTTTAGCAGCATCAGTTGGTTTATTATAAGCAACTTTATAATTCATAACTGCTTTATCGTAAGTTGTTTTTTCAGTTCCCTTTGTACCAAAATCAACAACATCTACATTAGATGATGCAGTTTTGATTACAGAATCTGTGCTTTTTGTGTTAACATCCTTTGTATAAATGCTGTTAACATTGTTTCTTGTGTAATAATTTCTGATTGAATTAATATCCACAATATTTGCCTCCTTATATCAGTTTTATCTGTCAACACGACACAATTCTGGTCATGTTTTTATATCTCACTTATAATTGTTCTACGATTTTTTAAAAACTAAAGTGTTTTTTCAAAATTTTTAAAAATTTTTTCGATTTTTTCTAAATTCTCTGAAAATGACCTGATTTTCTTTAAAAATCAACATTTTTCCACTATTTTTTCATTCACTCTTTTAATTTTGTTTTTTATATGGTATAATAATATTTTAAGGAGTGGTTTCTTTGGCAAAAATTATTTCTTTGATAAACGAAAAAGGTGGCGTAGGCAAAACATCATCTGCAAATGCAATTGCTGTTTGCTTAAAACATAAAAACTACAAAGTTCTTGGTGTTGACTTTGACCCACAAGGTTATTTTTCATTCAGTGTGGGAGCAGATACCCGCGAACATCCGACCATTTATGATGTTATAAAAAAACGAGTTTCAGCAATTGATGCAATTCAACACGCACCTGTTTTAGATGTAATTCCGACAGACGGACTTTTAGGTAATGTTGAAAGAGAATTTTCTGGTGCGGGTACAGAAAGAATGTTAAAAGATGCTCTTAAAACAGTTGAGCATTTATATGACTATATTGTTATAGACTCACCACCGGAATTAGGTCTTCTTTCTGCAAATATAATCACAGCTTCCAATGTTGTTCTTGTGCCTGGTCTTAGTGATGGTTACAGTCTTCGCGGTGTTATTCAGGTTCACGAAACTATTTCAAGAATCAAACAGGCAATTAACCCTGAGTTAGTTTTAGGCGGTATGTTCCTTTGCAGATATTATCCACGAGAAGAACTCAGCCGAGTTACAAAAGAAACCGCAGCTGAACTTTGCAAAGCTCTTAATATGACTTTGCTTGATACAAATATCCGTCACAGTACAGTTATAAGTAACGCTATGACTGCTCTGCAGGAAGATATTATAGAATACGCTCCGAGAAACGCAGTTGTAAAAGATTATATTGCTTTAGTAGATGAACTTTTTGAAAGGGGGATTCTTTAATGGCAAAAACAAAAAGGGAACTTGATAAAGACTTGATGTTCCAGAAGATTATGCCAGCTATTGCGGACAACCCTTTTTCTACAGTTTATAACGCAAATCACCCTGGCGAATCTGCTACACCTGAACAAAAAAGCGACCACGATGCTTTCCAGAATTTAAGAAAAAAAGTTTTTTCAAGCACATATATGTGCGACCCGGGAACAGAAATTTCTGTTATAAACATAATGGAAAATTTAGTTTTGGGTTATCTTGATTCTGCTATGAAAAAATTCAATGTTTGTACTTGTGACAAATGTAAATGTTATGTTGCTGCTTTTGCACTTAATGTTGCAGAGACCAAATATGTTGCGGGTACACAGGAAGAACTAAGAAAAGCAGAACAGGAAATTCCACAAAAAGTTATTACCGACGCTTTAATAAAAGCGGTAATAAGTCTCCGCACAAATCCGCAACACTAAAAAACGCGAAGCGTTTTTTAATTGAAAATTGAAAGTTGAAAATTGAAAATTAAGGAAACGCTACGCGTTTAATTATAATAAGATATGAATAAAAAAGACTACATTCTTTCATTTTTGTTTAACCTTAAATGATAGAATGTAGTTTCTTGTTCTAATCACTGACAACTGACCACTGACAACTATTATAATTGCCAACGCAGTTCCGAAATTTTCAACTTTCCATTTTCAATTTTCAATTTCATTCAAACGCATAGCATTTCCTCAACTCAAAAAGGGTCCCACAACCTCGAATACCCAACAAAACAACGGAACGAACACAAGCCCGGGCAATAAATTTGCCACTTTAATTTTTGTAACGCCTATAAGATTAAGACCTAAGGCGGTAATCATAACAGAACCGGCACAAATAAGCTCTGCTACCGCAAAGTCGCTTAAAAATGAACCGAGTGCCATAGAAAGTGCAACTAAACCACCTTGAAAAACAAGGACAAAAACAGATGCACACATAACACCAAACCCCAAAGAAGCCGCCAACATACTTGATGAAATCAAATCAAGTACCGATTTTGTGTAGAGCATCTGATTATCGCCTGAAATTCCTGCATTCATAGAGCCAACAATAGTCATAGCACCAACACAGAAAAGAAGCGACGCAGTAACAAAACCTTGAGAAAAAGTACTTTCACTTGACTTTGTTTTCTTTGATAATTTGTCACCAAGATTTTCAAGCCTTTTGTCAATGTCAATAAGTGTACCGATAATTGTACCAAAAACCATAGACAAAATCATAACAAGCTGATTTTGTCCTTTCATAATACCTGTAACACCAATAGCAATAGTTGAGAGACCAATAGCAGTCATAACCGCTTTATTAAGTTTTTCCGGAATTCCTTTTTTTAAAAGAAGACCCACACCACTACCTATGAGTACAGTAATTGTATTTACTATAACACCACTGAAATGTGTTAATATTTCATTCACATAAATCACTTCCAAACAAAGACCACGGATAATTTAATTTATCAGGAAATTCTGTAAAAGTCAACACTTTATTTGTTGAAGGATGAGTAAAAGTTATTGAATGTGAAAACAAAGCAATATCGCTTTGCCTGTCTTTACTACCATATTTTGCATCACCGCAAAGTGGTGTTTTGCGTGATGAAAACTGCACTCTTATCTGGTGTGTTCTGCCTGTATGTAAAGTAACTTTTACAAGAGTTTTATTTTCTGTTTCGTTTAAAACTATATATTCCAATGACGCTTCTTTAACACCTTTTCTCATTCTTTTTACAACGAAAGAACGATTTTTAGAAGAATCTTTAAAAAGTAAATCTTTATAAACCCCCTGTTTTTCTTCTATAACACCATCAACAACTGCAAGGTATGTTTTCTTAAAAGTGTTTTCTTGTATCTGTTTTGAAATACAAGCGGCACTTTTTTTATTTTTTGCGAAAACCATAACACCGCCAACATTTCTGTCAAGACGGTGCAACAGAAAAACATCCGTTAAGCCATATTGATTTTTTAATAAATCCAGAATACCTTTTTCCCCATTCTGTGTTGTTTCACTGGGTACACCAACAGGCTTAACTATAACAATAACTTCGTTATCTTCAAATAAAACTTTCATTCTTCCAAAATAAATTCCTTGTATTTTTCTAACGCATAAATCTCTACAGTAGCATCCAGAAGAAGTCCGTCAGCTGTATATTCTTCACTGTGAATCACACCGGTTTTTCTTATTTCTGCCGCCGCACCGCCTTTGCTGAATGGCAAGAGCATTTTTACTCTTTGTCTTGTAGGCGGTAATGCTTTTGCAATTTTTTCCAACAATTCATCTGTACCCTTACCGCTTAATGCAGAAATTCTTACTGCATTAGCAATAAGCGGAACATTATCAGGCGATGCAATATCGCTTTTATTAAGAACTGTAATAATCGGTTTATCCTGACAACCGAGTTCTGAAAGAAGTTCGTTTGTTACTCTGTAGTGCTCGGCACACTCATCACTTGATGCGTCACATATATTAAGAATTACATCCGCATCAACCGCTTCGTCAAGAGTTGATTTAAACGCTTCAACCAATTTATGTGGTAAACGGCGGATAAATCCAACAGTATCAATTAAAAGAACTGTGTTGCCATCCGGTAAAGTCAGAGCTCTTGCAGTCGGGTCAAGAGTTGCGAAAAGTTTGTTTTCAGCAAGTACTCCTGCATCAGTAAGTTTATTCATCAAAGTAGATTTACCTGCATTAGTGTAACCAACGAGTGCAACAGTTACAGTGCCCTCTTTTTTTCTTCTCGCTCTGTAACGACTTCTTCTCTCATCAAGTTCCCTTAAATTAGCCTCAAGTGCAGAAATTTTTCTTCTTATATGTCTTCGGTCGGTTTCGAGTTTGGTTTCACCAGGGCCACGGGTACCAATACCACCGCCAAGACGCGAAAGAGACGCACCTTTACCAGTAAGACGGGGTAAAGTATATTTAAGTTGCGCTAATTCAACCTGCAATTTACCTTCACCACTTAAAGCACGCATTGCAAAAATATCGAGTATTAAAGTAGTTCTGTCGATTACTCTGACATCTGTAATATTTTCGATGTTTCTTTGTTGTGATGGTGATAATTCACCATCTATAATAATTAAATCAGGCTCGTTCATTTCACAGAATTCTGTAAGTTCTTCTAACTTGCCCTTACCTATATATGTTGCAGAATCTGGTGCTTCTCTTTTTTGTGTAATTTCACCTATTACTTCTGCACCCGCAGTTTTTGCAAGTTCAGTTAATTCTAAAAGTGATGAATCAATATCAAATTCACCTGTGTCAACTGATACGAGCACAGCGGTTTCTTGTTTTTGTTCGTTTTCGTATAATTCCATAATTTCACCTGTTATAATTGTAAATTGAAAATTGAAAATTTCGGAAGTCCTGCGGACTTGATTATAAAAATGGTTATAAATGAAACGAAAAATCAATTGCCCAAGCGTACCTCTCTTCGAAGAGAGGTCCGCCTTTGCAATTACCTTTTTGTTTCATTTACATATAATTACTAAATTCCAACGCGAAGCGTTCCTTAATTTTCAACTTTCAATTTTCAACTTTCAATTCTAAAAGCACTTTGCCAAAGCAAAGTGCTTTTAAATTATTCTTCTATTTTTCTTTTACGATGTGAGTAAACTCCCACCACTACGAGTCCAGCAACCGACCCAATGCCCATTATAATAAACGGAATTTGTTCAATGAGAAGTTCCGGTTCGAGTGCGTACACTGCAAATGCTACAAGTGGTTTGAGTGCTACTCGTGTTGCAGCTTTAAGTGTTTCACTTTCACTTATAAATTCTGCAATTGGTGGAGAAATGGCATAATATGCTTTTACAAACATTCTTCCCAATGGGTTCGTTTTCAAACATTGGTCTCTGAAATCACAAAGAATACCAACTTCGCCTGTTGCTTCGCCATAACCTGCAGTAGCAATAAAACAGAAACTTGAAACAGAAAGTGCAGAATCCGCACCATCAGCATTTATACTTGTATCTGTAGTAATTCTTAAAACCTGACCATCAGTATCTACAGAGTCAATCGGGTTACCTGTTGTACCGCTTTCATCATATTCATTTGCAGCATCTCGTTTACCCGCAGTGTAATTAACTCGTTTTTCTTCAACTGAATTTACCATATTCGGAAAATGGTACGAAACAACTGCATTATAGAAAATATAGTCTGCAATATCCTGTGATTCAGTTATACCAAGTTCTTCATATTCCTCATTAGTTTTATATGAGTAATCTCCATCTACCGCAGCAATATTAACTTTGACACCGCATTGGTTACGGATTTCATCATCACCATTAAAGTCATAATCACGATAAGCTGAGAAAGTGATATAAAGCGGAATTTCTTTATTGAGGCAAATAGCATCTGATTTTTTCTTACCACGCTCTAAAAGGTAAAGATAATAACCCTCAATATAACCATCATCGTTCATATCTGCCTTTTCTACATATATGTACGAATAAGCGGTATCATTACCTGCAATTGTAGGAACAACTCTTGAGTCCGGGTAAATTTCAACCTTGGTTGCTGCGCCTATACTTATAGAATGCTGAAGATATTCGGCAACTGTTTTTACAGCCTCTTGCTTAATATAACGCTCCTCAGTTTTAGTAAAGGTACGAAGTGCACTTTGAAAAAGGTTTGCAATAGCCACCGCACCAAAACCCAGAAGTGCAACAACAATCATAAGTTCAAGAAGTGTAAAACCTTTTTTGTTTTTTAACATAAAATTGAACAAGGTAAAATCCCCCCTTTATTTAAATGCAAAATGCAGAATGCAGAATGCAAAATGCAAAATCTGTATTAAGTTTTATTCACTTAATATTTGTATTTGAAGTTCTACAAATTGATATAAGTATAAATATTATTTCTTCGATATCTTTATGTAAACTGTCAAACTGCTCCTGAGTTAAGTAGTTTGTTCTATATAACAATCTTAACCAATACTCAGTTTCATTTGCTTCTTTTAAGGCTATACTCATTTTTGAAATAAAGTCCTTTTTAGATTGACCGCGTTCTGCTTCTGAAATATTTGCACCTATACTTGTACCGCTACGCAATAATTGGTTTGATAAAACATACTCGTTTTTTTCACTACACAAATACTTATTCAAATTAACTATTCTGACAGCGAATTCAAAACTTTTATCTTTAATTGGATTATCCATCTCATTCACCACTACATAATTCTGCATTTTGCACTCTGCATTTTGCATTTTGCACTTTGCATTTTGCATTCTGCATTCTGCATTCTGCATTTTACATTTTGCATTTTGCATTTTGCATTTTACATTCTGCATTCTGCATTTTACATTTTGCATTCTGCATTTTGCATTTTGCATTCATAATATGTCTCCGCAAAAGCGGAGAGCATATTATTACTTATGTCCGTCAATAGAATAGATTCGGTCTTGTAACTGGTCGTCACCTACAAAGAGGTTTGCATCAAATGGTAAATCGCCACCATTTGTAATTTGGCTTGATTGTTCAAGTGGTAATGCACAAACAAAACCTCTTGTTATATTAGGGTTAGAAACAGAAACACCTGCTAAGTAAACATAACCGTCAAGAATTACTGCGTCTTCTAACTGGTAAGCTGCGGCACCACCTATTTTACCATATCTCCAGGTAACTGAAGTGCTTACAGGATTGCCATCATCATTATATTGATACTCAATTTTACCGATTACAAGGTAGAAATTGCTGTCGCTTTCTTTAGTGTGACCGCCAACTATAATGTAGTCACCATCACAGCTTACAGTTGTAATCTTGCTGAAGAAAGAACCTAACGAGTTACCGTTTATTTTAATTTCTTCCATATAAGACGGTGCATTTCTTGAGCCGTCATAAGGTTCGTCTGCAATATGACTTACTAATTGTGGTGTACTGTTTGTTGTAGCAGTTAGCGGAGTTGTTTTTGTAGCAACTTTAGATTTATATAATCTACCTCTGTTATCTGCATAGTACGCATAATAAGTTGAAACTTCATTATTTGCACTGAGAACAGATTCAACAGAAATATCTACAGCAGTAAACTGAACACTCGCACGAGCATGTGTACCGTAATTCCAGTTTGTATCACCACCTGCTAACACATTTCTGTAGCTTTTACCACCTGCAAAATCTGTAACAGAACCATCAGCAAGAGAAAGGTCGTCAAAGCCACTATCAACGCCTTTAGAACGGTAACCTGACTGATCTTTAAAATAAAGAAGGTTTGTAAATGATGTGTCTGCACCAAGTCTTATTGCTGCTAAAACACCATCGTTATAAACACTTCCAAGTGCTGTTGAGGAATTAGTTGTCTGATTTGGATTCATCCATGTATAAGTCGAACCTGAAACCGCATAACCTACAGCAACGCTTATGCCATCCTTTGTTGCTACTTTTGTTAAGTTATACATTTCACCAGGGAACCAAACATTATAATAGTCGTTATCCATTACATTGAAATAACCACCTGTTACATTATATGTATAACCATTTGAAGAATTATTTGGCTTATCCTCATCAACAACAGATGATTTTGTAGCTGCATAGTCGTTCATATAACAGTTAGCAAAATGTGTTGCATTTACATCGTCATAGTGTGACAAGAAATATAAAGGCTCATAAGATTTCATAGCTTCAACAACAGCGCCACTCTCATTTTTACCATAAACAATTTTTGAGTAAACCATTTCTCTGTTAGAAGTAAAGCCCATTGTAAAGTACAGGTCATCAAAAACCTGTGTTTTTTGTCCGCCGTAGCTTCTGCATACGAAGAACTCTCTTGACTCATCACTGTTTACCTTTACAGGAGTTGCATTACTAACAGTTTTATTCTTAAAAACAGTAAGGTTACTCGGTGCACTATCACTTTCATCTCTGCCCCACATCGATGAAGAATACTTATGAATAGTAGTACTGGTACCCTCATCATTACCCATTATGTAATAGGTAGTAATGCCACCATCGTTGTTATCACCTTTGTTTCTTATAGTCTTACCATAGTCAACATCAGTTGAAACGCTGTCCAACTGATTTACAACTGCATAAGTAGCAACGGTACCCACATAAAACACACCCTTACCCGGAATATAAACCGAATCGGTAACAACAATTTTAGGCTGGTTAGTAGTTGTATTATATGCAAACCTATAGCTACTAATTGAGTTGTCATTAAGACCTCTTTGCTCGTACAAGAAATTAGGTGAAACGGTTGTTATACCCTTTAACCTTAACTGTGCCCAGGTTGAGTCACCCCATCTGCCTTGGTCACCACCCGTCCAGCTGTTATTTGCCCAGTATGTAGGAATCTCGTTAAGGTACTTTTCGTCATAATCCCACTCAGAAGCATTATCCTTAACAATTGCGCAACGAATTACTTTTTCGTCAGCGGTTCCGGGGGCATTCATATACCAGTAGCCTTCACCCAAACTCTTTGTATTTTTAACTTCCTGAGCACTGGTATAGGCAGTACCGCTATCATTCCATTTTATTGGTCTTTCCCAAATTCTGTTGTGACCCATATCGAAGTCACCGCAGTCTTCCATAAATCCGCCGACTCTTAAGGAGTACGGTAACTCGGTAAGTATGTAAGAAAGTTTTCTACTGTTCTGTGTAGTATAAGAATAATTAAATCCATAACCGTTATAATAATATTGGAAATTAACAAAGTTACTGTAGTAACCCTCTTGACCAATACCTGAATTTCCGACCTCAGTATACCATGCATCATTGTTAAGGTAACCTGCCGATTTATTATATCCCGAATATGCATAAACATGCGAGAAATCGCCACCCCATACGGCAGGATAAACAATTGTACTTTTTGCGTCATCAAGTGTATAAATTGCATCAGCTATACCAATAACATCGGCACCTAACTGTGCGGCAAGAGCATGGTGTTTGGCGGTATAACCATTAGCATCATTACCTGGAAAACTAGGATTTACTCTACCAACAACCTGTGTATTATAACCCGTGAATGAGTAAGTTCTGTAAATAGCACCGTTTGTACCTGTTATAACATAGTAATTTGGCTCGTAAACAGAGTCTACAAATTCACCTGTTGTTGCAGTCTGCTCTGTAATCCAGGTTACATTTTTAAACACAGTGCCTGACGGAATTGGCTTTGTGTAGCCTGATTTTGTACCGTCAATATCCATTCGTCTTTCATCTACCATAAGTTTGTTATAAGTAGTGCCGTCAGGATTTTTAAAGGTTTCAACACCTGCTGAGGTGTAGTAATCACCATAAGTAGTTGTACCTACAGCCATAATTGTAGGTGTTTTAATTGTAAGGTAACAAGAAGTTTTCTTTACTTTATCATTTTCATCGCGGTAAGTTATTTCTATTTTTGCAGGTGAGTTTGTAAAATCAACACCTTTAACTTCAATATAAATTCTGCCGGTAGCAGGGTTTGCATTTCTTATAAGTATTCCTTTTGAAGTCGGGTCAGTCGCTCTTGTTGCATAAACAGAAGCTAAGTTATTTTTTGTTTTGTCAGGCAAATAAAGCGAAATATCAATAGATTGTGAACCCGAAGTTACATGCGAAGGGTCATTATAAGAAATATCTTCTTTACTTTCAAATATAATATTTGTTGTCTGCAAAGTAACATCATGTGATTTTTTATCATCATTTATAATTTTAGAGGAAACAATTGCAACACGCGCTCTACCGCCTGTAAAGACAGTTTCAAGTGAGTTTTCAAGTGAAGAAACCGCTCTTTTACCATTGATTGCAGCAACCTCGCCAAGTCCCTCAAAATTAACTTTAAAGTTTTCAACTATATTAATTGAGTTTCTTGTTGCAAGTGTGTCTTCAATTTCACTCTTTGCTTCGTAAGAATCCTGCGTTTTTTCACCCGCTTTGTAAAGGCCATCATAAGCATTAAGCATTACAGGCGCAGTACCAAGAATTATTACCATAAGAAGTGTGAGTGCTACAAGTAATTCAGTAAGCGTCATACCACGCTTTTCTTTCAATAGCCTTTTCATAATGTTGCTCCTTTCAAATTGAATGTAAAAAATTATAAGTTTTTATAAGTAATGAGTACTATTTCTTTATAAGTGCTGAGTTTCGGAACCTTTCTCGTTTGCGTCAGCAAACATATCGCACGAAGTATATCGCGTTACATAGTAACATCTCGCAAATCCGCAAGGATTTATATCGCTAAGAAACTCCGTTACTATTTATTCTTCTTCGCTGTAGTAACTGATGCAATAAGTTTTCGACGAATTATACCACACTTGTCTGATAAATTCTTGTATGTTTCTTCATCAATGGTATTTGTTTTAAAGAAAATTTCAAGCCAATATTCTGTTTCGTAACATTCCTTTAAAGCTATTTCCAATTTGTTTATAAAATCAGCGCGACTTTGTGCATATTTTGCTTCAAATGAGTTTGCACCTATTGAAGAACAAGAACGCATAATTTGATTTACAAAAACCGAACGTCCTTTAATTCCGTCACAAATAGTGGTAATTTCAACGGTAAGCTCTACTGCTAAGTCCTTTATAGAATTTTGCAAAACGATAACTCCTTTGTGGCGATATGCTCGTTACACTCGCGCGATATAACTGCATAAATGCAGTTGCGATATATACTCGCGTTGCTCGTATGCGATATGATATAAATCCTTTTTCTCGTTTGCGTCAGCAAACATATCGCACGAAGTATATCGCGTTACATAGTAACATCTCGCAAATCCGCAAGGATTTATATCGCTAAGAACCGTGACCGGTTCTCAGTCCGTCCATATTGTAAAATAATCATCAACTTCAGGGACTTCTATAGGATCGGCTTTCATATTGCCGTAATATTGGAAATCGTCAGGAACATAAGTAGGGTCTTCTCTTCCGCCAAATGCACCCTGCATATAGTTTGCAAAAATTGCAGTTTTTGTATTTGACCAGATTTGCCACCAATTACCATCTTCATATTCTTCCATTTTAGGAATATATTCTGTTTCAAGGTAGTAACCCGTAAGTGAAACACCAACTCGCTCATCTTTACCATCTTTACCTTTAACAGTAACATCTGCATTGAACTGGTAAACATCACCGGCACTTGCAATTTTTACTTTTGTAAAGTCAGAGTCACGCTCATAAACTGTTTCTGACAAGAATCCTGCCCACGAAGATGAAGAACCATCTTCACCATAAGGAATAATCCACAAGTAGCAATCTTCCTGGAAATATACCATACCGGCTTTAACAACTTTTTTTCTGTCTTCGTTCCAGTAGTTATATGGTGTATCTTCAGGTGCCATTAAAACTATAGAACTCATTCTTCTGGCATTTGAGTTATTTGTAGGAACATAGAACGACATCATAGTGTCAACTCTACGGTTAAACTGAATAGTCGGTGCCTGGAACATCATAACCTTAAAGAGCGAACCATTCTTTGCAGTTATATTATCGCCCAATCTGTTTGCACGACAAGGGTTTACAAGTAAATTTACAGGCATATCTACCTGAATTGCATTTGTTGAAGTAAACGCAACAAAGTTGTTCATCTGTGCAATTTCTTTTGATGTATTGTAGTTAACACCGTCTATGATTTTATAAGTAGGGTCATCGTTAGGTGTTGTGTTAAGTCCCGGTTGAACGCCGAGCACAAACTCTGAGTTATTTACACCTGTTGATGCTTCTTCGTAAACTATGTTACCCTCAGCATCTTTTATAATATTACCGTTACCATCTTTTTTAGGTGTATTTTTATCGATAAGTTCTGCAGGTTGAATAAGCATATTACCAACTGCAGAATAAACTAAAAGTGTCTGTTTTATGTAACTGCTGTCAATAGCCTGGTCATATTCAATAGGGATTCTGGCACTTGCCTTTTTAGGGTCAACAAATACCTGATTACCACCTGAACCTACTCTGTTACCATTTTCATCACCGATACCAAGAACTAACCAGTCCTCTTTACCGGGGTAAGTCTGCAACACGAGAACGCAACTTCTTTTTGTTACCATTCCTTTTACTGTTGCTGTAGATGTAAATGTTACATTTTTATTTTCTTTTTTAGAAACTGAATATGAAATAGGCTGATTATTTTTAAGAGCATTTTCAAGGTCAGCAAGTTTTTGTTCATATCTTTCTTTATCTACTTCTTCAACTGCCTGTGACACATTATCTGTTACATAATAGTGTGTACTGTCGTCATAAGTTATCTGACACTGACCGTCACCAACTAATTCGTAAGAATCATTGTTTTTATATGTTTCATAATCAGTACTTGAAGCAGTTGCGTATACGATTTCTTCAACTTCTCTGTCTGGGTATTCTTTAAGCGTATAACCGGGGTCCTCGCCGTTTTCTTTCATTGCCTCCCAGGCAAGCAGAAGTTCATCATAAGTTTTTTTAGAAACCTTATTTTCTATTTCAACACCATCTCTGGTAGTTACCTTTACATATTCAGAACCTTTTTTTGTTGTAGAAAACATATAGATTCTTTCGGTGTTTATAAAATCTTTCTGCTTATTTTTTAACTTTGCATATTCGGCAATAATAGGGTCAAGTCTTGCTTTTTCTTCAGCAGTAATATCGGTATAATTGTTTCTTGCTTCTGTATCAGCAGGGTCAATTTTAGTGTAAGGTTCACTATCAAAATCTTTAAAAGCTGCAACTGACATTTCGCAAACTGTTCTTGCCAAATATGAAGAACGCTGACGGTCTGTACCTGTAATTGCAATTTTTATGGAAGTAGTTGACAAATTAAACATTACAGGAATAAATAACGATGTAAGAAGCATTATGACTAAAACTGCCATAAGTGCTATACCGTTACGCATTTTTAGTATTTTCATATTCCAGTCACACCTTTCTATTGGTTATTTTATTTCAAGGAATTAGGAATCAGGAACTAGGAATCAGACATATCCTAACTCATTCACCTAATTTAGTTATTAATGAATTTATCATTTTATTCATTTCAGTTATCAATAAAAGTATTTTTTGGGTTTAACACCTAGTTCCTAGTTTCTAATTCCTAATTTCTAAATATACTAAAATGGCAAAATTGGGGAACAAACCACCGCTTGCCCCCCAATTAAATAATAGCATATTTTCAATAAAACAAATTTCCAAAATAAGAATATATTGTAAAAAATTTATAAAATAGGGGGCAAACCCAGAAATTTATACAAGAACACGAAGAACTTCTTCAACAGATGTTGTACCATCAAGGATTTTGTCAACACCCTCCTGACGAAGTGTGTGCATCCCCTGTTTTATAGCAAGTTCTTTTATTTCAGCAGAACTTGCGCGTTTAATAATAAGTTCACGCATTTCATTTGTAACTTGTAAAAATTCAAATACACCCTGACGACCTTTGTAGCCTGTATTGTTACAAGCAATACAACCTTTCGCCTTATGAATTTTAATTGTATCTGTAAGTTTTTTACCTTCGTGTGGGAAGTCTGGCATACTTTCTAAAAGTTCTTTATAAGTAATTTCAACTTCTTCTTTACAACGAGGGCAAAGCACACGGATAAGACGCTGTGCCAAAACACCTACAAGTGAAGATGCTGTAAGGAATGGTTCAACGCCCATTTCATCAAGACGGGTAACCGCACCAGGAGCATCGTTTGTATGCAATGTAGAGAAAACCATGTGACCTGTAAGAGCTGATTCGACGGCGATTTTTGCAGTTTCACCGTCACGGATTTCACCGACCATCACTATGTCAGGGTCGGCACGGAGAACAGAACGAAGAGCTGCTGCGAATGTCATACCTGCTCTTGCATTCATCTGCACCTGACAAAGACCAGCCATACGCCTTTCAACAGGGTCTTCAAGTGTAATAACGTGTTTTGAAATATCACTTACTTCTGCAAGTGTTGCATAAAGTGTTGTAGATTTACCACTACCAGTAGGACCAGTAACAAGCAAGAATCCGTAAGGCAAGTGAATTGTACTAAGGAATTTTGCTTCCTGATCTTTTGAGAAATTAATATCTTTAAGCTGAACTGATTTTGAACCACGCTCAAGAAGACGCATAACGATTTTTTCACCGTAAACTGATGGCAACACAGCAATACGAATATCGAATGTTCTTTCGTCAACCTTAACAGTTGTACGACCATCCTGCGGAATTCTTCTCTCGGCAATATCCATACCACCGATAACCTTAACACGCGAAGCAACTGATGCGTGAAGTTTTATAGGCTGAGTCATAACTTCGTGAAGAACACCGTCTATACGAAGACGAACTCTCAAAGATTTTTCCATTGGTTCAAAGTGAATATCAGATGCACCTGAACGAACTGCGTTTGTAATAACCTGATTAACAAGCTGAACTGCAGGTTTTTCGTCTAAATCGCTCTCAAGTGATTCGAGTGCTTCTTCTGCTTCCGCTTCTTCATCATATTCATCGACATTGATGTTATTAAGAATTGAGTCAATAGCGGCATCAAGCTCTGTATCTGTAACAACAACAGGTACAACTTCCATACCAGCAAGAACTGACAAGTTATCCCTTGTAACAACATCATTAGGGTTTTTCATCGCAACGAAGAGCTTTCCATCTTCTTCGTAAAGCGGTAAAACACCTTTTTTAACACTATATTCAATCGGAATCAAGTTTGCTATAGCAAAGTTAACACCAATTTCTTCAATTGAAACATATTTACAACCAGTTTTCTGCTCAATTGCACGAGAAATATCTGCTTCTGAACAATAACCTAAATCAACAAGAATCTGACCTAAAAGACCTTTTTCCTGTGATTGTAATTCGAGAGCATGAAAAAGTTGTTCTTCAGTTATTATATTACCCTTTATCAAGAAGTAGCCAATGCTACCAGGGATTACTACATTATTTTCAGCCAAAACAATTTTCTCCTTTGCAAAGTGAAATTAAATTCCACTCAAAAAACTTTTAACTTTCCACATTAAAAGAATTTAAAATCAACCGATTATTACGGAGTTGATGCCTCCACAATACCTGTTGCACCATCCTGTGATAAATGAACAATTGTCATTTTTGCAGTGTACAAAGAATTACCATCTGAAGTAAGTGAAATTGCATCTATTCTGTGAATCTGGCGCAATGTTGATACATACTGCATAAATAAAACTATATTTGTGAATGTACCTTCAACAGACATATTAATAATAGTTTCTTTTGTATCAGAGGTCTCTTCAGTCGGTGCCTGGAACTCAACTATTTTAAGACCGAAGTTCTCACATATTTTTTCAACATTTTCTGAAAGAATATAAACATCACCCAGACTATCCGGAAGAACTTCTTTATATACACTGAGTTGTTCTTCTGCCTTTTGGCTTTGTGCTCTTAATTCTTCAAGAGTTGCAATTTCCTGAAGATGTGACTGGTAGGATTCGCGAGTAGAAACAAGTTCTGATTTAGTATCAAAAATCGTATAAATACCAAATCCTAAACCACCCATAACAAGGAGAATTACAAGCACATAACAAGTCAATATAAAGTAAGGCGACTCTTTTAATTCGCTGAATGAAATTTCTTTTAAATCTTTATTCATTATGTGTCGCCTCCTTACTGTGCTGCGGTAGTCGCTTCGGTTACTGCAGGAGCGGTTGTTTCTACAACAGGTGTACCACCGCTTACTGCAACACTTATTGAAAATGTTGCCAACGCATCTTCACCAGCACCAACATTTGTCTGGTAACTTACACAACTGACAGAAGTAACACCCTTTATTTTTCCGAGTGCATCTTCATAAGCCAGATATTCTGAACGGGTACTGCATGTACCTGATATTGTACATAAACGATCTGTTTTCCAATTGACACATTCAATTGTGTTTACACTTACACCAGGATGGTCAATTTTACTCCAATCGTAAATAAAATTATAAAGTGCAGGTTCTTTAACCTGAATTTTATCAAAAAGATTTATTCTCTCTTGTAAAGCAGCGTGAATATTTCTGTATGATGAGAGTTGTTCAATTTCTGTTATGCATTGCTGGTCAAGTTTTTTAACTTCTTTAAGTTGACTGTTAGCATAGATACCCACTGCTACTACAACTACTGCAAATGCTACAAGCACCGCTAAAACAGAAAGTGAAACAGCTCTTATTTTCGCTATTGTATTTCTCGCATTGATTTGTTTTTTTCTGCTTTCAGGAAGCAAACTAACTCTATATTTCACTTATCAACCCTCCAATGCGACTTTTGCAAGACTGATACAACCCGTAAAACCAGTAGGGTTAAAGTCATTTGTCATATAATTATTGTAAAGGTTCGGCAATGTAACCGGAACATAAGATTTCTGACTGAGTGTTTCAAGAAGAGTACTCTCTGCAGAAGATGATGCTGAAAAGATTATTTTATTAATCTGATAGCCATACTGCATCTGGAAATAACTGATTGATGAAGAAAGTTCCTGATACATAAAATCTGTAACTGACATAACCTCTTCTTCAGTTAATTCAGAAGGATTATGGAACACTTTTTTTACATCTAATGCTGCACGGTCAGGAATACCGATTGAACGAACCATTTTAATATCATTTTCCACAATAACAACGAAGTTTAACACATCGTCTGTCAAATTAAGGAAGCCATAAATTTCATCCGGAACAGATTCTTCAATTGTTGCACGAATCCATGCTAAAAATGAACTGTCAATATCCATAACATCAAACTGCGAACCATTAAAGCAACTTATAAGATTTTCAAGCATTTGTGTTCTTGCACCAATTAAAAGAACATTTATAATTGGTTGGTCATCGTCATCAGTAGTCTCATTTATAACAACAAAATCAAGACCTAATTCACTGACAGGAACAGGAATAAAGTCACCTGCCTGCATTGTAATGACATTTCTTAATTTATCGTCAGGAACTTTTGGGAATGTAGCATAACGCAAAATAACATTCTCGTTATTTACACCTAACACAACAGGTGCACCCTCAGTAAAACTGCCATTCTTGAAAAGTTCACCCAAAACCGCTATAAATGTTTCAGTATCGACAATCATACCTTCATTAATTACATTTTCAGGAATTTCTTCTTTTGCAAAAGCAGTAGCCTCTAATGTACCATCAGGCTTTTTAAGTAACTCTACCGCTTTAATTTCGTGAGAATTATATTCAATTCCGATTGCGCTGTTTACTTTTGTCATTTGTTCTGACTCCCTATATCTGAGAAATTTTAACCACCAGGTGTTGCCGTTGCTGCCTGGAAAACAGGAAGATAAAGTGCAATAAGAAGGAAACCAACTATAACACCGAGTAATAACATCATCAAAGGCTCAAGTGTTGTACCTAAGTTTTTGGACAATGCCGTAACATCTTCCTCATAGAATTCCGCAACCTTGTCAAGCATTGTAGGTAATGTACCTGCTTCTTCACCGATTGCTATCATACTTATAAGCATTGGCGGGAATAGTTTCGATTCATCAAGTGATTCGTGAATAGTACGACCATTTTCGATTTGCTCAATCGCATTTGTAACCGCATTTGAAACAAGTTTTGAACCAGAAGTAGGTCCGGCAGTTTCAAGTGCCTTGATTGCTGTAACACCACCTGCAAGAAGTGTTGCGAAAATACGACAGAAACGAGCAAGAACTGTTTTTGTTAAAAGTTCACCGACAAGCGGGAATTTCATTTTATGATTTTCCCAGAAATTCTGCACCGGTGGTGATTTAATAATAAATCTGATTACAAATATACCGACTACCACACCAACTATATAGAAATACCAGTGTGCTCTAAGTGAGTCTGAAAGGTTGTAAATAAACTGTGTAACAACGTTAATATTTTCAACCGTTGCTGTCATGGCTTTAAACTTAGGAACCATGAATATAATCATAACTATACAGATTACAATAGCCATACCACCAACCATCTTTGGATAAGATGTAGCAGATTTAATAGCATCTTTAAGTTGCTTATCTTTATGTAACTGGTTTGACATAGCAAGTAAAGTTTTGTCGAGCATACCACCGATTTCACCGGCTGCAACCATCGCACAATACAAGTCCGAGAAAATCGGTCTCTGGTTCAGGAATGCATCTGAAAGTGCCATACCACCTTCAACTTCTTCTGCAATTGTTCTTACAGAACCCGCTAAAGTCTGGTGTGTAGTCTGTGCAGCAAGTGTCGAGAGTGCCTGAGTAACAGGAATACCTGCATCAAGCATAGCCGCCAACTGACGACTGAACATAGACATATCTGCAAGAGGGACTTTTTTACCCTTCTTTTTCTTCCCCTCTGTTCTGACCGCGTCAATTTTTGTTACTATAACGCCGGCTTCACGGAGTCTTTCGGTTGCTTCTGACTGATTTTCAGCAGAAACTTTACCCGTTACGGGTTGCCCTTGTTTATTTAAGGCTTCGTAAGTAAATTCCAAGAGTGTCCCTCCCGATTAAAAATCTGAATTTAAAATTAATAAGCTTGCATCTGACGAAGAATATCTGCACGCTCAATACAGTTTTCAAGAACGCTTTCTCTTGATATTCTTTGTTCTCTCATAAGTTTTAAAAGAGATTGGTCCATAGTCTGCATCCCCTCTTTCTGAGCGGTCTGCATTGTACTATAAAGCTGATGGTCCTTACCTTCACGAATCATACTCTTTATAGCAGGTGTATCAATCATATATTCAATAGCAGCAACACGACCACCGCCTAAACGAGGTAAAAGTTGTTGTGAAATAACTGCTTTGAGTGTATTTGAAAGTTGGTTACGAACCTGATTCTGTTGTGAAGATGGGAACGAGTCAATAATACGAGCAATTGTGAGTGGTGCGGTCTGTGTATGTAAAGTTGAGAGCACCAAGTGACCTGTTTCGGCTGCTGTAAGGGCAATACCGATACTTTCAGGGTCACGCATCTCACCTATCATAATTACATCAGGGTCGTGACGAAGAACAGTTCTTAAAGCATTGTTAAAGCTTAGTGTATCACTGCCCAATTCACGCTGACGAACGATTGATTTTTTATGTGAGTGTAAGAATTCAATAGGGTCTTCAATAGTAACCATATTGTACTCAAAATTAGTATTCATATAGTTGAGCATAGCTGCAAGAGTAGTTGATTTACCACTACCTGTAGGACCTGTAACAAGAATAAGTCCTCTTGGCAAAGTGCAAAGTCGTCTTACATCAGCAGGAAGACCTAATGTTTCGAGAGCAGGAATCTCAAACGGAATAGCTCTGAAAACCGCTGCAAGAGTACCACGCTGAACAATAATGTTACCTCTGAAACGAGCACATCTCGGAACTGAATAAGAAATATCAAGTTCTAAATTTGTAAGAAGGTCTTGTCTGTCGCGAGGTGAAAGTACCTTCATAAGCATCGCTTCAACATCAGCAGGCATCATTCTGGGAAAATCCTGTTTTATGATGTCACCATCAATTCTTATGCAAGGTTCCATACCAACAACAAGGTGTAAGTCAGAACCTTTGCTTTCAACTGTCAATTTAAGTAAGTCATCTAAAGTTACAGGATAGTTACTTTCCTGATTTAAAAATTCTAACACTAAATTTCACTCCAGTTTACAGAGAAGCAGTTAAACCATTTAAACTGCTTACTCCATTAAATAAAGATAATAATTCTAAAGCCGCAAAAAATTATTAACCAATTGTTGACCACATATTTGAAATCAAATCAATGTTTTCAGGAGACTCACAAACATAGAGAATATATTTTACACCTTCGGTCGGGTCAAGGTCTTCTGAAAGGATGAATGAATCAACTGTAATACCAGGGTTATTAAGGAATTTAACAACGAGAGCTTCTTTTGTTGCAAGAGCCTGAAGTTCATCATTTGATGTGATTGTAGAAATCGGATAATACATTTTTCCAAGGTTGCTATCGAGTGTTGCTATAACATTCTTAACACTTTCAACCTGATTTGCAGGGCAATATACAATAATTGATTTAGTGAGTTCCGGATATGAACCGAAGTAGAATTCAACACCTTCAACATCCATATTGCTGATTTTGTTCTGAAGTTCAGAAGCAACAATATTCTGTAAATCGTATGTGAATGATACTTTTTCAGTGTTGTTACCTGAAATATCATGTTCTTTAATTTGTTCAATAGCTTCATTTACTTCATCAGTAGCGCCACGAAGCCATATAACTTTTTCATAAAGGTCAAGACCGAGAACTTCTACTTTGTAACCGAATGTACTAAGAATATTCTTAGCGGCATCTTTATTGATATATTGAAGAGTAAGTTTAACGAGTGATGTTTCACCATCGCTTATTACTACATCTGATGTTGTTCCGTCTTCTTTACCGTTATCTTTATCTGCACCAGTATCTTTGTCGGTATCTGTATTACCGGTATTACCTTTATCTTCTTCTTTATCTGCAGTACCGCCTTCATCACCTGAACCTGTTGGTGGTTCTACAGCGTTCACATCTTCGAAATCTACAAGTTTCTTGATTTTCATAATGTCATTAAGAGCATCACCTGAAACATAAACATAAAGTGTCATCGGGTGAGCCGACATTGTAATACCTGCATGAAGACCGAGAGTCTGAAGAAGTGAACTGAATTCACTTGCAGCAATATGCTTTAATTCAATAGCGGTAAGACTTGAACTGATAGCACCGCTACCTGTTGTAACATTCTTTTTAACATCAAGAGTATTAATTACTTGCTTTACTTTTGCTAATTCCATTGGTGTGCCTGTAAGCCAGAAATCACGGTTATCATTTTCCATTTTCACAAGAGTTGGAGCTACACCAAGTGTTGAAAGGTGTGACATAAGAGTATCAACTGAGATATATTTAACTGTAAATTTAGTAAGCGCTTGTTTATCAGCAAAACTTGCGTTAAGTGTAGCAGCATTACCAACATAAATAATATTATCGTGCTTTATGTAAGTCATCTCTACCATACGAAGAACATAGTCAATCGCTGTAAGAGGAGATACACCAGGAAGATTAATAGTAACAGGTGATGATGTTCCTTTGAAAATCATTGTGTACCCTGTATGTGCAAGAATAGTTTCAAGAACACCTACTAAATCAGCTTCTTTGAATTGTGCAGTTATTGTGCTTGAAGAACCGAAAGAAGTAGTTGAGTCTTCATGAACAGATGTTGCACCCGGAATATTCAAACTCTGACCTGGGAAAAGAGTTGCTGAAGCAGAAATGTCATTCTCCTTTACAATACTTGCAACGGTAACACCGTATTTCGCTGCGATAGAAGAAAGTGTGTCACCTGATTTGACTGTATATGAAGCCATATATTCGTCAGGTGAACTACCTGCAGCAGACATTGGAAGCACCGCACCCATAAGTAAAATGAGTGAGAGTGCAAACATGCTGATTGTTTTCAATGCGCGATTTTTTAATTTCATCTCAGTTGTCCTCCTAGTAAAAGACCATATTTGATATGTAGCATATCGTGTAATTAATCTATATTAAAGTTGTTTACATTTGGCTTTTAAGCTTTTTAGTAGCGTTACCAGCTTTAAACATCACATAATCTTCGTTTATTTCAATAACTTCCCAACTTGAGTCGCCTACTGTTTCACCAACAGCGAGAACAAGGAAGTCACTCTTTGAACCGATTTCTATAAGAGCAGTTTTAAGACCACTCGAACCACTTACATAACCCTTATACTTCGCAGTAGAAAGAATATCCGCCGAAAGTGGGTCTTTATTTATTATTTCAAGCACCTTTTCATCGGTGATATCATTATCACCCGGTAGAACTTCTACTACATTTGAATTAGGATTTTGTGTTCCTGTATTTTTATCCGGGTCTTCAGTAATAACCTTATCACCAAATACTATAATAAGAAATACTGCAACGATTATTAAAAATCCGATAACCGGAACGATGATTTTCATCAAAGGGTTTTTCTGGAAAAACTCCTCTATTTTAGGAAGAATGTTTACTTGCGGTTTTGGTTTTTTGTTGTTACCGCCTTTTCTTGTTAACTCAAGCGCCATAAATAAAGCCTCCGGATTTTCTTAAGAAACTTAAATTTTTAATACCCTATAAATGTATCGGTATATACATTTACTATATTTTTACTCATAAAATGTGTTGAAAATATCCAAATTAACTCTGAATTTTGGGCATAATACACCTATCTGAGTATATCTCATTCCTAATCATACTACAAGTTTTGTAAATAATCAATCTTTTTTTTTATTTCTATGTAAAAAATCTGCCTTGAATTTTGTCGAAATGTTACAAAAATGTCATAATTTCAATATAAAAATCCCCTTTTTTTATGAACTCTCAGAAATTGTTTACAAATTATTCATAATTAAAACATCACTTTGCACAATTCTTATTCCCGAAATATTCCCACAAAGAAAAAAATCTCTTACACTTTTTGTGTAAGAGATTTTTGGGGTTTTATCGTGAATTTCTTCTGCCGGATGAACCTGAACCAGATGAATGTTGACTTCTGTAATAACTTGATGCGTAAGCATTTGCGTAACCATATCCTCCAAGTTTGTGGTAACCACCATAAGCACCGGCAAAGTAACCACCACGAGAAAGGAATTTCGGGTCAGCGTAGTTATAAATACAACCAAGAATATCTGATTTTGTAGTCATAAGGTCTGATAAAGCATATTCAACCTGAGAAAGTGAAACCTTACCTTCAGATGCAACGAAAATAATTGAATCTGCGTAGTTAGCAACGATAGCGGCGTCAGCAACAACACCGGCAGGTGGACAGTCAATAACAACATAGTCAAAGTTCTTTCTTGCTTCTTCAACAATAGCTTCCATACCCTTTGAAGCAAGAACTTCAGATGGGTCAACAGTTTGTCTGTCAGAAATAAGAAGATATAAGTTATATCTTTCAACATATTTAACCGCTTCATCAAAAGTTTTCTGACCACTGACGATTTCATAAATACCCTGGTCACCATCAAGAGTAATACCAAGTGTTTTACAAACTGCAGGTCTTCTTAAGTCAGCATCAATAAGAATAACTGATTTACCGCTCTTTGCAAGAGAAAGCGCAATATTAGCAGAGCAAGTAGTTTTACCTTCGCTTTCAGTTGAACTTGTAACTGCGAAAACAGAGTAGCCTTTTTTAAGTTTTGTAGATTCAAGTTTAGTTCTTATAAGTTTGAAAGTTTCAATAAACGGAAGACCAACATTTCTGTCAGTAATAAGAAGTCTTGAAATACCTGCTTTCTTAGTATCAAGTTTAGAAACGATAGCCATAATGCTAACGCCGTATTTATTTTTGATATCTTCACTTGAAAGAAGAATGTTCTGAATTTTACTTCTTACAACTAAAATAACAACTGCTAAAATAGCACCTAAAACTAAACCTGCAAGAGTGTAGATAAACATTGAGGTATCTGTCTGAAGTTCAGACGGAGTAGGATTATCTGCAATGGTAAAGTTTGCAGTAGGGAAAACTTTAGTAGTAAAATCTTCGTAATTATCTTTAATTGCGTTAGAAATTGCATTTGACAAATCCTTATTTTCAGAAGTAACTGTAATATATACAAGTGTACCATCTGTAAGAAGTGAAACATTAAGTAATTTTCTTAAATATTTCTTGTCGTAAGTTTTACCTGTTTTGTCTTTAACCTCTCTTTGAATCATAGTGACAAAGTCATTACCACTTTCGATAAGGTTTTTAAAGTTATTAGCAATCATACCTGAAGCCTGTGCGTCAGACTGAGTAACATAAAGAGAAGCAGAGCCTGCAATATCCTTATCTTTGTTAGATACATTGAAAATTATCTGTGAAGAATATTGTTCTGTGTAAGTAACTCTTGAAAAAATGAAACCAAGAAGACCGAAGGCAACCATAAAAAATACAATTACCCACCATTTTTTCACAAGAATATTTATAAGTCTTAAAAAGGAATATAGACTGGTATCGTCTTCATAGCTTGTCTTTTCTTCGTAAGCCATTTAATTCACCTGACCTTTTATTTCATAATAAATTAAACATATCACGGATCATTATAACACAAGTTATATAGTTTCTACAAGTAGTTTTTTAAAAATTTACAATCCGACATTTTTGAGAAATTCTTCTTGTTTGTTTTTGTTGATTTCGTCTACAGAAGAAATTCCACTTGCTTCGTTTTTAATTCTTCCTGCACTGGTAACAGAACTCAGAATTCTTACACCCCAGAAAACAGGCAGAAGAATTTTCTTGTTCTCTAAAACAGGGTATCTGAAACACATGGTTTTGTAATCAGGGAAAAGTCTTTTTAAGAAGTAACTTTTTTTATTTTCGCTCATTCCCATTCTGAGAACGCCATTTACATAGTAGTTTATATCTGTTCCATAAGCACCGCTTAAAATAATATAATCTGCCATTTGTTCTGTAACTGTGTCACTTTCTTCGCCCATAAACCAAACTTTTGTAAGTTTTGAAAATTTTTCGTTAAAATCTTCAAGACCGCTTTCTTTTAAATATTCATTTAAAATACTTTCGTCACATTCAGGTGCAAGATTTTTCATAATATAGTAGTGGTCTATAACACTTTTAATTCCTGTACCTGCGGTTGAAAAATGGTGAGCAGTGTGCGAAAGAAGATACACATATAATTCTTCTTTTGTCATTGTTTTCTCATAAGAATTGTCTATTGAAACAAGTCTGTCATAAACATTTTTATAAAAATCATAACCTAAATCAAAATCGTATTTTAATTCACGGTGTAAATCGACATTTAAAAATGGTTTTTTAGAAAGAGAGCAGTCTTTTTCATCTAAAGAAATTTTTTCATATCCCCTGTTTTCCATTACTTTTATTGCGTCCTGGAATTTTTCGGGATTTACATAAACATCTATATCGAGCATAAAACGCATTTCAGGAACATCGTAAAGTGAAGAAATTTTCAAGCCTTTTAAAAAACAATGTTCTATTTTTTCATTTGAAAATTCTTTTGAAAGTTCTTCTACCTCGCGTTCTTGTGCTGTGTGCCTTGCCGCAGTTTTAAAAAGTTCCTGATTAAATCTGTTTTTTGTTTCTTCTGGTAAATTATATTTATCAGCACAATAAGCAACCATACCGCTTACTCTGTGAGCGTATGCCAGTTTCATAACACGAGAGAAATCTGTATTTTCAGGTATATCTGCCTTTTTATTATTTATAATACCATCAATAATTTTTATAAGTTTTCTGCCTGTGTCAAGGCAAGAAGCAGTTTTTTGTTGTTCGGTTGATTGGTTTGTTGAGTTATTCATAAACTTCCTGCCTTTCTTTAAAAAGAGAATTGAAAATTGAAAGTTGAAAATTGAAAATTTCGGAACGCTTCGCGTTGGATTATAATAATTATCTGAAAATGAAATGAAAAGTTAACCTCCACAATCGTAGGGGCAGACCTGTGGTCGCCCCTACGATTGTAGGAGTTAATTTTTTCGTTTCATTTATAATTCATTTTTAATCAAGAGCAAAAAACCTTCTTGATTTTAGATATATAATATCTAACCCTCTTATACGGATACCTCACATTTAAAAGTGCAAGTCCAAGTTTAACATAGAGTTGATATTTCGCATCGGCTACTGAAAAAGTTTTACCGTTTCGGGTAATTTCAGTAACAACACCAATAATCTGAGAATGTTCGATGTTACATTCTTTTAAAAACTGGTTGTCGCCACACATAATGTAATTACCATTTTTGTCAAAGCCAACAACTCTGTGAAGAACGAAAACACCGTCTTTTCTTCTGTATAAAGGTAAATCACCTTTTTTCAGTTTTTCAGTGCATTTTGTGAGTGTAACAGTATCACGCCCACAAATTAAAAGAGGGCGCATACTTGTACCGGTTATTGGAATTGTAAATGTTTTATTATTCACGAAAGCTTCTTCTATAAACGGAAGAAGCTCTTGCATTGTAACTTTATTTTTCATAATCAGTCAACTAAAATCTCGTGTTCGCGGAGTTTATTTAAAAAGTAGTTTATATCTTCTTTGAGAGTTTCATCATCAACACCCTGAAAATTCTTTTTCATTTCTTCTAAAATGCCACCGACATCCTTATTTTCTTCGAGTGCATTCCAGATTACTTTTGCAGATGGGTTGAGTTTAATCATACCGTTGATTTTGCCGACTGCGTCGCCAACAGGCATTACAACATTTTCGCCTGCAATATTTTTTAAAACAAAATTTTCACTGAGTTTCATAGTTAGCTCCTTTTCATTGCGTTGTAAGATGTTTCGACTGCTTCTTCTGAAATGTTACATTTCATTTTAAAAACAGGAACATCAGAAAGAATTTTATCTAAAATTTCCATAAAGAAAACCATATATTCTTTTTTGCTGGGTCTGACAGTCTGATTCATAAATTCAAACATCACATCACTGCCAGAAACTCTTTCGATTTCATTGGTTTCGCCACGAGAGAGGAAAGTTATTCCTGCAATTTCTGTCTTAGTGTTTATACTTTCATCAAATTTTCCGCTCCACGGAGTACCAAATGCATAATATTTTTCGCCAATTTTTCTTATAGCAGGTTTATCATCATTGAGAATTTCTGCACCTGGGAATTTCTGGAGCCACAAATGAGTGTGGGTAGATTTACCGGTACCAGAATTAGCAGAAAAAAGGTATGCATAATTTTCGTATTGCACACAAGATGCGTGAAGCAATACCCCACCGAATTTTATAAGTTCTGTGTAAAAACATGAACCTGTGTAAAGATATTCACATTCTTCGAGTGTCAATTCAGGGTGTTCATTGTGCCTGTCAATAAAAAACTGTTCACTTAAAGGAATTACAATATCCGCGTCTTTTTCCCCGTCATAAATATACGGTCCAAGTCGGGATTTGAGTAATTCGTATTTTGGGGTTATTTCGACGATTAGTTCTGCGACGGATAATTTCATATTTGAGTTCCTTTTTATAGGTTTTAGGTTTTAGGTGTTAGGGGTTGGGTTTTAGGGGTTAGGGGTTAGGGATATTTAACTTTTTTATAATTGAATTAAGCATTTTTCCAATTTCTGAAATCAAGAAAAAAACATCTTCTAAATCATCTTTTTTTAAATAATTTAACATAACACATATTTGTAATTGAGTTTGAAGTTCATATTGAGAACCACGCGCAATTTCCAAAAATCTTTTATATTCACTACGCGAACTTCTTCCAGAACCTTCTGCTATGTTTGATGGAATTGAAATAGCAGCGCGTCTCATTTGGTCGGATAACACATAATTTTCCTTTTTAGGAAGTTCTTCAACAAGTATATATACCTGTCTTACTAACTCCATAGATTTTTGCCAGACAAGCAAATCTTGATACATCTACACCACTCCAACCATTTTTTACGATTATATCATTTATTTACAAAATGTTCAACCCCTAACCCCAACCCCTAAAACCTAAAACCTATCACCTAACACCTAACATAGAAAAAAACCTGCTACACGAATGTAGCAGGTTATAAAGGGTTTTGTTAACACCCTACTTCTCTAATCAATACCATGCGCCGAATTCAGCATCTGGACCGTCAGCTTGAATGGAGATAGTAAGAACATCAACGATTTCGAACTCAGTAATTTCGAGTTCCGGTTTTGTGTAATTAACCATGAGTTATTTCTCCTTTCAATTATATATCTATCACAGAATATCATCAAAATCGATGTACCCGTCGCCACCTGTACCGCCAATATTGACGCTACCTGATGGTCTTGTTGTAACAACTGAAGAGTTAGTTAAAACATCGTGTATATCAAATTCTAAAATTTGTAATTCTGGTGAAATATATTTATTATTCATAATTATTTTGCAGACATACCATTTGCAACACCAGCTGCATAAGCCTGAGCACCTGTTGTTTCAATTGGAGCATTTGAAGCATAGATTGTCTGTTCATCAATAATAATGTATGCGTTTGCGTAGAGTGTTTCAGTATTATCATATTGATAATTACCAACTACTGCGCGGAAGAAATAACCGCCTGTTGTGAAGTCGTAAATTGTCCAAGCAGGAGCAGGAGTACAATTTTCGCCACCAACTGTTGGGTTAGTGTTACTCTTTGAGTAAACAACACCCATTTCTGAGATGTCAGCGATTTCTGTCTGAGAACCATCAACAAGGTTAAGTGTGTAGTTTTTGATGTTACCACGGAAAGCAACTCTCATCTTACCAGCATCTTTATCTTGCCACTGAACCTGAGTTGTAATGTTTTCAACTGTGATTGGGTCACCAGCTGGAGGAGGTGTTACGCCACCTTCGTATTCGAAAGAAACATTAAGGTTTTTAGCTTCATTTACAGCAAGAACAGAGAAAGGAACATTTTCGCTGTCGATATTGATGATAACCTTATCATAGTTGTTATCAAAGAAGAACATCTGGCTAAGGCTTGAAATATCCTGTGTTGCCATAAAGCGCATTCTGATAATTTCCTGATACTCACCTTTTGTGTTAACAAGAAGTGTCTGGTCATCTGTCTTTGTAGCATAAACAACTTTTACACCCTGTGTTGAAGCATTTGAATGAGCAGGCATTGTATCTGGGTTCCAAGGAGTAATAGATTTTGTACCCATACCCCATTGGAGATAGTAACAATAACCTTCGTTAGCATCATCGATTTCAGCAAGTTCAGGATCATCAATTGGTTCAACTTTATCAGTTAAAGCAAAGTTTGACATCCAAACACCAGCATTAGCAGATGAAGGGTCTTTAAAGTTTGTTGCTGTTGAATTCTGACGACCATGTTTTACATAATCAGAATTGTAGTTTACATAAAATTGCATTGCCTGAACATAAGCATCAACTTTAAGTGAAACAAAAACATCAATAACACTACCGTTTGTAGCTGAAGTGATGGCATTACCATCTACATCTTTAAACGAGAGTTTAAGAGATGCATTTTCAAGATCGGCTGCAGATGCAGGAAGCACACTAGATGCAACAAGCATTGTAAGTGCTAATACAACTGCAAGAACCTTTGAAATTTTTTTCATCAAAAATTCCTCCACATATTTTTATTCAATAACCATTTCTTAAGCTCTCACATTATCAGCTAACATAAGAACAGCAGAAACATGTTTATTTAATGCGTTAAGGTCGTTAACGTTTACATCAACACCAGAGCCGATTTCAGCAACATCAGATGCGAAAAGAACAACTGGGTCAACGATTGTTGCAGTAGCACTAACGTGTTTTGACAATACCAAAGTATCATTAACATCGACAGCACTATCGTTATTTAAATCACCAAAGATAACTAATGTATAAGATTTAACAAGAGTACCTTTTGAACTATCTGTATAAAGATTGAGCTTAGCACCAGTACCATTTGTATAACCAGCTGCATTAGCTACCATTTCAATATAACCTGTTGTTGAGAAATATGTTGCTGGGTTAGCTTTTGCCGGAACACCGTAAACATATCCACGAGCTTCGTCAACGAAACCACCATTTGTACCTGTTAATGTTGCAGTTGCTGGTGGAGTTGGTTCGTCTTCTGTAACTTCATAAATAAGTTCGCCACTAACAGTAGTAGTCTGACCTACAACGAAGTCTGAAACATTAACTGTACCGCCAGTACAACGAGAAGCAACGAGTGAACCGTTAGGGTTGTCAGCAGTTTTTGCTGATTTTTCAATAGCAACAGCACCGTTTGCATTGCTTGTTGTGTAAGTAACAGTAGCAATTACAGCATTGTTACAGTTAAGAGCCTGAACTGTTGCAGCTGTGTCAGGAACCATAAGAACGAGACCTGAATTTGCTTTGTCATAAAGAGCTCCTGCGTAGTAACCAGGGCCTATTGCTACTTCGTCAACAGTAGTAACACCCTCTAACTTGAATGAAACAGGACCAACCGGGTAGTTTGTTGAAAGAATAACATCTACTTTGTATTGGTTGCCACCAAGAGAAACAGGTGTACCGAGTGACCAACTTTGAGTAAATGATGCGTCATCTTCGTAACTTGTAGCGCCTGCAGCGAAAGCAGAAATGCTAAGAACGCTGAGAACCATTACAACAGCAAGAAGCGCACCAAGAACTTTTCTTGATTTAGACATTGGTTTTGCCTCCTTAAAGACTATTTAATTCTCTTTCCTGAAGATATTTTTACTAAAATACCTCAATAACATTCTTCTATTTTAATATAAATTCTCTGAAATTGCAATAGCAAATCATCAAAATTTATAAAAATTACAGAAAAATGTTTTGTTAAAAATATACAAAGAATTTGCCCCACCCCAACTGAGTGGGGCAAACCTTTAAAATGATTTAACTTTAATTATCAGTGAGTTTCTTTTGCAAGGTTAGCAACTGCCAAGAGGTCAAGGTCATTGATTTCAGTATCAGTTGCAAGGTTACCTGCTAAGTTATAAACGCCGTTAATCTGAGTCAAGTTATTTGAAGCAAGTTCAATTACCATACAGTCAAGAACGTCGATTACACCGTCACCTGTTACATCGCCTTCAACAATAACTTTAATTGTTGAAAGTGGGATTTTAATACCAGATTGTGTTGTGTAGATTGTGATAGTAGCACCTGTACCAACGAATTTATCGTTGCCGTTTTCAAGTGTGTAGTTATCATCAAGAGAAATTCTTACTTCTGTATCTGTAGCACCATTTGCTGTTGTAGAACCAAACTTAGCTTTAACTTCTGAAAGAAGTTCTTTTGCAGAAAGTTTTGTTGTTTTAACTGTTTCTGTGATTGCTACATCATTTTCGTCAACTTCACCAGTTGGAACTTGTGAAGGTGTAACTGTGTTGCCACCGTAGTTAGCGCCTTTAAATACCATCTTAGAAAGAGCTACTTTAAGAGCATCTGCAGCATCGTCAACTTCTTCCTGGTCGCCCTTATCGTAAGAATGAGCATTTACTGCTTTTGCTGAGTTCGGGAAGATGTCAGTTTTTACACCGCTTGTATTTGTTGCTGTGTAACCCAAAGCAGCGAGAACTGCACCGATTTCAGCATTTGAGTTATCGTAAAGAGCTGGGTTCCAGAAGATTGCATTAGCCTGAGATATAAGTTCTTCAAGTTCACTGTAATCTGCTTCCTGAGCAGCTGTTCTTAAGTTGTTACGAGCAACCTGAAGAGCATACTTAGCAGCGAAGATTACATCCTGTGAATCACTTGTCATAGCAGCTTCTGCTTTTGTGAATGCATCTGAGTAAGCATTCCAGCTACGAGTTGAGTAGCCTGCATTATTAGTTGTACCAATTTCTGCTCTAGCTGACTCAATTTCTTTTGAAAGGTAAGATGTTATAGGTTTGTCGCTACGAAGAATAAGTCTCTGAGACATTCTTGTAACAAGGTTAGACATCTGAGCAACGTCAAGAGTAGTTAAACCACCGAATTCTCTTGCAACATTTGAGAAGTTTTCTTTAGCTTGTGCTAATTCTTCTTCGTTAAGGTCTTTAAGAACACCTAAAATGTAGCCTTCGTACTGGTCACCAGCAATAGCTGATTTAAGTTTATAAACAGGCATTGAAGAATATTCAAATTTCTGTGTCTGAAGACCTGCTGAGTATTCTTCATAGAGGTTAATAGCTCTGTTTGCACTGTTTTTAGCATCCTGATAACGATGCCATCTGTAAAGCATATAAGTTCTGTAGTCTTTGCCACCAAAGCCTTCTTCAACTGAATTGAGAGTAGCTTTAAGGTTTACAATACCTGCAGCAGTTGTGTCACCGCCATCATTAGGGTCAACCTTGTATTGTTCGAGTGTTGCAATTTTATTTTCGAGGTCTGCTTTTAAACCTGCAAAGTCTAAGTTGATATTACCACTCCAGAGTGGGTTATAAGCTGAAGCCATTGCGTTTGCAAGAGATACTAAGTAGTCTGTATATGCACCAGCATTTGTGTAGTCACCAGGTAAGCGGTTAATATCAATCTGTTCGTTCAAGTATTCTTCAAGTTCAGCCTTGAGAGTACCATTATAAAGAATGATTGAAGTTGTTTTGTTATCTTTCCAACCAACAACTGTTTCATCACTCCAAAGATACTGTTTGTATGTGTAATAGAACTGGTGAGTGAAGTTATAAACAGCACCATTGCCAAGTGAAGCTACATTAAATGCACCTTCATTGAATGTGAATGGATTGTAATACCATGTTGTTTCTTTATCTTGTTTCTGTGATTTACCAGTCATTGTGAAAGCGCCCTGTGTTGCAGTACCGGTGTTTTTGAATTCAATTGTTTTTGAACTGTTTGCACCATTGTACCAACGAGCAACACCTTCTTGCTTTGCAATGAATGCTTTGATATCATCAACAACTGTTTCAGATGAAATATCAAATGCAATTGCTGTAGGCATTTCTACATTGTGACCGTCTGTATCGTTATAGTGAGTATTCTTTGCAAGATAGTTGAAATATACATAGTAAGATTTTGTGTAAGTTCTGCCGTTATCCATAAGCTGACCATCTTCATTATAAACCTGGTAAGCAATGTCTATACGGTCTGCGAGACCTTCAGCAGGAGCAGAACCTTTAATAATAACTGATTTTGTCTGACCTTTTGTCAACTGGCCTTCAAAGCCACCGCCAAATGCCAAGCCCTGTGCAGAAGAAATACCTGTAATATTATAAGTATATTGTTCATCCTGTGCACGAGCACCATTCTTCATATAACCACGCCATAAACCGCGTGAACCGTTACTGAGAGTGAATGTATGGTCAATAGTACCATTATTTGAGTTAACAACTCTGTCGATATCGAGGTTAGGAGTACGGATAGCCTGTTCTGAACCCCAGTCATCAACAAATACAGCAACTACAGGAAGAGCACTTCTTAAAAGAGCTACTTTTCTTGAGTTAAGACCTGTAAGAAGGTTGTAAATAGTTGTTTTAAGGTTTCCTTGTTGAAGTGCATTGTTAATTGGTTCTGCAACTTCGTTGTTAACTACTAAGAGTGATTTACCAAATAATGCATTGATAAGTCTGTTAACAAGATTGAAAATCTGAACAGCAACATTAGGAGCACCGAGAAGGTTGTCGCTTCTGCCGTTTCTGCCGAATACACCAAGAAGAACTTCAAGGTCAAGGTCATCAATTACATCGATGAGTTTATCAAATACCATTTTAACATCGAGTGCATAAGCATCTGATGAAACACCAACAAGAAGACCAAGTGGGAGAAGTGAGTTAAGTGCTTTTGAAAGAATGTTGAATGCACTGTTGTTACCAGCGTAGTTGTTAGCAACTGTTACAGTATCATTCTGTGGGTTGTAAGAAGTTACGCAACGAACTGAACCAAGTGTTGCAGGTTCGAGACCATTGATAACACTGTAGCCTGTACCGTCAGCAACATAATCTACTGCCCAGTCAACGATTTCTTCAAGAACACCCATCCAAGCAGGGTCACCTGCAGCTACAGCGTAGCCTTTGATTGTTTCGAGTGTATTTAAATCAACATTGAAGTTTGAAATATTGTCAAGATAAACTGCTGCTAAGTCAAGACCCATATTAAGAATGAGTTCGAACCACTGAGCAGATGTCTTTGTCTGGAACTTTCTGCCTGATTTAAGTGAAGCGTCAACAAAAATCTGGTCATCATAGTTGATTTGTGGAGTAAGGTCTGAGAGGAATTCTCTTACAAGAAGAGCAGCAGTCTGTTCAATCTGAACACCTGTTGTAAACATATCAAGGTCGTAAACGAGCTGTGGTAATGCATCGCCTAAGAATGGGAGAAGCATATAAGCTATAAGACCTTCTCTGCCTTCTGCATTGTTTTCGAATGAATCAATTTTTGCAATAAAAGCATCGTTTGCTTTTAATGTGTTAAGGTCAACATAAAGTGGGTTTCTGCCAAAGAATTCAAATGTGAAATTCTTGAGAAGGAACTTAGCAGTTCTCATTAAGTTTTCATTGAATTGGTCATTACCACCGTCTACCCAGAGTTCGTCGATGCTGCTAACGCCAAGAGTCTGAAGATAACCTGTGTCAATAGCAGTTTCGAGAATTACATGGAGAATGTGGTTAAGGCAACCAATAATTGAACCATATTGTGTGAGTAACTGATCAAAATTAAATGTAGTATCTGTGAGTGTATAACCCCAGTTAAATGCATAATAAAGGTCGTTAGCGTTGTAAGCTTCAGCTCTCTGATAACGATGTTTTAAACCTTCTACAACTACCTGGTTACCCTCATCATCTGTTGTGTATTGAAGGTTACCATTAGCATCAAGAATAGGTCTTGTAACATAATCTCTGAAGTACCAAGTACCATTTACTTCCCACATCTGTGCGTTACAGAAGTAGTTTTTAACGCTTGAAGAGTCAACATTTTCATCTTCTACATTAACATAATCAGCATCAGCTTTAATGTTTGCTATTTCCTGAGCATCTTTCTTTTCGTCAAGAGTTACGAAATCAACGCCCATAGCTTCCATAAAGAGCTTCTTAACATCGTGGTTAAGAGCAACTGTACCGAAGTCTTCGTAAGCTATCTGAAGAACCTGGTCAATAATTGAGAAAATTGAGTTGTTTCTGAAAGATAAATCTTTACCTGCAAGTTTATCTTCTGTGAGAATGAAAGATTCCATATCCCAAACTTTCTCTGTTACAGGAACCTGGTTACCATTTTCATCAGTTGTATATTCATCTGTAGGAACATACTCATATTTCTGTGGTTTTGTAAGAAGATTATAAACAGCAACATTAACGAGTTTGTCAAGTGTGTTAACTTCTGCAGGAAGTCCCTGACCTGCTTCTTTTAATTCATCCATGCTCATATCATAACCATAAGAGCCGTGAATGAGCATATCGTAAACCATTTCAGTCAAGAAACCATCGAGATTAGTAAGAATACCATTGATTTCACCGAGGTCAACTAAGCCACCAACTATGCCGTTAAGACCGCCAATGTTAACACCATCAGAAGTTAAAACGCCATAAACAGCCTTAGATACAACATTTGCAATTTCTTCATTACCAAGGAAATTAAGAAGAGCATAAACTACTTCTAA